>JAJFLV010000040.1 GCA_021772535.1 Opitutales bacterium | reverse complement strand
ATCGCATCGGGCGCGGCCTCGACAAGAACCTCTATGCTCCGCTTGATGTTTTCGATCCCCATGAGGAAACCGCCTTCGTTAAAAAATCCATGATCCACCGCCACGTCGAAGCAACGGTTGGACTTGGCGTTAAAGAGTCTTCTAAGACGATATTCTTTCATAATACAATTTTGTCTTAACGGTTTTAATATCCGAATTCCTTTTCCACTTCACCAATGGCTTCGTCAATCATGTCCAGACCTTTGAGCATGGTATCATCGTCCATCACGATGGGCGGGCTCATGCGCAGGATATGTCCGGCCGGAATCCAGGCCAGTCCCTTGCGGAAAGCTTTCTGGTAAACCAGTTTACCGGCCTCGTCGAATGGTTCTTTACTCGCGCGGTCTTTCACCAGTTCGATTCCCATCAGGCAGCCTTTGGCCCGAACATCGCCCACGATTGGATGTTCTTCCTTCATTATTTCCATTCGCTTGAGGGCGAGTTCCTCCAGATGGGCGGCATGTTCCAATAAATTTTCCTCCTCAATCACCTCCGTCGAGGCCAGGGCGGCCGCGCAAGCCATCGGGTTGCCGCCGTAACTGCTGGAAGCCGATATCGACTCGAAACTTTCTTTGTACGGTTCTCGCACCGCCACACAAGTAACGGGAAATCCATTGCCGAAGCCTTTTCCTATGGTGACAATATCGGGAACCACACCCCAGTGCTCCATGCAAAGCCACTTTCCGGTTCGCCCCCAACTGGCGAGGACTTCGTCTATCATAAGCAGAAGCCCGTTTTCATCACAGTAAGCCCGCAGCTTGGGAAAAAAGTCGTCCGGCGGCATAATGGTTCCGCCCCACCCCTGGATGGGCTCAAGAACGAATCCTGCAACGTCTCCAACGGTTCCTTTCAAGATGTACTCATCATAGAATTCGATATATTTGTCGGTATCGATGGCCCCGTCCTCCTTTACCCATAGAGGACGATAGGGATCGGGCCTGGGGACCATGTGGGCGCCGGGAGCGCGTGTTCGGCCATAGGCTAGCGACCTTATGTGCCCGAGCGATACACCTCCGTAGGTTTTGCCATGGAAATCATAGAAACAGCTCAGCATTTCATTCTTTCCAGTTGCGGCCCGAAGCACTCGCATTCCAGCCTCCACCGCCGTTGTTCCCGAATCGTAAAACTGAAAACCGTTCAGATCGCCCGGCAGGACCTCGGCCAGTTTTTCAACCAAAGCGGTTTTAACCGGAGTCGTAAAATCGTGCGCGTTCATCAGCGTTTTGGCCGCTTTCCCGATCGCTTCGCTGATTTTTGGATGACAATGCCCCAACGTAGTCACATAGATTCCCGAGGAAAAATCTATGTATCGATTGCCATCCACGTCCCGAAGAACGCACCCTTCGCCCGATTCAAAGGTAACCGGGAAGAGCTTTACCTGGCCGCTGAGGCCCTTGAAATGTTTACAACAGCGGGAATGGTAATCATTCGATAAAGGACCCGGCGGGGTTGTCTCGATGTGTGGCGTCGATTCCAGGTCAACTTTTGCCCATTCCAGGGTCGAAGGTTTTAGTTCGGATTGTATCATTTGTTATTAGAGGTTTGCTGTCCGTTTAAAGAGCGTTTATTATTTGGTTTAAGGGGAGCCTTGAGGATATTGACTCCCATCTTGCGAAAGCGCCGGTAATCCATGGGGTCGATCCGTTCATCGGTGATAAAAGTGTCCACATCTTTAAGAAACCCATTACGGGCCAAAGCGGTTTTTCCTATTTTTGAGCTGTCCGCCAAAATACAACAACTCCGGGCGCATTGGCGCATTTTGCGGTCAACCTGGGCCAAACGCATATCCACATTGTAAATGGCGCCTTCCTTATCGATGGCGTCCGCTCCCTGAAAGACGATGTCCGCGGAAAATAAATCCAGACTGTGCTCGGCCACCACACCCGTCAGGTCCGGGCTTCCACGTCGAATAATCCCGCCCGTCAAAATAACTTCCACCCCTTCGGTGAACTGCAGTTCCGAGGCCACTGCCAGACTTGTTGTGATTACGATCAGGTCGGAGAAATTCTTGAGCCCGGCGGCCAGTTGCAGGGTCGTCGTCCCGTTATCCAGAATAATGCGCTGGCCCGGCTCGATCAACCGGAGCGCCTCTTTCGCAATAGCCTCCTTGGCTCGCTTCTCATTTTGACGCTTTCCTTTGAAATTGAACTCGAAGGCCCGCCTTTCGGCGATCATGGCGCCTCCATGCACGCGCCTCGCTTCATTGTTCCGCTCCAGTTTTTCCAGATCGCGCCGCACCGTCATTTCGCTTACCTCGAATCGTTCGGCCAGCGCGGGGATGACGACGGATTTCTTGTCCTCCAGGAGTTCCCGGATTTCCTTCATCCGATGATCTGCAGTTAAGCGGTTCTTACCCATAATTAACCCCATCTTTTCAAAAATTCGAGAAGTGATGAAGAGCAAGGCGCAGGCCGTTAACCGGCGCGGGAGCGTAGCACCCTACGTGACCAAGCGGTTTTCGGGTTGCAACGCCGCTATTCGCGCTTGTCGGATTTAGGCTTCTTAAGGGCATATTCGTATCCTCACCTTCAGTGGCGACCAGTTCTGCATCATAACTCTTTCAATATTAAATTTTTATCACCCGCCCATAAGAAGCCGTTTGAAACATTGGGGTTAAGACTCAATCGGATTGACAATGTAATCTTTTGTGATAATTGTCAAATATAATCAATATATCACATTTTGCCTAATTCCCTTTTTTCATGAATGTCCTAGAGAATCCATTCCCGGAAAAGCAGATCATCGTCGGGGCCAGGGTAGTCTTTCCCGATTCTGTGGAAGAAGGAATCTGCGTCATTCTCGAACAGGGCAAAATCAGCCGAATCGCAAAAGAAAATCCTCCGCCGGACGACGGCGACTGGATACGGATTGACGCCAATGGCGCTTATTTGGCGCCGGGATTCATCGACCTCCATATCCACGGTAGCGGCGAATTTATAGTAGATGATGGCCCCGATGCCCTCAGGAGCCTGACAAAGCTGCTCCCTAGTTACGGGGTGACGGGATTCCTCCCTACAGTATGTCCCGCTAAAAAAGCGGATCACATCGCACTTGTGGCCGATTTAAGCGAGGTGCAAAGCGCCGGTACCGGGATTCTCGGCTTTTTTATTGAAGGCCCCTTTCTGGCTTTGCCCGGCTCTTTATCCGTTGACCCTGCCCAACAGGCCGATCTCGAATGGGTTTCAGAGCTTCGCCAGGCAGCTTCACCCTACAAGGCGATTTTTGCGGCTTCGCCCGATTTCCCCAACATCCAGAGTCTGCTGCCTGCCATGACATCCGGGGGCATCCCCGCATTTATCACCCATACTCGTGCTGATGTTGCCGATACGCTTGCCGCCATCGAAGCCGGAGCAGTCCATGCCACGCATTTTTACGATGTCTTTTACTCTCCCCATGAAAAAGATCCCGGGGTGCGGCCCTGCGGAGCGGTGGAAGCGATCCTCTCTTCCCCCAAAACCAGTGTGGATTTTATTTTGGACGGTGAACATGTCGATCCTGTAGCCGTAAAGCTTGCCCTGTGCTGCAAAGGCATCGATGGCGTCTGTCTCATAACGGATGCGAACCGGGGGGCAGGATCTCCGCCCGGAAAGCGTTATCCTTTCGGAGACTATGAAATTTCCTTTGCCTATGAAGGAGCGCCCGCGCGGCTTTCCGATTCACACCCCAGCGCTCCCGGAGGTTTGGCCGGTAGCGGACTCACGATGGATCAAGCAGTGCGCAATGCGATCAAAATGCTCGATCTTGAGTTACCCCAGGCGGTTGCTATGGCCTCCTCCTCTCCCGCTAAAGTGCTGGGATTGGAGCAGTGTAAAGGAAAAATTAAAACAGGATACGATGCCGATTTGGTCCTGCTCGACGCCACATCTCTCAAACCTGTGCGCACCTGGGTCGGTGGATTTGAAGTTTATCGAAGAGACCTCTAATTTTCACGAATAACATAACCTATTCAACCGGAGACACCCCCTAATGGCAGAGTTTACATACCAACCCTCCTTGCACGTCCCTTTCCGGGATGTCGAAGTGCTGGACCGAGTGCGCAAGATCAAAAGAGAAGATATCTGCACGCACCCGAATCCCGATTACAAAATCACCGTCATGAAAGGCTCTGAAGTTTGGTTCATGTTCCTCATGGATATGTTCTACCGCATTAAAAAAGCTTCCGATGAAGGTGAAAGATTAGTCATGCTGTTGCCCCAGCCGATTCAGGAGTATGCGCAGCTGGCATACTTAATTAACAAGTTTGAGGTAGATTGCCGCAACCTTTACACCTTCAATCTGGATGAATACGCGGACGAGAATGGAAACATCGCTCCGGAGAGTTGGCCTTATGGATTTACTCATTGCTTGAAAAAACAATTTTTCTCCAAAATCGATCAGAAGCTGCGTCCGCCTGAATCGCAAATGATCGGTTTGACCAACGAAAACATCAATGATTACGGAAGCATGATGGCCGATATGGGAGGCGCCGATATTGCCTACACCGGGCCCGGATGGACCGGGCATCTCGCCTTTATCGAACCTGACGCGCCCGAGTTTGACTTTCCTCTGGAGCAATGGCGGACATTGGGGCCGCGAATCGTAACCTTAAGCCCCTTTACCCTGGCCCAGAATTCCCTCCATGGCAGTTTCGGAATGAGTGGAGACCTGGCCCGCGTCCCGCCCAAAGCGGCAACCATCGGTCCCGCTCAAGTCATTGGTTCCAAATTCAGAATTCAAATTCATTGTCTGACTATCCATGGAACCGAGACAACCTGGCAGCGGCTGATCACTCGCCTTGTTTTGCATGGCCCTGTTACGCCCCGCGTTCCCGAATCACTGCACCAGGAATTGCGCACCGATGCGTGGGTATCCGAATCCATTGCACAGGATATAGTAACGGACTGGGATAAGGGTTATTGATCCAAAATTCGGTTAATCAAGCACACATGTCAAACGGACTTATCGCCGGAAGCGCGCAAGTAGACATTTCTCCGGAAAAATCGCTGTTTTTATTCGGATATCCTCATGTCGAGCGTTACAGCACTGGCATTCACGATCCACTTTACAGCTCGTCGCTCTATTTATCTGACGGTATTGAACACCTTCTGTTCATTGCCAACGACATCATTTTTGTGAGCAAGACCTTGTGTGCCCGTGTCCGGGGGGAAATTGCCGCCAAAACCGGCTTGTCCGAAAATGTTATTACAATCACCGCAACGCACACCCACTCGGGACCGATAATAGTCAACTGCCTCAGTAACGAATCGGATGCAACGGTTCCTCCCGCGGATAAGGAATACTTGGCCCTTTTGGAACAGAATATGGTGCGCAGCGCTTGCGCCGCATTCAATTCTGCGGTCCCTGCGGAAGTGGGATTAGCCACAACGAAGGCTAATGGTATAGGAACCAATCGCCATGATCCCGAAGGCTGTGCCGATCCAGAAATTCCGGTCATGATGGTTCGGGCCAAGGAAAATCAAAAACCCATCGCCTGCATGGTTGTCTACTCTATGCACCCGACGGTTTTGCATGAAGACTCCACCCTCATTAGCGGCGACTTTCCCGGCATGGCTCGAAAGTATCTCCAGGAAAAATTAATTGGCGACGATTGCCCTTTGCTCTATCACACAGGCCCTTCCGGCAACCAAAGCCCTCGTTATGTTACCCGCGGCAACACCATCGAAGAAACCGAACGGTTAGGGTTTTTGCTGGGCCGAAGCATTGCAGATGTCATCCCGAAAATTACCTTTGAAAGCGATATTCGCCTTTCGGTTGGACGTTCTTTGCTCGAACTTGAAAGAAGAAGTTTTCCCGGCATCGAAGAAGCTGAAAACGGATTACAATTGGCGCAAAAAACCTATTCGGATTTAATCGAGCAAAACGCCCCTCGCGCGGTGACAAGGACTGCTGAATGTGCCTGTTTCGGGGCGGAGGAAACCGTTACCTTGGCCAAGGCCAGTGTGGAAGGCCGGTTGGAATCTGCCTGCCAGGGTAGCTCTCCGGCGGAGATATTTGTGGCCAGAATAGGGACATGGACTTTTGCCTGTTGGCCGGGAGAATTTTTCGTCGAGTATGCCTTGGAGCTGAAAACCTTGGCCGAACAATGTTATGTAATCAGCCTGGCCAATGGAGATTTGCAAGGTTACATTGTTACTAAAGAGGCCACGAACGAAGGAGGCTATGAGGCCTCCAACGCATTATTCAGCGCAAGCAACGGGCCACTCTTTGTTCAGGAAACACACAGGCTGATAAAACAAATGGACCTTTCGAAGCCATAACGATTCTAACCATGGAACTCTATTTGGGAATAGATTTGGGGACGAGCGCCTTTAAGCTTGGACTGTTTGACCGGGATGGCCAACTGAAAGGCCTGGGCCGCATTCCTGTAATAACCAACAAAGGGGAGGGTGGTGAAAATGGAGTTGAATTGCCCGTGGCCTCCTTTTGGAGTAACTTGAGTGATGGGCTTGCCCTGGCTTTAAAGGAAGCGAATGCGAATCCAAAGGACATACAATCGGTATCCTACGCCGCCCAAGCGAACACCTTTATTTTACTTGATGAACAAGACCGGGCTCTAACCCCGTTTGTCCTTTGGCCCGATCGCAGAGCGGAAAAATATTATCCGGAAATCCTATCCTTCTGGAACCGGGAAACCTTTCTTCCAACTGTCGGCTTCAATATGTCATCCGCGGAATTTGCGGTGGCCAAACTGCGGTGGTTCCAGGAAGAACGCCCCGCTCTTTGGAAACAAGTCCGGCGGGTTCAAACCATTTCCGATTACCTGGTTTACATGCTAACGAGTGAAACTGTTGGCGACCGGGGAACCGCTTCGTTACTCGGTCTATGGGACCAAACCAAAAATAGATGGTGGCCGGAGGCGTTGGCGGCGTTCGGGCTTCGCGAGGAATGTTTGTCCACTCTGTTGAGACCTGGGAGCTTCGCTGGGAATATCACGCCCAAGGCGCGGGCGCGTTTGCCGCTGCCGGAAGGAATTCCGTTATTTCTGGGAAGCCTTGATCACCATGTTGCTGGCCTCAGCACAGGGTTGGGAGCAAAAACGGATATAAGCCTGTCGCTCGGAACAGTAATTACCGCTCTTGCTTATGAAGAGAATTACACACCGGAACAGGATATGGTTATTGGACCCCATTTTGTGAAAGACCAGTTTTTCAAGCTGAGTTTTAACAATTTCGGAGCTTCCTGGTTGGAACGTTATAAAAAGGCTTGCGCAGCCGATATGGAGTGGAATCAATTTTTGGAAGAAGCCGTAAAAATTGAACCAGGATCTGGAGGCCTGGAGGTCGACACTTGCGCATCTTTATCGGCCAATAAGCTGGTCTTTAAGGGAGTTCAACCTGCCAGCAACATTGCCTCTCATGCGCGGGCCATCATGGAAGCAATCTGCTGTGAAATGCGTCAATTGATTACTCAACACTTCCCCCAACAACAACCGAACTCGGTTTCCGTGACGGGGGGCGGCGCTCGCAATCCGCACTGGTTGCAACTTATTTCCGATATGCTGGATGTTAATGTAGTAACCACCGCCTCCACCGAAAACGGCTGCCTGGGCGCGGCCATACTGGCCCGGGCTGGAAAGCTGGAAGAAAAGAATCTCCTCGATGTAGCCATGAGTATGACACGTTACGGGGCTGCCTTCACACCCTCTACAGGATGAAACTATGACAAATTCGAACTATAATAAGACACGTTTTCCCGATGCCGAAAATTCGATTTCACTGGCCATCCTTGGGATGGTTCCGGGCAATGGTCATCCCTACTCCTGGTCAGCCATCATTAATGGTTATGATCCGGAGAAAATGGCCCAATGTCCCTATTCGGGTATTGCGGAATATATGAACGCTCAACCCATTGAGAACGTCGGCATTCACAATGCTCAGGTCACCCATATCTGGACGGATGACCCGCAAGACGCCCCTGATGTAGCAGGCATCTCGAGAATCCAGAATGTTGTTGAAAAACCGGAAGATGTTATTGGTCAGGTTGACGCCGTTATCATCGCAACGGATGATGGTGATAATCATATTAAGCGAGCCGCGCCCTTCGTCGAGGCTGGTCTGCCTGTCTTCATCGATAAACCTTTGGCCACCAACATCGAAGATCTGCAACAGTTCATTTCCTGGGAACGGCAGGGCCACTTTATTCTCTCCTCCAGCGGAATGCGTTATGCCGTTGAGGCCATAAATCTCAAAAATTCGCTTAAAGATTTAGGTGAGTTGCGCTGGATTTCCAGTACCAGCATCAAATTATGGAATACCTACGGCATTCATGCTTTGGAAGGTATTTATCCCTTGGTTGGTGCGGGCTTCGAGAGTATTCGCCTCGAACAAGGACCCCATTCAGTGATCGGTTACCTCAACCATCGCAGTGGAACCCAGGTAACTTTGCCGGTCCTCAAAGACGGTTTCGGTAGTTTCGGCTTGATTCAGGCCTGTGGCACTGTTGGAAATCGTCACATCCAGTTGACTGATACTTATTCAGCCTTCCGGGGACAACTGGTCGCCTTTATCGAAGCTCTTCGGCGCCAGGCCCCGCCTTTCCCTTTTATGGAAACCGTTGAACTGATGGCGGTGATCATCGCCGGTCGGCGAAGCCTGAAAGGAAATGGCCGATTGATTCCCATAAATGAAATCATGAATGAACTAACTATTGAATAGTTTTTCAATTGAAAGGAGTATTATTGCGTAATGAGTGTACTGGATCGATTTTCACTAAAAGGAAAAGTTGTTATCCTCACCGGAGGGGCGGGTCTTTACGGCCGCGGTCTGGCCTCGGATCTTGCTGGCGTCGGAGCGACCTTGATTCTCGCCTCCCGACAAAAGGAGAAACTCGATGCCGTAGCGGCGGAAGAGTCACAAAAAGGAGGTAAAGTTACCGCCGAATTTTTGGATTTGGGGGATGAAGATACCATCGTCGAACTGTGCAAACGGGTGTCCGATCAATTTGGGCGAATTGATGGTTTGGTCAATAATGCGGTCCTTCGCCCAATGAAAACTTTGAACGATGATACGGCGGCCTGGCGGCAATCCATGTTGGTCAACGCAGACGGCACATTCCTCCTTTCACGAGCTGCCGGAAAAGTGATGACGCAGCAGGGTTCCGGCAGCATCGTCAATATTGGTTCTACCATGGGAATGATAGGCCCCAATGATTACCTTTACGAGGGAACCGATATGATTGGGGCCGACCCGACCCTGCCTCCGGATTATTTTTTCCATAAAGGCGGAATGATCAACCTGACGCGATACTTCGCCTCTGTTTACGGTCCAAACCAGGTTCGTGTTAATTGCTTATCGCCGGGAGGCTTCTTCAATAATCAGGATCCCAAATTTCTCCAGCGATACCAAAAGATGACCTTTCTCAAACGGATGGCTGATCCTACGGATCTAGGTGGCTCCGTTATCTTTCTTTTGAGCGACGCATCTAAATACGTGACCGGAACGAACCTACCGGTCGATGGCGGGTATACCGCGAAATAAAAACTCAATTTGAGTAAAAAATTTAAGCTTTTAATGTTCCAATGGAAATAAAACCTGGAGGCCCGACATTCGATCCTCATTGCTTTCAGGTAAAATCGGAGGATGTCGAACTCTTCAACAAGCACCTGCGTTCTTTCGTCCCGCCGGATTCATTCGATGCTCATGGGCACTGGTATGATCTCCGTATTTTTGAAGCGCAGGCGCCCGTTGAAACGTATGACGAATCAAGGTTCATCGGTTATCAAGCCTATCTTCAAAGCCAAAAGAAATGGATGGATGACCGGGGTCCCAAAGAGGGGTTGTTTTTTCCTTTTCCCCTCAAAAACCTGAATACGGCTCAAGCCAATAAGAGTCTTCTGCAGCAATTGGAGCAGAACCCGGACTGCCGAGGGTTACTGATTATCAAACCTGGGGATGATCCTCAGGAGATCGATAAGCAGGTTGGTCATAGTTCTATCGCGGGGTTTAAGGTTTACCACTGTTATGCCGATCGGCCGGATTCTTTATTCGCCGAAATAGGCGAGTTTGTGCCGGCATGGGCATGGGAGCTGGCGGATCAGCATGGCCTCTGCATCACCTTGCACCTCGTTCTTCAGCGGGCTCTGGCGGATGAACGCAACCAGCAATACATTCGCCGGCATTGTCTTCGTTACCCCAACGCTAAATTGATTCTCGCCCATGCGGCGCGTGGATTTTGCAGTCGGCACACACTCGAAGGAATAAAATCCCTCCGCGGTCTGGATAATGTGTTTTTTGACACCTCTGCTGTTTGCCAGGCTGGAGCCTTCGAAGCGGTCCTGGATCTATTTGGAGCCTCTCGACTGCTCTACGGCTCGGACTTTCCTGTTTCCGAAATCCACGGTGTGGCATTCGGCACGGGAGATGGATTTCAGTTCCTTTACGATTACAGTTTCGATTGGAGCGATCTCCCACCGTTGGGTCAACCAACGCTGATCGGCATAGAGTCTTTGCTTGCGCTGAAACAGGCCTGCAGGCGGATGCACCTCAACGACTCGGATATCGAGCGAATATTCCGAACCAACGCACGCGATTTGCTTGCTCTGGATGCACCTTCAAACGGTCGGCAAAACCAGGAAACTTATCACCGGGCCAAACGACTGATTCCCGGTGGAACACAATTGCTCAGCAAACGGCCTGCGATGTTTTTACCGGAGCAGTGGCCCAACTATTACCAACGGGCCAAAGGCTGTGAAGTGTGGGACTTGAGTGGACGGCGGCTGATCGATGTATCCCATAGCGGAGTCGGATCGTGTCCTCTTGGCTTTGCCGATGATGATGTCAACGACGCCGTGCATCGCTGCATTGATTATGGAAACATGTGTACTCTCAACTCGACACTGGAAGTAGAGTTGGCCGAGCTGCTCCTGGAGCTTCACCCTTGGGCGGATAAAGTGCGTTACGCTCGAACCGGCGGAGAGGCCATGGCAGTTGCAATCCGCATAGCCCGTGCGGCAACTGGACGTGGAAAGATCGCCTTTTGTGGGTATCATGGCTGGCACGACTGGTATCTGGCCGCAAACCTCTCCGATGGCTCATTGGACGGACATCTCATTGCGGGGCTGAACCCGGCCGGTGTGCCTCGGGCGCTTCGCGATTCCATCCTGCCCTTTCAATTCAATAACATCGAACAGCTCGAAGCGATTATCGCCGAACAGGGGCAAGACCTTGCCGCAATCGTTATGGAACCGGTAAGGTATAACCTGCCAACGGGCGATTTTCTGGCCCGTGTCCATGAATTGTCGCGCCAAACCGGCGCGGTGCTGGTCTTTGATGAAATTACTAGTGGATGGCGCTTCCATTGTGGCGGTATTCACTTGAAGCTTGCCGTCGAGCCCGATGTGGCCGTGTTTGCCAAGGGGATGTCTAACGGTTATCCAATGGCTGCTGTTATCGGCATTGAGGAGGTCATGGAGGCTGCCCAGCGTTCTTTTATTTCCAGCACTTACTGGACAGAAGCGGTCGGCCCCGCAGCCGCCTTGGCAGCCATCGGGAAGATGCGGCGAATCAATCTGCCTGACCATTTGGCTGCTGCCGGTCAAAGCGTCAAAGATGGTTGGCGGCAACTCGCCCGGCGACATCATCTGCCGGTGTCTGTGCATGGCCTTCCGGCCTTGATTTCATTCAATTTTGATCTCGACGATGTTGAGAAAGCCCATGCCCTGCGCACACTCATGACCCAGGAGATGCTTGACCGCGGCTACTTGGCCTCCAATGCATTTTACGCAACCGCCGCCCACAACGACTCGGTCATTGCCGGCTATCTTGATGCCTTGGATGCCACTTTTGCAATCCTCGCCAGGGCTGTCCAGGCTAACGACATTCTCGCTCGTTTGCGTGGTCCGGTGGCACACAAAGGTTTCCAACGCCTTACCTGAAGTAGCTCGCAAGCTAGCGTTTTCATCCGGCTTACAAATCTCCCCCGTCCAATCACCAGATGGTTTCCTATTGCCGTTCGAACTTCTGCACGCGATGACCTTGAACTTCAGCGACATAAAGGTTGACGCAATCCTTATCCAGGCAAAGGCCATGAGCCCCGTTGAATTGGCCGGGAGGTCTGCGTAGGTTTGTCGAAGACTCATATTGTGTGGAAGGATTATTTCCCCATACGGACAACAGGTGGCCCTCGGCATCAAGTTGGATTATTTTATTCCCCCAACCGGTTGAGCCGTAAAAAATTCCATCATTCCCCAAAAAGAGACCATCCAGAGTATCCTTACCCAGGTCGGACATCGTGGACAACGCCAGATCCGTCCATTCGCCTAATGCCTTGCCGTCGTTATCGAAGATCTGGATTCGATAATTTGCGCGGTCCGATACATGGATCGTTCCATTATTGTCGAAAGTGATCGCGTGCGGGGTATTGAATTCTCCCTTTCCGTTACCTCGTTTTCCCCAGGTTTTAAGAAAATTCCCGTCCGCTGAAAATTTCACGATCCTTGAATTGACATAACCATCGGTGACAAAAATCTCCCCTTCACGATTGACCACCACATCGGTCGGTTGATTGAAATGATTTTCACTCTCTCCCGGTTCATCCGCCGTCCCAAGGACATTGAGCAAAGCGCCATCGGGGCCGTATTTCAAAACGGCGCTTCGACCGCAATCCGTCACCCAGAGATTATCCTGGTAGTCAACATACACGCCGTGCAGAAACCGCAGTGTTTCTTCGACCAATACCTTACCAGCCGGTGGAGAGACATTATCCGAGGGCGGCATCTCTCCCTTCCCCGTAATGGTAAGCACTGGATTCTCTCCAGGTTCCGGAGCATAAACAATTCCATGCCTCGGTAAAATTTCGGTGTCACCGAGGCTACCCACGAAGGTTCCGTCTGGTTCAAAAATTATTACCGGGTGCTCTCCTCGGTGACCGACATATACTCGGCCCTTGGAGTCCGTAGCTACCGCTGAAACTTTTCCCCACTCCCAACCTCGCGGGAGCTTCGGCCAATCCGGGACCACCCTGAATTCTGATTTTTCCATCAGTGCTTAAGTCAAAGCCCTATCTGGCAGGAGCATCTTGCCTAAACTGAAAGGCGTAGAGATCCGCATCGTGCATGGAGAATCTCAGGTGGACTTTTTTCCCGACAATGGCGGATAGATCCGCGCCCGACTCCCAAGTCACCTCGCGCTCGATCTCGTTCCCAATCTGTTCCCTGCACTCGGCCAGGGAATAACCGGGAAGGGCTTTCCCGTGGCTGTCCTGAATCTCGACCCGGATGCCTCCGGCGGCCGTGGTGGAAAAGTTGAGGTGAAGCTTATTCCCGGTGAAAGTGAGCATTTTGGTCAGTAATTCACCCCCGGCGTATTCGGCCTGTGCCGAGGCAAAGCCATCCAGTCGTAGCGAGTAACGTCGCAGGTGGGCGGTGGGCTGGGCATAGTCTTGATTGACGTAAACGGACATCTCGGTGGGGCCTGTCTGGACGACGTTGAGAGCCGGGTAATTCGTGCGGGAGACCCAGTTATTTGCTCCGATTCCCGGGCGTATAAAACTGCTGAGAAAAGTGCGGTCGTAGAATCCGCCACCGCGGGATGTCATGAAGATGGCATCGGAAGTGTCTTTGAAGTATTTTGGATTTACCTGGATAGCCATAGCCTGTTCCTCGCTCAGTACCTGCCGGCCCGGCATGAATCGGGCGGCAATGGAGATGTAGAGATGGGGAGCCCGGAAGTAAGGATGGGTCTGGTTGGTGTAGAGATGATCGATTGGCGC
>JAJFLV010000039.1 GCA_021772535.1 Opitutales bacterium | reverse complement strand
GTTGCTCAATTCATGGCCCTGACCCAGCTCGTTCGCGGTTTTCGAAGTATTGGAATCGTCCTGCTTCGCCGCGAAATGAATTTTAAGCGGGAATCCCAATTTAATCTCATATTCGTAGTTGTCAGCTTTATCGCAACGATCGGATTTTCCTTATATTTAAAAGATGTTTGGGGAATGGTTTACGGATTCTTCGCCGGTGAAGCAGCCGCCACCATTGTGTCTTTTTACTTCCATCCCTACCGGCCGCGATTTGAGTTTCGAATGGAAAGAGCGGCATCTCTCTGGAATTACGGAGTCTGGCTATTTTTATCAGGTATTGTCAGCTTTCTTGCGCTTAATCTTGATAAGATTTTTATTGGCCGCTTTCTTAATGCGGAGACCTTGGGGATTTATTATATGGCCTTTTATTTAGCTAATTTACCTACAGTTGAATTTGCCAGATTAATTGGCGGAGTCACCCAACCCGCCTACGCCATATTGCAAAACGACCAAATAAAATTAACGGAGGCATTCAGCGGTGCATTGCACTATACTTTCCTTTTTGTGGCCCCCGCTGCAATCGGGATGGCGCTCTTGTCTCCCAAGTATACGTCTCTCATTCTGGGGGAAAAATGGGGAATGGCTGCCTTGCCCCTATCTTTTTTGGCGCTTGGTGGTTTGTTTAGAAGTATTGCCGGTTTGGGAGCAGCCTTTTTCAAAGCGACAGGGAAGCCGAAGCCGATACTTGTCATAGAGTTCCAGCGTGCCTTAACATTACTTATTTTACTGTATTTTGGTTATTCTTTGGCTGGGTTAAACGGTATTGCGGCGGCATCCGCTATCTCCTCTTTTTTAGTATTTCCCGTCACGCTCTATTATCTCCATAAAAGATTGGGTAATTTTAATAAATGGATTTCCGGATTGGGCAAACCGGTTTTCTCTACCTTCGTTATGGGCGTGTCTGTTTTTATTCTTGGTTGGATTTCATCTGGCGATTGGTTTGGCCTGTTATTCATCATCACTGCCGGCGTCGTGACATACGGAATTGTTTCAATATCAGTGGACAAATCGATTTTACCTGCCATCAAAAGCCTGACGAAATAAAATATGGAGAATAATAGCCGTTAATGAAATCTAAGCTAAGAGAGTTTATTCGATCCCACGAGAGGCTTGATAATTATTTTTGTCAAAGAATTAAACCAATATACATACGGTGTGTTATTAATCAAACAACAGGTCTGAGAGCATGGTATCGACTTTCCCTTCCTTTTCTTCATTGGCTATTTGCAGGCCACTTTATCCGTCGTTTGCGCATAAGACGGTATCTTGATCGCTGCGATGGCACATTCAAGTTGCAAGTTGGCGGAGGCCCGTATTCTCTAGCAGACTGGCTCAACGGGGACCTTATAAATGGCAATATCTTTTTGAATGCCTTGCATCCTCTTCCATTCTCCGACGATTCAGTTGATTATATTTTTACTGAACATTTCATTGAACATCTCACCCTGAAAGAGGGGATGGGGTTTTTGTCAGAATCCTACCGTATTTTAAAGCCCGGAGGGATCTTGCGCCAGGGGACTCCTTCTCTCATGGCGTTGATGGATATTTATATGGATCGGCATTCGGATGTTTCGCGCGATCAAGTAATTAATCGACATAATAAGGTTCATCATCCGAAGCGGCCTTGTCTTTCACCTGCCGATTATTTTAACGAGGTGATGCGCTTATGGGGTCACCGTTTCATTTACGACGCGGATACTCTCGAATTACTCTACAGAAAAGCAGGTTTAATAAATTTAAAATGGAAGAAATTTGGACAATCTGAGCACATACATCTCCAAAACCTGGAACAACATGCGGATTTGGAATGGGTGAAAACCGCCTTTGTGATTATACTTGAGGGACAAAAGCCCCTTAGCCGAACTTCAAATGAAATCGAAAACTGAACCAAGCCTCGATGCTCCATGGGCGTTGGGAGAGAAAAAATACAATCTGATTTTGAAAGCTCTTGATAATCGTCGGGTAGAAAAAATCGTTGAATTTGGAAGCGGAACAAGCACCGTTAGATTAGCCCAAGATTATCCTCGAGCTGAAATCGTCTCGTTTGAGCATGATAGGAAGTTTCAGCAGGAAACTACAAACCTGCTTAAACGTTTCAAAGTATCTAATGTTTGTATCCATTATAGACCGCTAAAGGTTGCCTGTTTTTTCCCGCGGTTATTTTTAACCTATTCATTGCAGGAAAACATGCTTCCTCGAAACCTCGATTTCTCCTTGATTGACGGTCCCGTCGAAAGACAAACATTGCGTGGCAGGGAAGCGGTGCTCTATTTGATTTTTCCTTTCTTAAGGGTGGGGGCTCTTATTGCTCTTGACGATTACCATAGAAAAAGCGAACAGGCCGTGGTTCGTAACTGGCTGGCGACATATAAGAATGGGCTTGGTGTAATTCAGGAGTATGAGGATCTTGTAATACTTGAAAAAACAGCCCATCAATTGCCAACGCGCTTCCCTGGGGTTTCCGT
Source organism: Opitutales bacterium (assembly GCA_021772535.1). GTDB lineage: Bacteria > Verrucomicrobiota > Verrucomicrobiia > Opitutales > UBA2987 > JAJFLU01. The sequence continues at coordinate 1,461 of JAJFLV010000039.1, read as the reverse complement.
GTTGAAGGACAATTGGTCGATTACCGGCATTTTAGCCATTAGAACCTTTCATCGAGAAAAAAGAAAGTTAAATGGCACCTTGAACAAATGGATTCGGAAGTAAATCCACTCGTATCCGTTATTATCCCTACTTATAATCGCTCTGCCATGTTGGTTCGCGCTATCGAGAGTGTTATGAACCAGACCTATAGGAATTTTGAGTGCATCATAGTTAACGACGCTTCTACCGATGACACCGATCAAATTCTTCGAAAGATAAAAGGCGAACGCTTTCAATATTTCACTCACCTGAAAAACAGGCACGTTTCCGCAGCCCGTAATACTGGCATTGGTTGTGCTCGCGGAGATCTGATTGCATTCCTCGATGACGATGATATTTGGAATCCCGGGAAACTTGAAAAACAGGTTGCCCTCATACAAAGTTTGGACACCGAATTCGGCATGGTTTATTGTTGGCTGGATATATTTAAAGAGAACAAAGTAATCGGTGAAATCCATTCTCGCCTCCGGGGAAATATATTCGAGCAAACACTTGTGCGTCAACCAATCGGAAACAGTTCCACTTTATTATTGCGTTCCACTATTCTGAAAAAGGTGGGAGGATTTGATGAAAAACTGATCCGGGGAAACGATGACGATTTCATTCGTCGGGTGTGCCTTCATTACAAGGTGGATTTTGTGTCTGAGGCGCTTGTTCGTTATAATGTAGGGCATATCAGGAGGATTACTTCCGATAGTCTGGCGGGAATTCGGGCATCTCTTGTTAGGGATGAAGTTTGCCTCAGGAAGTTCAAAGATGAATTTAAAAAACTTCCACAAATCCATGCCAGAATCCTTAGAAGGATTTCCAGCCATTATGTTCGATTGGGACAGTATTCACAGGTTGACGAATTGATTCTGGAAAGCGCAAAACTTGATAGTTGGAATTATCTTTGGGCTTTTAAACTGTTCCTACAGTTACCAATCGGAGTTCGTAAATGGATATATCGCTGCTATATGAATTTCCTGACCTTTAAAAAGCAACTTAGATATCTTTGTTTCATATTCCGCAGAAAAGTCTTTTTTTGGAAGTAATTGCAGAAGCAATAAATGGCCTTGTATCATGCAACTGATTGTTGACTTCAATCCTCATGGGCACCATCCCGATTATGTTGAAGCGCTGTTGGCAAATGGATTTGATGGAGCATTACTTACCTCTTCCGCACTGTGGAGAGAGGTGTCGGATTGTGTGAAAAATACAAGCAAAGTTACTGTCAAAATCATGTTTGAAGGTATGCCTTCTCCGAGGGAAGAATTGGAAGCGATTCTTAACTTGATGAGGGAAAATAAAAATAATTACGAATGCCTTCATCTTCATTTGGATAAGTTGTTATATTCAAATAGAATGTTTTTATTGAAAAAAGCAATATTGCTTCATAAATTTCCAATTATTGGAGGAATTTGGATCGGAAATAATTTTGT
>JAJFLV010000038.1 GCA_021772535.1 Opitutales bacterium | reverse complement strand
GGCTGCGAGGCCTGAAACTCGGCATAACGTTCCTTGCTTCCGAGCAATATCGTAATGCAATCGTGAGCACGGGCCATTACCAGGCGGCATTTGCGGGTGAAAATATTCTCCGTTCCCCGACTGCATAAACCGTAAACAAGAACAATAGCATCGCAGGTATCGGCGGCCTCGATTTCGTCAATATTTTGCTGCAATTCACTTTTCAGGCGGTCAGGGACGTCATGAAGCCCGGGATCTATGATCCGAACTGAATCAATTTGAGGAAATTCCCCGACAAAATGGCGCACCTCTTCTTCCATAACTCCACAGGCAAGAACGGCAATGCGGAGACTGGAGGGAGAGACGGTTTCGGATTGAAAAGAGGATTCATTCACGGCTAGTATCTATTAATCATACATTTATGAAAATCAACCTCACAAAAATCTAACTATTGGGGTTGAATTAATTGAACTTTATTCATAGATTATTGATTAACATGAATCTATTGCAATCCCTGGAAGAAGCGATCAAGAAAGGAAATCGCGACGATGCGGTAAAAAATACCAAAGAAGCATTGTCCATAAACATGCCCCCGAAAGATATTCTGGATGCTCTGGTACGGGGAATGGACGACATTGGAAGGCGTTTCAAAATCAACGAAATCTTTGTCCCTGAAATGCTCATCGCAGCGCGCGCCATGAAGGAAAGCATAGCGGTCCTCGAGCCGATTCTAGTGGAAGCCGGTATAAAGCCTGAATATACGGCCATCATCGGCACGGTGCAAGGAGACCTGCATGATATCGGTAAAAACCTGGTCGGCATGATGTGGAAAGGAGCCAATTTCAATGTCATCGATTTGGGCTCCAACATTTCTCCGGAAAAATTTGCCGAGGCCGTTCTCACCCATAAGCCGGATGTAGTGGGACTCTCCGCACTGCTCACCACTACCATGCCCATGATGAAAAACACGGTCGATGTTATCCGTGAAAAAACCGGTAATGCGGTAAAAATCATCATCGGCGGTGCGCCGGTAACACAGGATTATGCTGACGAGATCGGTGCCGACGGATATGCCGCGGATGCCGCCAGCGCGGTCGATCTGGTCCGCAGCCTGTTAGTTTCCCTACCCGGATAATTGCAGTAATGAACCCGATACCCTTAACAATTCTGCTCCCCACCGCAAGCGATGGGGTATCTTCACATTTTTCTCTCCCGCAAGCGGGAGAACGGACATCGGAGAACAGGGTGTTCTTTTAAGCCCCGTCGCGAGCGACGGGGAATGATCAAGTTCAAGAAAGTCGAATGGACGGGCGGGAAAGAGTTAACCGAATGTTTGCCCGCCGGGACCATGACCGGGTGCCGCGTTTCGATCAACCGTGGAAGGAAACCCTTGCCCGCTGGCAAAAGGAAGGTTTCAAGGGCGATAGCAAGGCCTTTTTGGATTGGATCGAGGCCGATTTCCAATTTTTAGGACACCTCATCAGGCCGGCCATCTACAAGGAAGACCCAGCCTTAATCAAGGAAGACTTCTTCAACCCGGGCCAATTCCAAAAAATAAGGGAAGATGAATTGACCCACGACCTACGGGATCCATTCGGCGCGACGGTTCGGCTTTGGAAAAACAAATCGGGAACGCCTGAACACCTGGGGTTTGAGTGCGATAGTTCGAAGGTTTGGCATCAACACTTCAAGCCCAGGCTCATGGCCAACGGCATCCAGATAAATCTCGCCAAAGTCAAGGTGGATTATGCGAACAGCCGGCGGGCAGGACTCTGGTGTTTGCTGGCCGGAGTGGAAACTTTTGAATATCTCCGCGCCATGATCGGGGATGAAGTGGCCCTGATGGCCATGGTCGAAGAACCGGAATGGATTGAGGATATTTCCCGAACCCTTACCGATCTTCAACTGATGAACTTCGAGGCTGCATTGGAAACCGGGATCGAACCGGATGGCCTGTGGATGTTCGGGGATATGGCTTACAATCACTCCACGGTCTGTTCGCCGCAAATGTACAAGGAACTAATTTGGCCGGACCATAATCGGCTGGCGGATTGGGCGCACCGCCATGACATGAAGTTTATCTACCATACGGATGGGAACATCAATAATGTGCTCAATCTATACATCGAAGCGGGCTTCGACTGCCTTCAGCCGCTGGAAGCCAAGGCAGGCATGGATATTCGCAAACTCTGTCCGATCTACGGGGACCGCCTGGCCTTTATGGGTAACATCAACGCTCAACTGATGGGCACCAATGATGTGGATGCACTGGAGGAGGAAATCGCAACCAAGTTTGCCGCCGGGAAGGCCGCCCGGAACTATACTTTTCACTCTGACCATTCGGTCCCCCCGCAAGTCAGTTGGCAAACTTACCAGAAAATCATGCGGTTGGTGGATAAATACGGCCGTTATTGATTGAGAGCAAATATATGCCGAGGAAGCTGGAGCATTGGATATAGGGGATGGAACGTCCTGGTTCCGCCCAAGTGATGACCGATGTTGAACTTTCAAAATAAATTGTTCGAAACCAACGATTTCCTAATTGGGATTGAATTGGTGTCGACACGTGGTTCGATGTCCGATGCCAGCGCCATCAAAATTCGGAACTTTTCCAATGAACTCGTTGCTTGCGAGCAGCTTGACTGGGTATCGATCACCGATAACGCGGGAGGCTATCCAATGTTGGCCCCGACCGCCTTGGGTAAGCAGATCCTTTACGGCGGTAAAGATGTCGTCATCCACCTTTCCTGTAAGGATTTTAATCGAAACGCTCTGGAGAGTGCTGCTTGGCTGTTGGCAAGTGAAGGCTTCAATAACCTTTTGGCCGTGAGCGGCGACGCACCGATTGCCGGCAGTGAAGGCCTGGCCAAAGCAGTTTTCGATATCGACTCCATTGGACTGCTCACCTTGCTGGGAAATATGAACAAAGGACTCGCGGTACAGATGGGTCATTCCAAAAGATCCCACCGCCTCAATAAAACCAATTTTTTAGCCGGGGCGGTCACAACCAATTTCAAACTTTATGAAAACGAGGTCATTCCCCAATACCTCAAGCTTGAGAAAAAAATCGAGTGCGGCGCCCGCTTCATAATCAACCAGATCGGTTATGATTCGCGCAAAAACCATGAACTCATCGCCTACATGAGACGCCGGAATCTTGGTCAGGTACCTTTAATCGGTAATACCTATGTGCTAAATCCAGGAGTTGCCAGACTCTTTCATGAAAAAAAGATTCCTGGGGTGGTGGTCTCCGATACTCTCATGGAAGTTTGCCAAAAACAAGGACGCTCGCCCGATAAAGGAAAATCCTACTTTCTCGAACTGGCGGCAAAACAATTGGCAATATACCGCGCACTAGGCTACAGGGGAGCTTACCTTGGCGGTTTGCACAATATGAAAGATCTGATGAAAGTGATCGCCATCGAAAAGTCCTTCAGCCCTGGGGATTGGAAGCAATTTGCGGCCGAAATCCGCTATAGCCGCCCTTATGAGTTTTTTCTCCTCCAGGAGGATCCTGAAACCGGCCTTGCAAATCCCGACAAATTGCATCCGGCTTACCTATCGTCCTTACAGAAGCGGGTGAAGTCCCGAAATATTTCTTTTAATTATCGGCTCTCCAAGTGGACGCACGGGCTGCTATTTACCCCCGGCAAAGGATTGGCCCGAAAAGGTGAGAAGTTGTGCGCCAAGGCGAGTGATCCGAGCCAGGGGCCCAAATGGTTGCGGTTACTCGAACATACCGGTAAGGCGGCCATGTTTCAGTGCAAAGATTGCGGGGATTGTTCCCTGCCCGATATCGCCTACTTGTGCCCCGAATCGCAATGCGCCAAAAACCAACGCAATGGACCCTGCGGTGGAACCCGCGACGGCAAGTGCGAAGTGGAAGATTACCAGTGCATTTGGTCCCGCGCCTATGACCGCCTCAAATACGAGGGGCAAACCGACCGCCTGCTCGAACATTCCCCGGTCATCCAGGACCAGGGTTTGAGAGGCACCTCAAGCTGGGCCAATAATTGGCTGGGCCGGGACCACCAAGGCAAAAAAAGGAATGCCGACAAGAAACCACCGGTACCGTTGGTGGAATCTTTTAGCGATGGCAATTGAAATATGAGCTGATACGACCTCTGAAACCCCTATGGAAAATGTAACAATTATCGGTGAGCTGATGAACAACTCTTATGCGCGGGCCCGAAGAGCCTGGGAAGCGCGTAAACTGGAGGGCTTTCAACAACTGGCCTGTATTCAGACGGATTTGGGAGCTGATTACCTTACCTTAAATATCGATGGCACCAGGAACCTCACCGTTAAACCGCAGGAAATGCTCGAATTCTTGCCTGAACTGGTTCCGGCCATTCAGGAGACAACTACAGTGCCCATTAGTTTCGACAATCCCTGGATCGATTTTCATATCGAGGCATTGAAACATTATGACCGCTCCCGTAGTCCAGCGCCCATTTTGAATTCACTGGCCGCCTCCCGGGACCGGCTCGATGAGATGATTGAACTCGTCGCCGAGTACGACACCCTCGTTTTCATCATGGCCTCGGAAAAATTTCTCCCAGACGGGGCATCCGCCCAGTGCCTAAATGCCCAGGATGGTTACGATACAACCAAACATTTCGTTGAAATGTTGGTCACCAAAGCTGGGCGCCGACTCGACCAAATCATTGTCGACACGGGATTAACACCAGTCAGCGCGGATACTTACGGGATGGTTAATTTAGGCCTGGACACAATGAGACTGATCCAGGCTGATCCCGATCTTGAGGGTATCCATCTTTCCGTGGGCCTGTCCAATTTTGCCTGGGGGACACCCAAAGCAGTGCGTCTTCTCTTGGAAAGGGCCTATTTGAATCTTGGTCTAGAGGTGGGCCTGGACTTCGCCTTGGCCAATCCCGAGAAAACCCTCGAACCGCTGGACCCCGGCCACCCCATGGTAGGCAAATTGCGCCAGACTTTGGAATTGGGACGCATTCGAGAAGGCGAAAGCCAGGAAGACGCTGGTTATCGCCAAGTTGAAGGCATCTTGAAAATATGCTCTGAAGGAGATTACGATGGTTAATACTGAACCCCAAACCAACGCCGCCTCCCATCTGCCCAACAAGGGAAACCTGATTGATTTCCCCGTGTGGCTGCAAGTGGGAGCGTTGTTGGACGGGCTTTCCGAACGCCCGCTCCAGAATGCCCATTTGGTGTACAGCCAAAAAACCATCCGCTACATGGCGCCAGAGAATCGCCCGCCACCGGCGAAACTGGTGAAACCCGGGCAGAGCCAACCCGACCTCTCCCTTCCGGATTTTACAGCCTTGCCGGGATTGGTGGAAGCCCACGCCCATCTTTTTTTACAAGGGGGTGAACTCGATTTCGAAAAGCGAAAAAACTACCTCCAACTAAACCCGACAGACCTGCTCGAAAAGGCCCGCAAACGTTTGATTCCTATTCTTAAAACAGGGATTATGGCCATCCGAGATGCAGGGGACAAAGATGGAGTAGGCCTGGCCCTGAGTGCGGATTACAAGAGTGGATCGCTTCAGCCCATGCCTTATTTGGATAGTCCGGGGTCTGCCATCTACCACCGGGGCCGCTACGGGAAATTCATGGGCGAACCTATCGAAGACCACCCCAATGCAGAAGCCTGTGTGGCTGATCGAATCCACAAAGGAGCCGACCGCATCAAGCTTATCCCCACCGGTATTATCAATTTTAAAAAGGGCCTGGTAACCGCATCTCCGCAAATGACGGTGGAGGAAATACGAGCTTTGACTTCCGCCGCCCAGGTTGCCAATCGACAGACTTTTGCCCACGCTTCCGGAACCGACGGGGTGGGAAACGCCATCGAGGGGGGGGTCGATTCGATCGAACACGGGTTTTTCATCACAAGTGAGCAGTTATCCAGGATGCGGGACTTAGGAACCGCCTGGACGCCAACCTTTGCACCGGTCCAGATTCAGGTCGACTTTGCCGACCACATGGGCTGGAGTCCGGAAATCGTCGATCACCTGAAACGAATATTGGACGGGCACGCCAAAAGCCTGCGAAAGGCAAGGGAAATGGGAGTAACCGTAATCGCTGGAAGCGACGCCGGCTCCTGTGGAGTGGCTCACGGAACCGGGTTTCTCTATGAACTGGAATTGATGGAGAAAGCCGGCATGAAACCAATTGAAGTCCTCAACTCAGCTACTGGAGTGAGCGCCCGACGGCTTGGGTTTGGAGAAAAAATTGGACGCCTTCAGACCGGATCGAAAAGCAGGTTGATCCTCACCCGCCACCAACCCCTCAATACCGTAAAGAACCTGCGTAAAGAAAAATTCTGCCTCTTCGATGGCCATGTGTTTGCCGAATCCTGCGAAACCGATGCCCAGGGACTTTAAAAATATAAATTTTGATTGCCGTTACCTTTCGTTTCAATGAGCAACTCAAATTCTCTTTTGATCTTTAAATTTTTGACCTCAAGATGACTCCTCGCGAACGTCACCTATGCGTCCTTCATGGCGAAATCCCTGACAAGCCGAATGTGGCCACAGCGGAAGGCCTTCGCTCGGGTCCACCCGGCGGTTGGCTGCGCCGCCTCTCAGCCCGAGGGATGACGATTACCCATATCGTACCGCCCTACCGGCCGATGTTTTTTTTCGATCACTCCGTCGATCCAGAAATTGAGAACGTTGTATATACTCGATCCAACTATTTTGAATATGGAGTTCGAAAAACCCGCCATTCATTAGAAACGCCGGTAGGAACCGTTCACTCGGTGGTCGGCCATAACCCGGATATCGGGGTGCTCACCGGGTCAATGGAAAGCGCGTTCGTCAAAAATCCCGAGGATTGGCGGGTGATCAATTACATATTCTCCCAGATGACGGACAATATGCGTCCGAATTATGATGAAATGGAACGGGACCTCGACACCTTGGGCGATACTGGTTATACCATCGGCGTGGTCGACAAAACTCCTTTTCAGCGAGGCTGGATTGAATTGGCCTCACTCGAACGGATATCGCTGGATATTGCCGATGAGGACCAGGATTGCCTGGAATATATTGAAACTCAACGGAAATTTCATCAACGAGCGGCAGAAATAACAGCCGAATGCCCCTCGGAACACATCCTCTGCATCGACAATATCACCAATACCATATCGCCTCGTTTTTACCGGGATTACTGTTTGCCGATCTATGAAATTTATGCCGCTGCCCTGGCCAGCGCCGGAAAAGTGTTGGCCGTTCATTTCGATGGTCTTTTCGGGCATTTGAAAAATGAAATCGCCGATTCTCCATTTCAGATAATCGACTCCTTTTCAATACCGCCGACAGGTGACGTTGAACTGCGGGAAGCTCGTCGTATCTGGCCGCAAAAAATACCGTTTGTTAATCTGCCGGCTTATCTGGCTTGGGCGAGCAAAGAAGAATTGGTGAACGGTTATACCTCGATCCTCAACGATTGCGGAAATAAAATTTTCACCATAGAACATGTCGAGGACATGCCGGAGGAGAAGTTGGAACTGCATCTATCGACGGCTCTTGATGTCTGCGGCTTTTGAAAGGTTGAAAAATATTCAAAAACGATAATCGTGCACGAATCGCGCAAGGGGAAGCATGGTATCGCGACTGTCGTGAGAAACGTTCTCGATAATTCCTATAGCGAAGCCGCGGCTCGTTTTGGCTTCAAGTAAAATCTCTCCCGCCGCTTCTATTACCTTGGCGGGGCCGTAGCGATGTAAAGAAGAAGGAAAATTGACGAGAAGCGCTTTATCCGGCCAATAGTGGCGTGCACCGGCCACAGACAAATCGCAATCGGGCGGAGGCGTAAGAGATTCGATGAAATCCAGCGAAGTCTCTCCCACCAAAGGAGCCAGCAATCGATTGTCCGAATCGAGGTGAGCACAGGCCAATACTCCTTTGGCATGGAGAATTTCACAAGCCTGATTGATTAATGGCAAACAGTATTTCACAAAGCGTTCCGTACCGATGAGATGAGGATCCACATTTCCGTCAACAACACAGTAGAAAGCACTACTCTCGGCCACGGTTTCGATACGTTTCCAATAATCTTCGGTCAAAATGTCAATCAACCGCAAAACGCGTTCCCGATTGTCCATCCACTCCCAACAAAAGGTTTCCACTCCCATCAACGTATAAAGCACTTCATGGATCGGCGCATAAATGGACATCGGACGGGCGAGCGTTTGCTCATCCCCAAAGGCTTTATCGGATTGCTTGAAAGTGTCATAATCGGGAATGAAAACGCGGTCAGAAAGAAGGCACTCAAGGGCATCGTAATCCGCCGGCGAGGTAAAAAGATGCTCGACGCGCCAATTGTCCCTATCCGCGGGCAAACGTAGAGTGCTAATATCACCCACAGGTGTGTGGTAAATGGTGCGCCAGGCCGCTTCACCCTGGGCTGTCCTTTCAGAAAACTTCTCCTCGGTGACTTCTCGCCAGGTTTGCCGCCAAACCGAACTCTTGTTTACAACACAAGCGCTGGTTTCCAGCAATTGGTCTCCCAATTCACCACCCGGCCACTTGTTGCTCCATACCATAAAGGGTATCCGGTCCGGTTTTTCACCAGCCAATGCAGTTTTCAATCTCTGACGCGGAGTCATACTTCCTTCTTTTCGTAAAAAATTAAGATATTATCGAATTTCGTCCACAATACGAAAATAGCAAGTGGCGGCATCTCGAATTTGCCAAGTTGTTGGCGGATCATAGGGTCCTGGACGCTGCCTGAATAAATTTAAGGGAACAAACTCTTACTTGATTAAAGTTCGCTCTTGGCATAGTTTCCGTCAGGAATTTAAATTCTGTCCTGTTTTCAATGCCTAACTGAGACGAATTTTATGCAAGATCATCGATCCTAAAGGATATGGAATCCCTCCTGATTATCATATCCATTCTCTTGCTGATAGCTTTTTTGGTTAGCCCTTTCGTGCTCATCGCTAAAGTTAATGGAATCCGCGATCGACTGTTGGAGGAGACAAAAATATTTCGGGAAATCCAACGTTCGATCGAGCTGGAATTTATTGAAATCAGGAAAAACCTGACGGCGTTGGCAGACAAGTTTTCCCAACCACAACCTTCACCATCAGAAGAAGAACCAGAAAAACAGCCTGAACCTGAATCTACCGAAAGCCCCTCTCCACCGGAAAAACCGGAAGAAGTTGACCGCCCGGAGGAATTTCCGGAAACACCTTTCCAAGAAGAGGAGGCCCTGCCTTTGCCGGAGGAGGAACCGGCTACCGCTATAGCGTCGATCCCGGAATTGACTGAAGTTATCAGCCATGATTACGGAGGGGAACCGATAAAACCGATAGAACTGGTGGAACCGAGCCGATTCGAATCAGCCGCCAGAGAGATATTGGGGAAAATCTGGAACTGGATTATTGTGGGCGAAGAACATCGACCGGTCAACGTCTCTTTTGAATACGCAATAGCCACCAACTGGCTTTTACGTATCGGAGTCGTCGTCCTTGTAGTGGGTATAGCATTTTTTCTCAAGTATTCCGTTGAACACGGGTTGATCGGACCTGTCGGGAGGGTCTCGTTGAGCATAATAGCCGGTCTGTCCCTGCTTGGAGCAGGTGTGCGTCTTCTCGGCGACCGTTACCACCTTTTCGGGCAAGGATTGATCGGGGGCGGCCTGGCGACGCTTTATTTCAGCGTTTATGCGGCAACCAATTTTTACGAACTGCTGACTCCCTATGCCGCTTTTATACCCATGATCGCCATAACAGTCAGCGCCGGGGCGCTGGCAGTGCGATTCGATTCCATCCTCATTGCCATACTGGGAATTATCGGTGGTTTTGGAACTCCCATCATGCTTTCCACCGAGGTTGTCAATTTTCCCGGGTTGTTCAGTTACATACTATTGCTGGGGATTGGAGTGCTCGGCATAGCGCTGCGCAAAAACTGGCATCTTCTGAATTACCTTAGTTTTGTATTCACTTACGGGCTGTTTATCACGACCGTGAATCAATATTACCAAAAAGAAGCCTTCTGGCTGGTAATGCCTTTTCTGGGTGCCTTTTTCATCCTGTTTTCCACCATGGCCTTCATCCATCATTTGGTCAATGGGACCAAATCGACTTTACTGGATGTATTGGGACTTCTCATTAATGCGGCGATTTTTTACGGATTCAGCCAGAGCCTCATCAGCGCCAAATACAGTGAAGAATGGATAGCGGTAATAACATTGGGACTGGCAATTTTCTACTGTCTCCATGTTCGGTTATTTCTGGGCAAGAATCTGGTAGACCGTAATTTGTTGTTCACATTCATCGGATTATCGGCCTTCTTTCTTACCGTCACGATGCCATTGATTCTGTCGAGGGAATGGATAACGGTCAGTTGGGCATTACAAGCATTAGTCTTGTTGTGGATTGCGGGCAAAGTCCGCAGTGAATTTCTCCGGCTGGCCGCCTACCTGATCTACTGCCTGGTTCTCTTTCGTTATGCGTTTCTGGATCTTCCAGGTAATTTTTCCCGCAATCCGATACCGGAAGATATGACTCTGCTGGATTATCTTCCGGAACTTGTTGAACGCTTGATTGTTTTTATCGTTCCGGCCGGTTCATTTCTGGGTGCAGCGCTCCTGCTGGGCAAAACCCAGTTTCCTTTTTCCACCACCGTATCTAATGCCAATGATATAACAGATTGGGTGCAAAAACAGCGAGTTGTTAGAATCGGATTCATCACGGCCGTGGCCGCTGCCTTCATCTACCTGAATCTAGAGGCCTACCGCACCGTACAATTCCTCTACGCCCCGTTGCAATTACCGGCGCTGACCATTATCTGGTTGGCCTTGTGCGGTCTACTTTTGGCGGTTTACCAAAAAACGGATAACTCTCTCATCGGTTCTCTATTCCTTTTCTTTTGCGGTTTAGTGGCTGTAAAAATACTCACGTTTGACTTATTAAGATGGGACTACACAATCGCCTACGGATATGGCGGCTCTTATTCCATCGTGGAAGGTTTGTTCCGCACCCTGGACTTCGGGATGATCATCGCCTTTTTCGGATTCTCCTGTTTCGCATTTGTTGGAAAACCGGATTTGCGGCGGGAACGGGCATTATTGGCATCTTTGGGAATCGCTCTATTCTTCATCTATGCGACCCTGGAAATGGACACTATACTGGCAAATTTTCTGCCCGGTCTCAGGTCCGGCGGGGTAAGTATCTTATGGGCGATCTTCGGGATAACCTTTCTTATCATCGGCATTCGCAAATATCAGACCGCATTGCGTTATTCGGGGCTTGTTTTGTTTACCATAGTTGCCTTCAAAATTTTCTTTGTCGATTTGGCCCAGCTCGAACAGCTTTATCGAATCATCGCATTCATAATATTGGGAGTTCTAATTCTTGCCGGTTCATTCGCTTACCTGCAATACCGGCAAAATTTTACCAATGAAAATGAGGAAGAAAAACGGGAAAAATGATCACGAAGTTGTTAACACATCTGTTAGAGTTAATTTGGAGGAAACTTCCGGGACTCACTTTAATTGTCCTCTTAGGGTTAACGGCCCCCTGCTCCGGCGATTTCGAGCCTTCGCAATACAAATGGTATAAAAATATCGAGGTGCAGACCCCGATGAATGAAGTGATCGCTTCCGCGCAGTTCGACAGTCAGATTTATTTCTCAGCACGAAAATATTTTCCGGGACTTCGTATTATCGACAATAATAATGCCGAAGTGCCTTACCATATCGAACAATCGATTAATACACAACCGCGCGTCATTGAGCAATTATGCCGGAGCGAAGTAAATTCGCTGCGAGAATTGCCCGATAATAAAATCGAAATAATTGTTCAATTACAATATGGTGATCTGTTTGCCGATGGATTAACATTAATAACTCCTCAAAAAAATTTTGAGCGAAGAGTTTCCGTGTTCGGGAGTGAGGATGGAATAAATTGGATAGAAATTGTTTCTGGAGCGCTTGTTTTCGACTATTCGCGTTATATGGATGTGCATAACCGAAGGATTGATCTGCCAAAAAACAAGTTTCGAATTTTCCGTCTGGAGGTTGAAGATGTAATTGATGAAAGGGCCTCACCATTTCGAAATTTGTGGCTTAAATTGAATGACAAGACGGAACTCGAGCACATTGAACAATTCTCGATTTATAATCGCACCTTTCGGATCGATCGAATCGACCTTTGGCGAAATATTACCAGCCAGCAGTTTGAAAAGGAGGTTAAAGCGAATTATCCGGTTGTGGATTTTACTGTCAAGGAAGATGAGGATAAAAAGCAGACGGTAATCGAAGTGGTCACCCATATGGAACCGCTTACTTCACTTGGTTTTGTTACACCGGACCGGAACTATCACCGCCAAGCCCACATCGAAGTTAAAAGAATTCAATACGGTAATGAGATCTGGATTGAAATAGGCCGACAATCATTGTTGAAAATTCAACTTCAAGGCTTTCAACAGAAGAATAGATTTATTGAATTTCCAGAGCATCGGGATAAAATTTACCGCCTCATAATTGATAATCACGATAATCCTCCCCTGAAAATATCGGGAGTGGAAGCGATAGGGAATGTTTACGAAATTCTTTACCTAAATAAGGCTGAAAACAATTACCGAATGTTTTATGGTTCGGAAACGGCTGAAAAGCCCAAGTATGATTTTGCAAATGTGCTGAATTCAATGCGGGAATCCGTTCAAACACTGTCGGCCAGTCTTTCGGAAGAAATAATTAACCCGGAGTTCAATAAAGAATCAGATCGGAAAAGTTTTCAATTTCTGGAAAACAAATGGTTCCTTACAATGATAACTGCTCTCATGGTAGTTGTTTTGGGCTGGGTTGTTTACTCTACCGCACGCAAAATATAAACCATGAATGAAGCGGTATTGAAACGGTTTGAGCAGCCCGACGAAATTCGGGAGTTTGAGCTTGGCAAATTTGAAGTCGTCCACCTTGGCGGCATTGCAATTGGCAGAGCCACCTACCAACCCGGATGGAAATGGTCCCTCCATGTGGGCAAAGGATTAGACCAAGCCTATTGTGAAGTGGAACATGTCGGCATGGTCATGCAAGGAAAAGCCGTCGCTGCCATGGCCGATGGCGAGATTATCGAATTAAGCCCCGGAAACCTGTTTTACATTCCTGCGGAACCCCACGATAGTTGGGTCCTCGGCAACGAGCCCTACGTCTCCTTGCATTTCCTGGGGGTGGACCATTACACGCGTTAATGGTGGTCAAGCATGCTCCGGCTTGGGTTTAGATAGTTTTCCGCTCTCTCTACGCGTCAGGTAAACTTTGCATATTCCTTTCATTCGGCCAAGGACGTAGTAAACCGTCTGGCTGCGAATCCGCACCAGTTCGCCACCCACAATCGTCGGAACGAAGTCCTGGGGGATTTTTAAAATGGTTTCTGGAGATGCTCCATTTAACCCGGCGCAGAGTATAGCCGTCATGGCCCTGGTCAATGTCTGCACATGTGGTCCCAGGGTAATGCGAAACAAAGAGCGGTTCCCATCTTCAATTTTTAGAAAAACCCCTACAGTGTCGGTACATTCCTCGTCTTTTCGAACATCCTCAAGATCGAAGACTTCACCCTCCCGAGGTTCCTGCTTTGCGGCGTTGTCGGAATAGGCGATGAGGTTTTCCCTCTTTTCATCCTCGGGGAGATACTCGAAAAATTCAATAATTTCCCGCAACCGTTGCGGATAATTGTCTTTGCCGTTGCCGTTTGGCATGAGAGTCGGTCAATCAATCACCTTTTTCAATGGGAGCACGAACGGTGTTTCCCCATTCCGTCCAAGAACCATCGTAATTGCGAACATTGGAGTAGCCGAGTAAATAGGTGAGCACAAACCAAGTATGGCTGGAGCGTTCCCCTATGCGGCAGTAAACAATGGTGTCGCCCTCCGGTTGGAGTCCCAGATTTTCAGTATAAACTTCCTCTAACAACTTCCTGCTTTTAAAGGTTGCGTCCTCGTTGGCGGCGGTTGACCAAGGCTTACTTTTAGCGCCGGGAATGTGACCTCCCCTCAGCACACCCTCTTGCGGATAATCGGGCATGTGTGTGATCTCTCCGCAAAACTCTCCGGGCGAACGCACGTCCACGAGTGGTTTCCCTGCTTCGGCATGGGTCAGGGTCTCTTTGGAAAATGCGCGGATTTCATCGTCTAGCCGCTTTTCCGGCACGGGGTATTCGGCAGAGGGGTATTTAGGAATATCCCTGGTAATGAGTCGGTTTTCGGCAATCCATTTGGCTCTGCCACCATCAACTATACGGACCTTGGTGTGACCGAAAAGGCGAAAAGCCCAGAGCGCGTAGCAGGACCACCAATTGGACTTGTCACCATAAAAAACACAAATCGTCTCGGGTGAAATTCCGTTTCTGGAACACATTGCAGCGAATTGGACAGGGTTTACATAATCGCGGATATCGTCGTCCTGTAAATCGCGACGCCAATCGATATGCACGGCTCCGGGCACATGGCCGGTATCATAGAGGAGAACGTCCTCATTGCTTTCGATTATCCGGATATCGGGATTCTCCAAATTTTGCGAAAGCCACTCGGTATCAACAATAGCTTCGGGGCGGGCGTAGGCATTAAATTTCTCATTCATTGGACACAATCGTTAAGAGATTAAGCCAGGTTCACAAGAATATAGGTAAATTACGACCTGACATAACAATAAATTTCCTCTCAATTGAATCGTTCAAACCATAATTTCAATCAGTCTGAGCGACTACTGCGTGGCCAGCGCAACTACGATTCAAGAGTGCGGCCAAACGAGCACCGGCGGTAGCCAGGCGGGTTTCAACCGTGGTTATGTGTTTTTCATAAAACTCCTTCCCCAGGATCTTGTTTTCAGGTAATCCCTCAAAAATTTGACGAGTAATATAATATGACTCATTGGCCCATTCCTGAGGATCACGGGTGCTGCACCAATTTATCAATTGGGGATCGTTGATATCGGCACGAATACGAATGGCCAACGCCACCCAATCGTTTCCCGTCCGTCGGCTTATGAAGCCAAAATCCCATACTCCATGCAGGTTCCACTCGAAGTCGCCAAAAGGACCTGTATCGTTTGTTTTGCCAAACCAACTGACCTTTACCGTGTTGCCGCCAAGATTATCGGCATAGGAAACATGGAGCGGTTGGTGGATATCGCCGACGAAATGAACCAGAAACTTCAAGGCCTCAATCCGTTTCTCACGCTCTTCCTTGGGGTCGGCCATGATGGCGGAATACTTGTTGATAGCCGCGACTACGCACTCACCCTCGACGCAATCGCGTGCCATATCCACCGTCTCAGCATCC
>JAJFLV010000037.1 GCA_021772535.1 Opitutales bacterium | reverse complement strand
CGGGTCATCAATCCGGCATTTCCGGAAGGAATGATGCTTTCAATCTTATTCGGAAATGTTTTTGCTCCGGTCATTGACTACTTTGTGGTGAGGGCTAACATCAAACGCAGGATGTCAAGAAATGGGTAACGATACCGTTAGTAAAACACTGTTGATTGCCGGGCTGCTCTCCATTGTCTGTTCCGCCATCGTGTCCAGTTCTGCCGTATTTTTGAGGCCCAACCAGGCCAGAAACAAGGATTTGGACCGAAAGAAAAATATCCTCATGGCGGCGGGGCTCTACGAAGAAGGAAAATCGGTAGAGGAGCTTTTTCAAAAATTCGAGATCCGGATAGTCGAGTTGGCTTCGGGTGACTATGATGAAAACATCGACGCCATAGCCTTTGATCAGCGGAAAGCGGCGCGCAGCGCGGATCTTGGTTTGGAAATCAATGCAAAGAAGGATCTCGCCGGCATCAAGCGACGGTCCCGCTACGCCGCGGTTTACCTCTCCAGAGACGACCAGGGCGACTTGCAGCAATTGGTCCTGCCGGTTCACGGCAAAGGATTGTGGTCCACCATGTATGGATTTTTGGCCCTTGAGTCTGATCTTTCCACCATCAAGGGATTTGCATTTTATGAACACGGCGAAACTCCGGGGTTGGGCGGTGAAGTCGATAACCCCGACTGGAAAGCGCAATGGCCGGGGAAAAAAGCATTCGATCACGAGGGCCGCCTCAGAATCAATGTGCTCAAGGGCAAGACAAATCCCGGCAGCCCCGACGCGCAATATGAGGCGGACGGCCTCTCGGGAGCAACTATCACCACGCGTGGAATATCCTCGCTTCTACACTACTGGTTGGGAGAAGAGGGATTTGAACCATTTTTAGCCCAATTACGCGAAATAGAAGGGGTAAAACGTGGCTGAAAAACCATCAAAAGTCCTCATCGATCCCTTTTTCAACAGCAATCCTGTCGCTTTGCAGGTGCTTGGCATTTGCTCGGCCCTGGCCATAACATCCAAGCTGGAAACCGTCTTTGTAATGGCCGTCGCCGTAACCGCCGTCAACGGCTTGTCCAATGCCAGCGTCAGCCTGATCCGCAACCACATTCCCAATAGCATACGCATTATCGTCCAAATGACCATTATCGCCTCGCTGGTTATCGTCGTGGACCAGGTTCTCAAAGCCTATTCTTACGAAATCAGCAAACAGCTTTCCATCTTTGTCGGGCTGATTATCACAAACTGCATCATCATGGGCCGGGCGGAAGCCTTTGCCATGAAAGAACCGGTCGGGCTGAGTTTTCTGGATGGAATCGGCAACGGCCTCGGGTACAGTCTGATATTGGTCGTGGTAGGCATTATCCGGGAGTTGTTCGGCTCGGGCCGGCTGCTCGGCAATGTCATCCTGCCGCTCTCAACGGAGGGAGGCTGGTATGTATCCAACGGGCTGCTCCTGCTGCCGCCCAGCGCTTTTTTTATAATCGGTCTTTATATCTGGGTCTTGAGAACCTGGAAACGAGACCAGATGGAGGAGAATTGAGGGAATGATTGAATCGTTTCTGAGCTTGTTTCTGACCGCCGTATTCGTCGAGAACATGGCTTTGGCCTTTTTCCTTGGAATGTGTACCTTCCTGGCCGTTTCCAAAACTGTTGAAATGGCTCTGGGACTGGGGTTGGCCGTTATTACGGTGCTGACCCTGACGGTGCCCGTCAACAACCTGATCTACAAGTATATCCTGCAAGAGGACGCATTGGCTTGGGCCGGCATAACGGGCATCGATCTGAGTTTCTTGGGGTTGATCTGTTATATCGGGGTTATCGCCGCCATGGTGCAGATTCTGGAAATGACCTTGGACAAGTTTTTTCCCGCCCTCTACAATGCTCTGGGAATTTTCCTTCCTCTCATAACTGTCAATTGCGCGATCTTGGGAAGTGTCCTTCTCATGGTCGAGCGCGACTATAATTTTGCCGAAAGCGTAGTCTTCGGTTTCGGCTCGGGGTTCGGCTGGGCCATTGCCATTGTGGGGCTGGCTGGAATTCGAGAAAAGCTTAAATACAGCGATATACCTCCGGGCTTGAGAGGCCTGGGCATTACCTTTATAACGGTCGGATTGATGTCCCTGGCCTTTATGGCATTTTCCGGGATTCAGCTTTGAGTGGGTATGGTTTAATGATGGAGCTCTGCTGTTAAAATGGTTTTTGAAATCTTCATGGGATCGTTCACCTTTACAGCCGTCGTGCTGTCGTTGGTGGGTATTATACTGATCGCTAAAGCGAGACTGGTGCAAACTGGTGATATCGCCATTTCCATAAACGGTGATCCCTCCAAATCGATTACGGTTCCAGCCGGAGGCAAACTGTTGACCGCCCTGGCTGGCGAAAAAATATTCATCTCCTCGGCTTGCGGAGGCGGCGGCACCTGTGGCCAATGCACGGTCAGGATTACCGACGGCGGAGGCGATATCCTGGCCACCGAACTTTCTCAAATCACCAAACGCGAAGCCCGCGAAGGTCTGCGTCTTTCCTGCCAGGTGGCCGTTAAGCAGGACATGAAAATCGAGGTTCCGGCGGAGGTTTTTGAGATTAAAAAATGGAAATGCAAGGTCCGCTCCAACCACGATGTAGCCACCTTTATCAAGGAACTCGTGCTTGAGCTTCCGGAGGATGAGGATCTGGATTTCCGGGCTGGCGGGTTTATCCAGATCGAGTGTCCTCCCCACGAACTCAGTTATGAAGAATTCGACATTGATGAGCAATACAAGCCTGATTGGGATCATTTTAACCTCTGGCGTTATCGTTCGGAGGTCGAGGAAACGGTCGTACGGGCCTACTCAATGGCCAATTATCCGGAGGAAAAAGGTATCGTAATGCTCAATGTCCGTATCGCGACACCACCGCCGCGCGGACCGGAAGGGATTCCCCCGGGTAAAATGTCCTCCTATATTTACGGCCTGAAGCCGGGGGATGAAGTCACCATTTCGGGGCCATTCGGGGAATTTTTCGCCACCGAAACCAATGCCGAGATGGTGTTTATCGGTGGCGGAGCCGGCATGGCCCCCATGAGGTCGCACATCTTTGACCAGCTCATGCGCCTCAAGTCGAAACGGAAGATCACCTATTGGTACGGGGCCAGGAGTCTGCAGGAAATGTTTTACGAGGAAGATTTCAACATGCTCCAGCGTGAGAATGAAAATTTTACCTGGCATGTGGCCCTCTCTGAACCTTTGCCGGAGGATAATTGGGACGGATACACAGGGTTCATCCATCAAGTGCTTCTTAAAAACTACTTGCAGAACCATCCCGCTCCCGAAGATTGCGAGTATTATATTTGCGGACCACCGATGATGCTTTCCGCTGTCCTCAATATGCTTGATGACCTCGGAGTTGAAGAGGAGAATATCCTCTTTGATGACTTTGGAGGGTAAATTGCCTGATTACCTGCGCTGCGGTTTAGGGGTTACAACCCCTTTAATCCTGCTTTTCGCCTTCACGGGCTGCGGCAAAACGCCTCATGAATTAGGCTCTAGTCAGCCTCTGGTTCTTTCAGGGCAAACGATGGGGACCTATTACCGGGTTACCATCGCTAATAGCCCCAACGAAATTTCGGAGCATGATTTAAAGGCGGTCATTGAAACAAAGCTGGAAGACATCAATGACAAAATGTCCACCTATCGGGAGGATTCCGAGCTATCCCGTTTCAATCAGTACTCCCAAACGGATTGGTTTCCGGTATCCCAGGACACCATCACCGTGATTGCCGAAGCGCTGAAAATCCACCGGCTCTCCGGGGGTGCATTCGATGTCACCGTTGGACCGTTGGTGAACCTCTGGGGCTTCGGTCCGCCGGGTAAAAGGGTCGAACCTCCCGCCGCCGACCAAATCAAAAGAACCCTTCAAAAAATCGGTTCGCAGCATTTGCAACTGCAAGTTTCTCCGCCCGCTTTGAAAAAAACAAACCCTGCTCTCTATGTCGACCTCTCCGCAATTGCCAAAGGCTACGCTGTGGATGCGGTGGCCGTATCCCTGGAATCCTTGGGCATCAACGATTTTATCGTCGATATCGGAGGAGACATGCTGGCCAAAGGCCGGAAAGTGGATGGTTCCCTTTGGAAAATCGCCATTGAAAACCCGACTGCTGGCCAAAGGGAAATCCATCGAACTATCGGTGTCTCTGGTCTGGCAGTCGCAACATCGGGCGATTACCGGAACTATTTTGAAATCGAAGGACAGAGATTTTCCCATGAGATCGATCCTCGAACCGGCTATCCTATTAAACACACCCTGGCTTCCGTTACCGTTCTGGACCCCTCCTGCATGGTCGCCGATGCCTGGGCCACCGCTCTTATCATTCTTGGTCCGGAAGAAGGTTTTAAAATGGTTGAACAAAGTAACTTCGAGGCCTATTTTATCATCAAAGGGCCAGATAAATTCCTTGAAAAGGAAACACCCGGCTTCCAACAGATGTCCGTAAACCAGCAATAACACGGAACCATGATCTTCGTCATCACTCTCGGCATCTTCATCCTCGTCATCACTGCCATGGCGGTCGGCGTGATATTCGGCAAACGAGAAATCAAAGGCAGTTGCGGCGGCCTTGGAGGATGCGAACTCTGCGATTCGGACGGGGAAAATAAATCCAACTCCCTTCCACCCTGCAAGGAACAGGAACAAATTACTTAGGATCTAGCGGATCCGGTT
>JAJFLV010000036.1 GCA_021772535.1 Opitutales bacterium | reverse complement strand
TTGGTTGAACTTCGTTCAAGTCCTGCGGACCCATGCTCTAGAGCGCATGGCCCATCTACGCTTCGCTTCGTCAAACCCTCTGCTCGGGTTCTTCATCCCTCTCACCTTTTTCGCTCCGCGAATGGCGGAGAGAGAGGGATTCGAACCCTCGGTACCATCTCTGGTACACACGATTTCCAGTCGTGCACATTCGGCCACTCTGTCATCTCTCCGAAATACAGGAAATTTTGGAAAATGGTATGGAAGCGACTCCAGGTCAAGCTCGTCCCTGCGAAGAATTTTGAACCTCAAGCCAGCAGCTTGCGCAGGATCTGATCCACCATTGCGGGATTTGCTTTGCCACGGGTCGCTTTCATGACGCCTCCTTTGAGGGCGTTGATAGCTTTTTGATTACCGGTTCTGAATTCCTCTACGGGTTTTGGATTTTCGGCAATGACGCGGGCGCAAACAGACTCTATTTCGGCTGCGTCGGTGGATTGGCGAAGTCCTTTTTCCTCAACAATGAGAGAGGGGGTTCGACCGGTGTGAAACATTTCGGGGAAAATGTCCTGGGCGATTTGCTTGGAGATCACGCCATCTTCCACTAGCTTGACCAATTCAGCGATCTGGCCGGGCTTGATCAACAGCTTTGACATTTTGCCGCCCCCCTGCCCTGCGGAAGAAGAAAGCTCTCTCAAAAGATCGTTGGCGACAAGGTTGCCGATTTCCAACGGTTTATCGTGAGCGCTGACTGCCTCCTCGAAAAAATCGGCCAACTGCCGATCCAGGCACAAAACGGATGCCGTTGAAAAAGGTAATCCATAGTCCTCCAGAAAACGACGCTGACGATCATAGGGTCGCTCCGGAATCTCCCGGGCAAGGCGATCCAGCATGGCAGGTGAAATTTTGACCGGCATGAGGTCAGGATCTGGAAAATAACGGTAGTCATGGGCTTCCTCCTTGGAACGAAGAGCCACCGTATAACCCTGCTCGGCGTTCCAGCGCCGTGTTTCCTGGACCACTTGGCCGCCTTTTTCCAGCAATCGGCTTTGCCGTTGGATTTCAAAGGCAACCGAATCGCGAGACCCGGCGATGCTGTTGAGGTTTTTCATCTCCGTGCGGGTTCCGAGGGTGTCACTCCCGACGGGGCGAACACTGACATTGGCATCGCAACGCATCTGCCCTTTTTCCATGTCGCAGTCTGAGAGGCCGACATAAACCATGTGAAGACGGATGGCATGGAGAAAAGCCGATACCTCCTCGGCGGAATGAAGGTCAGGTTCGGTCACGATCTCAAGGAGCGGGATTCCGGCACGGTTGAAATCAACGAGGCTTTCATTTTCAAAATGAGTCAGCTTACCCACATCCTCTTCCAGGTGGATGCGTGTTAATTGCACCATACGGTGCTCACCCATGATATTGCGAGCGGGACCGGGAAGCTCTATTTCCACCTCGCCTCCAATGCAAATCGGCTGATCATATTGGGATATCTGATAATTTTTCGGTTGGTCGGGATAAAAATAATTTTTGCGGTCCCACTTGCAAACTTCGGCAATACGGCACCCAAACAGCAGGCCGGTTTGAATGCTCAGTTCGATGGCTGCCTTATTCATAACAGGCAAAGTTCCCGGCAAGCCCATAACCACCGGATTAGTCAGGGAATTGGGCGGCTCCCCAAACCGACTGGCGGCTCGAGTGAACATTTTTGAGTCTGTCTTCAACTGGACGTGAACCTCGAGTCCAATAACCGCTTCGTATTCCATTATTTTTATTTAAATTGAAAAATTCAAAGAACGGGATGCTCCATACCAAAGCGGTGGACGGAATCGTAAAGATGAGCGATGGAAAGTAATTCCGCCTCGCGGTAAGGTTGGCCGATCAATTGCACGCCCACCGGCATTTTGTCCGAGTTAAATCCGCAGGGGACGGATATTCCCGGCAACCCCGCCAGATTGACCGACAAGGTGTAAATATCACTCAAATACATGGAAAGAGGGTCACCGGAACGCTCACCGATCTTAAAGGCGGCGGTGGGAGAAACAGGGGTGATAAGGGCATCGACCTGTTTGAAGGCTTCCAGGAAATCGTTCCGAATGAGGGTGCGGACTTTTTGTGCCCTGAGGTAATAGGCATCATAATACCCACTGCTGAGAACATAAGTTCCCAAGATAATACGGCGCTTTACTTCAGGACCAAAACCCTCCCCCCGGGATTTGAAATAGAGGCCCACATGGTCATTGGCCTGTTTACTGCGGTGAGAGTAGCGCACCCCATCGTAGCGGGCCAGGTTGGAGGAAGCCTCGGCGGGGGCAAGAACGTAATAAACCGGTAAAGCCAGGTTCGTATGAGGAAGGGAGACCTCGATGATTTGGCAGCCTTCGCTTTTATAGAAATCAATTACCTTTTCAACCAACTGTCGAATTTGAGGATCGAGACCCTCTTCGAAATATTCCTTGGGAAGTCCTAATTTCCAAGGTTTGGGGGCAGAATTCAAGGATGCGGTGTAATCGGGGATATCTGCCTGGTAAGAGGTGGAATCGAGTGTATCGTAACCGGCAATGGCCTGCAAAAGAAGCGCGCTGTCCTCTACTGTCCGGGTGATGGGCCCGATTTGGTCAAGGGAGGAGGCAAAGGCGGCCAGTCCATAGCGTGAAACAAGTCCATAGGATGGCTTCAGGCCGACAACTCCGCAAAGTGATGCGGGCTGGCGGATAGACCCACCGGTATCGCTTCCAAGAGCGGCAATTGTTTCACCGGCGGCAACCGCGGCAGCGCTTCCCCCACTGCTCCCACCGGGAATGCGGGAAACATCCCAGGGATTAGCGGTGTTCTGGTAACCGGAATTTTCGGTTGAGGATCCCATGGCAAACTCGTCCATATTCATACGCCCCCATAGGATTGTCCCATTTTCTTTTAGTTTGGCCACACAAGTGGCGTCATAAGGGGATACATATTTTTCGAGAATCCGGCTGCCGCAAGTCAGCCCCTGCCCGGATTCGCAAATCAGATCCTTGAGCGCAACAGGGATACCATCGAGGGGACCGAGGGATTTTCCGGCCGATCGCCGTTCATCGCATTGAGCGGCTTTGGCCAGGGCTGCTTCAGGATCGAACCGCAAAAAAGCATGAACCTTTTCCTCCACGTTTTGGGTTCGATCAATAACCGACTGAATCAATTCCCGGGCGCTGATCTCTCCACTTGCAAGCAAGCGACTGAGATCGGCTGCGCTTTTGTAATAAAGTTCAGGCATGGACCGGGTTCAGGCGTCCTCGACAATTTTGGGGACAACGATCTGATTTTCGCGCTGAGCGGGGGCATTTGCAAGGGCTTCCTCCGTTGTAAATCCCGGCTCCACGACATCCTCTCCCCAGACATTGTAAAGGGGAAAGGGGTGGGCAGTCGGCTCGATACCGGAAACATCGACCTCCCGAAGGCTTTTGAAGTGGTTCAAGATTTCTACCAATTGAGCGGAAAATTGCTCTTTTTCCTCTTCGGTCAATTCGATTCGAGCCAAGTCAGCCACATAATCGATGTCTATTTCGGTTTTTCCGGGCATTTTTCGGTTTTTCCTATTGAATCCAAACCAATCTATTCGCGAAGGGTATAGCCTTCGGCAACAATGGATCTTTGGATGGCTTCGAAGGCCCGATTGACTTCGATATCGGTGAGGGTACGATCCATGGACCGGAAAACGAGCTTAAAGGCCAAGCTCTTTTTCCCTTCCGGCAAGCCCTTCCCGCGGTAAACATCGAAAACACTGATCGACTCGACATCAAAGGCACCGGTGGAGGCATCCTGCGCAGCTTTTCGCAGAGCAACCTTCACTTGTTCGGCCAAAATGTCTTCATTCACGACCAGAGCCAAGTCCTTGCTTACGGGCGGGTACTGGCTGATGGAACGAAAGCCCTGACGGCTAACAGGATTTCTTAAAAATGCGGGCCGAAGGTAGACCAGACCGGCCCAAACAGTTCCTTCAAGATCCCACTTTTTGAGCATGGCGAGGTTGATCATGCCCGCTTTGGCCTGAAAGCCGAGGGTGTAGTCGGAAATTGCGGCTGCGTGCCCTTCCTGCCAGGAATCCTCACTTTCAATGGGAGCAAAGGGAGTTTCATCAGCATCGGCGTCTGCTAATCGAAGGAGGTTTCTGACAACTCCGGCAACCTGGAAAAAATCGGGTGATTGGCGCTCGATCCATTGGCTGGATGCCGATTCCTGCACCATCAGGAAAGCAACCGAAAAAAGTTCCCAGAGCCGGCCATCGCGCTCCCGCCATACATTACCAGTTTCGAACAAGCGCAAAGGAGCATTACCCCTATTGCGATTGAAGCGAAGGCTGTCGAGCAGACCCGGAACCAAGGAAGGACGCAAATGCGATTGGTCACTGGCCAACGGATTGGCCAACTGCAGGCTGGAGGCAGCGGCATGGCTATACCATTGATCGACTTCCTCCGCGCTGCGCATGGAGTAATTGATACATTCATTGAAGTGACGCCCGCTGAGGTATTCGGCCGACTTTCTTTTGCAAACATCGACTGGATCGTCCTTTTGCAATAACCCAGGCACGACTACCCGGGCAGTGGGGATTTTGTCGGTCCCATAAATTCGGAGAATTTCCTCGACCAGATCGATGGGCCGTTCCAAATCAAGGCGATAACTCGGTATGCCGACCGTCCAATAAATCGATCCGTCCGCCCTCTCCTGCTTTCGGGCATATAATCCCAGGGCATCAAAAACTTCGTTGATGGAGGAATTGTCGACATCGAAACCCAACCGGCTGCAGATAAAACGCGGCCCAATCTCGATTTCCCTTTCGACTAAAGGCGGCTCGCCTACGACAAAAGGAGGACCCTCGAGTCGACCACCTGCGATTTCCTGGATAATGTCGATGGCCCGTAATGCCGCGTATTCGGTTCCCTTGGCATCCACACCCCTGGAAAAACGGTAGGAACTGTCGGAAACTAGATTCAACCGCCGTGAAGTCCAACGAATATTGGACGGCCTGAAATAAGCGGCTTCAAGAACGAGATCGGTGGTGCCTTCATCAACCTCGGCATCGATACTGCCCATGACACCAGCAATCACGAGGGAACGCTCGGCATCGGCAATGACGGTGGAAGGCGGCGTGAGAATACGGCGGCGGTCATCCAGAGTGACGATCTCCTCGCCTTGCCTGGCCTGCCTTATGATGAGTTTGCCCCCCCGGATTTTAGCCGCATCAAATGCATGCAACGGCTGGCCGAGTTCGAGGAGCACGAAATTGGTGGCATCTACCACATTGTTGATGGGCCTGAGACCGGCGGCTTTCAATAATCGCTGCATCCATTGGGGGCTGGGGCCGATTTGCACTCCACGAATGCAATAGGCCCGGTAATGGGGGCATTTATCGGGAACTTCAACCTCCACCTTTTCCAGAAGGGCCGGAAGCCTATTGGGGGTCGAATCCAACGGCCTTGATTTCACTTGTGGATATTCGAGCGACAAGCCAAACCGGGCAGCCAATTCCCGGGCCACTCCCACATGACTGAGACAATCCGGCCGGTTCGGAGTAACTTCGATATCGAAGACGGTATCCCTTTCGGGAAAAACGTCGTTGATGGGCGTGCCAATGGAAGGGCGGTCCGCCAGGATGAGAAGGCCTTGGTGGTCGTCTCCCAATTGCAGCTCACGGGCACTGCACATCATGCCGTCGGAAACAACCCCACGCAGTTTGCTCTTTTTAATCTTAAAGTTTCCGGGAAGAACCGCACCCGCCAAGGCAACCGGGACACGATCGCCGACTTTGTAATTTTTGGCCCCGCAAACAATCGTCCCGGGCTCCTCTTCATCGCTGACAGATACGTTGCAGACGGTAAGACGATCCGCGTTGGGATGGGGTTCGCTGGTCAAAACCTCTCCCACGACAACCCTTTCCAATAAAGGCAATCCGGTTTCTTCCACGCCCTCCACCTCGAATCCGATGAGGGTCAGAGCCTTTTCTATTTCATCTCGGGAGCGGTCCAGATCGATATAACGTTTTAACCATTGCTGGCTGACTTTCATAGGATTCCGTATTAAAAGTAATATTTGCGGGCAGGTCCTGAAACTCCTCTATCTCAGGAAAACTGTTGCAGAAAGCGTAAATCGTTTTGGTAAAAATAGCGGATGTCGTCGACTCCATAAAGGATCATGGCAATACGCTCGATGCCGAGGCCAAAGGCATAGCCGGTCCAAACTTCCGGATCATAACCGACAGCTTCGAAAACGGAGGGATCGACAATGCCGCAACCCATGATCTCCGTCCATTCGGCTCCAACTTTGGCCAGGTGGCCGGAGTAGAAATCAACTTCAAAACTAGGTTCGGTATAAGGGAAAAAGTGGGGCCGGAAACGAGTGCGGGCTTCTTTGCCCATGAGTGACTGAAAGCAGTAATCCAGATCGGCCTTGAGATCTTTAACCGTTACATTTTTGTCCACGAAAAGGCCCTCGATCTGATGGAAGTTAGCGCTATGGGTGGCGTCGGGGGTGTCGCGGCGAAAACAACGCCCGGGCGAAATGATGCGCAAAGGGGGCGGCTTATCGAGCATGGTGCGTATTTGCACGGTGGAGGTATGTGAGCGCAAGACATAGCGCTCCTCCTCACGTTGCGGAATATTTGCAAAGTGAATTTTTTCCGGCAGGTAGTAGGTATCCTGCAAATCCCGGGCAGGATGGTCAGGAGGTGTGTTCAAGGCATCGAAACAGAAAAATTCCGTCTCCACTTCGGGACCTTCGGCAACTACAAATCCAATTTGCCGAAAAATAGCGCATAGCTCCTCACGCACCTGGGTCAAAAGGTGCAAGGAACCAGGTTGCTCCTCGGGGCTGGGCAGGGTCGGATCGATGGACAGCCCCAGTCGAGAAGCTGATTCAAGCTTTTCAATTTTCTCGAGCGTCTCTGTCAGGATCCGCTCCAGGCGGTTTTTAATCTCATTGAGCTTCTTGCCAAAAGCGGGACGCTCCTCCCGAGGAATCCGGCCCATTTGTTTGCGTTGCTGGGTAAATGAACCCCTGGGACCCATCAGACCAGCTTTGAAGGTTTCAAATTGAGCCCTTGAAGTAACTGCGTTGCCGTCCTTTGCGGCATCGTCTACTATTGTATCGAGAGTCTCCTGCATGGCTGCCCGGAATGGTTCTGGAAATTGTTTCTTGCAAATGGTTAAGACTCCGATCCATCCATTGTGATGGGCCGGAATTATCTTTCAGGCGGAAATGGCGATCCCCCCCGGCGATCCTTCAAGCTTTAGTGCTGGCGGGAAAGGGCTTAGCCTTTTCCACCAGGCGGCTAAAAGCCGCTTCATCATGTACGGCAAGCTCAGACAAGGCTTTCCGGTCAAGCTCGATGCCGGCATTTTTCAATCCATTCATGAACCGGCTGTAACTGATTCCCTGGGCACGGCAAGCGGCATTGATCCGCACGATCCAAAGCTGCCGCCATTGAGTTTTCTTTTTGCGGCGGTCTCGGTAGGCGAATTGTCCGGCCCGGTCCACGGCGTCCTTGGCAAAACGGTAGAGCCGGGACTTATTGCCCCAGTAGCCGCGGCTTTGGCGAAGAACGCGCTTGCGTCTCTTATGGGTGGCGGGAGTATTGGATGCTCTGGGCATGTTTCGGTTTCCTTGGTTAGGGCTTCGCGCCGCCAGGCCGCCGGTCGAGTAACCCCGAATCCTTTACCTCAACGGCCTGGAGGGGAAGGTGAAAGGTTTAAAATAAATTTGGGGCAGCCACCCTCACTTGCCGGGCAAGTCCGGGGGCGACCGTTTTATCGAGGCTTGCACGACGTTTTTGCTTTTTGCTTAATTTGCGCAACATGTGGCGGTGTCCCGGCGAACGGCGAAGTACTTTGCCGGACCCCGTAACCTTGAAGCGTTTGGCCATTGATTTGCGTGTCTTGTGCATGATTTTTACGAGAAAAGTGGAAAGAAAACTCTTTCCTGCTATAATGTAAAGCGTCAATTCAAAAATTTAACGCACTAAAAGCAAGGTATAAATATTATGAAGAAATCAAAACGACCCTTAAGCTTACTGCACGGAGCTGCCAGCAGACAAAAGCTTGACAGGATAAAACAGCCAGCCAAGGTGATCAAACTTACTTCATAAAATTCTCTTTTCGTAGTTAAAATTCTTACTAATATTGAGCGGAAAAGACCAATCCAGCGATAATATTTACCTTAATTTAGAGCCTTTTTTGATTTGAAAATGTGAAATCTGTGGGCAAAGCTTTGGGAATCATCTGGCAATCAGGAGTTCACCCGATTCTATCTCATCGATTTCTGAAATCTCCCCTGCGGCTGAACCAGTAATAGAGTTTGGTTTGACACAACAATCTTCCGCTAATTTCCAAAATCAACTTTTAATCAATAACAAGCATAACCCAAATATTCATGAATATTTCGCATATTGCCAAATTTGCGGCACTCAGCATGGTTTTGTCCCCCCTCGCAAGCAGCTTCGCTCAGAATTCCAATAACCAGGTCGAGGAAACTCGTTCCATTATTGAAAAGTGGGTGGAAACGCGGCAACTCATGTCCAAAGAGGCCAGCAATTGGCGGGAACAGAAGGAGATCATGTCATTCAAGATCAACCTGCTGAAGGAAGAAATCAAAGCGCTCGAGCAGCAAATAGCAGATTCCCGCAAAGACGTCAATTTGGCCGATGCCAAACGCGCGGAGATGGAAGGAGAAGAAAACAAGCTGCGCACGGCAGCCCAAGTAGTGAAAAAAGAAGTCCCCCGCTACGAACAAAATCTTCTCCGCCTGTCCAAAAGTTTCCCCAAACCGCTATTGGACAAGACAGGTTCCCTATTGGCGCAAATCCCGAGTGATCCCAATAAAACGACTCTTAGCGTGGGGGAACGTGTTATCCTCATTTTAGGCATACTGAACGAAGTGGACAAATTCAATGGCAACGTAACCGTAGTCAGCGAATTGAGAGAGATCGACACGGGCGACACGGTGGAAGTGAAGACCCTCTACCTGGGGTTGGCCCAGGCCTATTTCGTAGATTCCAACCAGCAATACGCCAAAACCGGCAGTCTGATCGATGGCGAATGGGCGTGGACCGAGCAAAACGAATACGCCCACGATATTTGGTCGGCTATATCCATGTATGAAAACGTCATCAAGCCAGCCCTCTTCATTGAATTGCCCATCACCATCAACTGATCCGAGCCAGAATCAATTTTTTGCAAACATGAAAAAAGCAACCCTTCTCCTCTTCCTTTGTTCTGCTTTGCCTCTGAGCGGACAAAATTTGGAAAACGCCAACACGATCGCTGTTGGCGATCTAAAAAAAGCTCTTCAGGATTTTTCTGAACTGCGCGGAAAAATAGAAAGTGGACGCCTTCCCTTGGCCAAGGAATTGAACTCGTTGGAAAAGGATGCTCTGTCCAAACGCCAGGAGGCCGATCGCAATAAACGTGTGCGGGAAAATCGAGAAGTGGATCTCAACACGATGGTAGAGAGAATTAGAGGCCTGCGGGAAAACAATGGCTACCTGGCCAGCCAACTGGGGGATTACATCCGTCGCTTTGAGAGTAACATCCACATCGGCGAACAGCAGATTTACCAGGAAAAGATCACCGAAGCCAACATGGCCCTGGAAAGCACAACGATGGGCGAAATTGAAAAGTTCACCATTCAGTTGAAATCAATCGACGCAGCCTTTGGCCGATTGGACAAGGTCTTGGGCGGGCATATCTTCGAGGGCAACGCGGTCACTTCCAACGGCAGTTATGAAAAGGGGAAATTTATCATCGTAGGTCCGGTCAGCTATTTTTCCAGCGCCGCAGGCGGGACCGGCATCGCCCAACGGGAAATCAACGCTGCAAACGCCGTGGTCAAGGATATCGGAGAAAAATTTGCCGTCACCATAGACACTTTGGCCTCAACCGGTTCCGGCTTGGCGCCTGTGGACACGACCTTGGGGGATGCGCTCAAGCTGGCCGCCACCGAGGAAACTATTGTCGAGCATATTAAAAACGGGGGCATCGTGATGTATCCCATACTGGGCCTGGCCACCTTCGCTTTTATCGTAGCCATTTTCAAGTGGTTCGAAATCGGGGCGGTGACTCGGGCTCGACCTCAGGATCTCGGAATCATCCTCGATTTCCTGAAAGCAGATGAAAGGGAAAAGGCTCTCGGACATGCCAAATCTGTCAAGGGACCGGTGGGACAAATGCTGACCGCGGCGGTCGAAAACTCTGAACGGGAAAACGCATTTATTGAGGAGGTTCTCTACGAACGTATCATTGCGACCAAGCCTCATCTGGAGCGAATGCTGCCCCTCATAGCGGTAACCGCTGCCACCGCGCCACTGCTTGGGCTCCTCGGCACGGTTACGGGAATGATTAAAACCTTCAAATTGATTACCGTGTTCGGAACAGGCGATGCCAGCAATCTGGCCACCGGTATTTCCGAAGCCCTCATTACAACCAAGTTCGGCCTCATAATCGCCATTCCCTCGTTGATTCTGCACGCCTTGCTCAGCCGCAAGGCCAAGAGCGTGGTGGCCAGCATGGAACAAACCGCGGTTGGCTTCGTCAACGGATTGAGCGAATTCAAGAAATCCTAGCCGTCGTCTGCGAATGCCTTTCGATATCCAATTCAGCCCCACATTTGTCTTCCAGGTATGGCGGGAGGGGGGATGGGTAATGATTCCGCTGGCATTGCTGTCGCTCTATATTTATTATCAGGGGATGGAACTCTTTTTTCACCTGGGCCGGGCTACTTCTAAAAAAGTGCCCTTTGAGACCTGGAAAGTCTGGGTTAAAGAACCGAACCTGGGCAGAGGCCACCTGGGGGAGATTATACACTATGTGATCAAGCAGGGTTATTCCTCTCACGTAATCAGCCGCCGGGTGGAGGGCCTGCGCGAGCGATTTTTATCCGACATCAATCCCAAGCTAATGCTATTGAGCGTCCTTGTGACGATATCTCCCTTACTGGGATTGCTCGGCACGGTTATAGGCATGTTGACGACATTCAAGGGGCTGGCCACCAGCGCGGGACAGACCATCGACATGGTGGCCGAGGGAGTGCGAGTTGCCCTCATCACCACTCAAACCGGGTTGATTATCGCCATCCCCGGTTACATTCTAATATTTACCGTTCTGAAAAGAAGAAACGAATATGTTGCAATTTTATCGCAGGTTGAAAATTACGCCCACCAGCAGTGCGGGCATTTAGCTGCTGCCTAACAAAAAATCGTCAATCCCTCATGAAAAATAAAAGTGTTTTAGCCGGTGGTGAGCCTGAACTGAGCGAAATCAATATTTCGCCCATGATCGATATGGTTTTCATCCTCCTGATCTTCTTTATCGTAACCACCGTCTTTGTGGAAGAACCGGGCGTTGAGATTAACCGGCCTCCGGCGGTCATGGCCAGCAATTTGCAGAAAAACAGCATCCTCATCGCTATCACAAACGCCAATCAGATTATTTTTGGCGGGCGAGAGATCGGCATCGCGGGGATTCGCCCGATTGTCAAGCGGCTCAACCAAAAAGATAAAATGCCGGTCATCTTGCAGGTAGACGAATCCTCCGCGGCGGGCCTGGTAGTGCGGGCTATCGATGAAGCAAAATTAGGAGGCGCCGAAATTGTGAGTATAGCAACGGAACTGTGAATCCGTCCACCCACCCGTCCCCATGGCCGAGAAAAAACAGGTCAAAGGAACCACTCAATTAGTAGATACCAAAATGCCCCGGTTGGGAGGCCACCCCGGCAAGGCGGTATTTTATTCCATATTCATCAGCTCCCTGATTTTTCTTCTTTTACCCCTTTCGCAGTACCTCTCCTGGAATAAGGAGCGGTCGATCCACAGGATTGAGGATTTTTCAGTGCCTCCGCCCCCTCCCCCGCCGCCAAGGCAGGAAATTGAGGAAGAAGAGCCGGAGGAAGAGGAAGAATTAGAGATGAAGCAGGAAAGGATGCTGCCCTCACTGGACCAGCTTGAGTTAAGTTTGAGCACCGACCTGCAAGGCGATTTGGGCGGCGATTTTGCCATGCCGTCATTCGAGGTAAACGACAACTCCCTCGGGGACATGATTTTTGAGTTGGAAGACCTGGATGAACTGCCCCGGCCAATTCGTCGAATCGGCCCGATTTACCCGGCTGAGTTGCGCCGTGAGGGAATTTCAGGGAGCGCCACAGTTCTCTTTATTGTCGATGAAAATGGGGCTGTGCGCAATGCCAGGATCGAAACTTCAACTCACCAGGAATTTGAAAAACCGGCCCTTGACGCTTTAAGGCGGTGGACCTTTTCTCCGGGCGTAAAGGGCGGGCGAAAAGTGAAAACCCGCATGCGGCAACCATTCTCTTTTTCCGTTAAAAAATGAGAAATAAAACTTATCTTTATTTCTCAGGTTTAAATATAAGCACCAAAATGATGCCCACAAACTCACCTGCCTGGATTTCCAAAATCGCAATAATGGTCTTTGCTCTGGCATGGACTTTCAACGCCGGAGGCCAATCCATACAACCGAACCCCACGGCTGATTTTTACAACGATCCGGTGTGGAAGGAGCGTTTCATTGGCAGTTACGGAGTCCTCTCGGGGCGGGAGCCGAAAATCTCCGCTGAAGACCGTGATATCCTGCAGGCAGTGCAAGCTTATCTGCCGGACGATATGGACAGGGCGATTAGCACACTGGAATCAGCCATCGTTCCTCAATCCAGCCCGGCCCTCTATTTCATACTGGGAAATTTTTACTTTCAAAATGGAAATCTGGAAAAAGCGAAGGCTAATTACGAAACCGCCATCAGCGCATTTCCGGACTTTTTACGCGCTCACAAAAACCTCGGATTGCTCGCCTTTCAGGACGGAAATTACGAGGTGGCGCAAAAAACCTTGAATACCTCCATTGCACTGGGGGACACCGATGGGCGGACCTATGGAATGCTTGGCTACTGTCTGCAAAATACAGATAAATTTCTGTCGGCGGAAAGCGCTTACCGTCTGGCCCTGATGGCGGAACCGGATAACAAAGATTGGAAAATCCTTCTGGCCCAGTCGCTCCTGGCGCAGGAAAAGAACCGGGAAGCCCATAGCTTGTTCAGCGAATTGATGGTAGATTCTCCAGACGATGTGACATTCTGGTTGGCCCAGGCGAATTCATATCTGGGATTGGGGGAACCGGAAAGGGCCGCCACAAATTTTGAGATCGTCCGCCGGATGGGCAAAGCTACGGCGGAAAGTCTCCACCTGCTGGGAGATATTTACATGAATAAGCAAATACTCGACCTGGCGCTGGAAGCTTACCTGGAGGCGATTGACATGGATCCCAAGCAAAGCCCCAAATCGCCGCTTCGTGCGGCTGAGACCATGACCAATTACGGCGCCTACGATGAAGCCAGCACATTGATAGGAAAAATCGAAGATGTTTACAATGATCGACTGGAGGAAGCGACCGAACTGAAGCTCCTCACCCTTAAAGCGCAAATCGCCCTATCAACCGGCAAAGGAGAAGAAGCGGCTCTGGCACTGGAAGAAATTCTCAAACGAGATCCCCTCAACCACAGGGCATTGCTTACCTTGGGCGACTATTACGGGAGGAACAACATGGTGGAAAAGGCTGTCCTCCTCTACGAACGAGCGGAAGAGCTGGAGGATAACATCAAATACCAGGCTCTGATTCGACATGGTCAACTGATGGTAAAAGAGAAACGGTGGGTTCAAGGGGTCGATCTCCTGCGGCGGGCGTTGGAAATCGAGAAGAAGCAAAATGTGGAGGATTACCTCATGCAGGTAGTCAGGGTAGCCAGGGCCAGCGGTGTAGAAATTTAACCAATATTGAATATGAAATACAAAATTAAGGAAGGGGATCAAAACCCGCTAAAACACATCAACCGGAAAAAAGGCTTTTCCCTTATTGAAATTCTGATCGTGCTGGCCCTCATAGCATTGTTGGCTGGAGTAGTAGTTACGAATTTCACCGGAATCTTTCAAGGGGGACAAGAATCGACCGCCAAAATTTTCGTTGATTCCTCAGTCTCCGCGCCACTTCTCAAATATCGTATCGACACCGGCAGTTTTCCTACCACGGCGGAAGGACTTAAAGCGCTCCTCACCCCACCTGGCAACAAAGCAGCCAAATGGAAAGGCCCTTATATTGAGGAACTTCCGGAAGATCCTTGGGGCAACCCCTACAAATATCGCTATCCCGGTTCCAAAAACACAAACAAATACGACCTCTACTCTCTGGGAGAAGACGGAACGGAGAGCGCAGACGATATCGGCAATTGGGAATGACCGATCGGTTAATACCTCGTTATTAATACTTTAATTTCCCCCGATTGAGCCCGCTTGGCCGCATCTGGAAGCGCCTCTTGATTGGGCAGTTCATTTCCTGGTTTGCAACATTTCAGCGCTTTTTCGGTTTATTAGTTAAGTATTAAACAGCAATAAACCCCTTTAACTCTTGCGGAAATTGCATGCTCAAGAATTTCCGGGGTTTCGGTATCGCATTGGAAAGGTATTCCTTGAACCAGGAACTGAATCGGAATACAAAGTGCTTTTATTTAATTTAATTAATAGTGATCAAAAAGAGCAAATTATCGGGTTTCACCTTGATTGAGATCCTCATGGTGCTGGGCCTTTTGGGCCTGATCTCGGGATTGGTGGTAATCAATGCCAATGCCATTTTCGAGGGATTCGAGGAACGGCCCCTGCCCGTTATATTGCGCAAAGTGGTGAGGGAAGCCCGTTTCCTCGCAGCCAAAAACCGTGAGCCGGTATTTCTTTTTTTTGATCAGGAAACGAGCGAATTTCAAATTTCAAACGGCTCAAGTAACGTTCTGGAAACTATTTCTACGGGCTACCCGGAGGATGATCCGGATCTGGAAATAATTTTTTACAAAATCCTTCCGGAAAGAGGAACGAGTTCCTTCCGGGGCTTGTCCATCAATAAAAAAACGGCAACCTACCTGGCATTTCATCCCGACCGCTCCTCCACTCCCTTCATGGTTGAGCTTCATTACGACGAAGAAATTTCCCTCCATCGCTTTGATCCTTTTTCGGATACTGAGATCGATCTTGCCACCCCTTAGGTAGGCTATGAAAAACTTCATCGACAAACATACCGAATATGGGTTCACCATGGTGGAGGTTACCTTGGCCATCGCCCTTTTCGGCCTGACCATGGTGGTGATCACCCAGGCTTTCGTAAATACGCTGGTCAGCCTTGACTCGATCGAAAGTGAGGCGGATGTGCAATCCGACATTCGGTTTGTCCGTGCTTTGGCTCTGGAGGAATCGGATCTCGATGAGTTCGAACAGGGGGGTAATGTGGAAACTCTATCTTCCGGAACCGCCTCATGGCAGGCGACGGTGGAAGAAACCAGGGTGAGCGATTTGTTTTCCGTCCAACTTACTATTGAACTCACCCCGCCCGGTGATACCGGAAGAGTAACTTTCAACCAGGATCTCATGGTATTGCGTCCTACGTGGTCGGACCCGGTGGAGCGAAGCGAGTTAATTGCAGAGGCCCGGGAACGACTCCTGGAAACCCGTCAACACAATGAATTTCGATAGACCCATGGGCCATAGGTTAAAGCAATTTTCCGGCTTTACCTTAATCGAGGTGTTGCTCGCTCTGGCTATTGGAGGCGCTCTACTGACAGCCGTCATGGTGCATGTATTCTCCCTCTCCAATATCTGGACGAACAGCACGGGGGACGATTTTTTTAAACAGCATGTGGACGGAGTAGCGCTCTTTTTGAACAATGCCCTGGCTCTTTCCGAAGGGCTCAACCAAGAGGAAAAAGCCGCTCCGGTCAATTGGGACCGCCCTCCCGGCTATAGCGATCTGGACGAGCCATTGCTGACCTTTCGTCTGAAGGAATCACCGGCTTTATATACATGGGAGGGACTGCCGCGTCCAGCCGTCACCAGCCACCTGATTTTCAAAGAAAGGGATGGGCTTTCCTTGTTGTGGTATTCCCGGCTGGACGAAGTGGAAGATATGAATGATGTGCGCCGGACTCATGTATCCCCCTATATTACAAAAATAACATACTGCTATTACGATAAGGAAACCGACAGATGGGATTTGAATGAAAAACCGGAAAAAGACCGGGCCGGCCAATTTCTGCTGCCGGATTTCATAAAACTGCGTTTCGAATACGAGGGGGAAGTCAAGGAAATCCCTTTTTACCTGCCCCAAAGGAGTCAAGATGTCCCCATTATTTAAAAGTAAAGTTTGTCCAAGAACATATCGGGGCAAGGGCAGTATCCTCATCGCTGTGCTAGCCCTGACGGCGTTGGTTTCCTTTATTTTGCTCGAGTTCATGGAGGAGGCAACGGCCAAAATCAAATACTATGGGCTGTTTTACAACCGGGACGATTTGCGGACCGAGGCTTACTCCGTCCTTGAGACGACGATGGCGGTTATCGATGAAATCAGGGAAATCGACAATGCTCTCCATTCTCCCACCCAAGGCTGGGGTGATCCCCTGCGTTACTCACAAGTCACCTTTGACCCGAGCCTGGACATCGATATCCGAATTTCCGATGAAACGGCAAAGTTCTCCATGGCACAGGCCGATCCACTCCTCTTCAATATGATTTTTGAGGAGATGGGCATCTCTCTACAGGAAGCCGAAACCCTGACCGACTCACTTCTCGATTGGGTCGACGAGGACGACCTGGAACGCCTCAATGGGGCGGAAAGCGATTATTACGAAGATGGCGAAGATGGCTACAAGCCACCCAATGAGCCATTGCAGAGCTGGGAAGAGCTGCGTTTGATCCAAGGGTTCGACACCTTGTTTTTTGATGAAGAGGGCCGACCGACGGAATATTTCAATCAATTCAAGAATTCAATCTCACTCTACCACAGCAGCCCGGTGAACCTTAATTCCGCCGGCAGTTTTGTTCTTACCGTATTGGCCCGACTTTCAGGTTTCGACAAGGAGGCGCTCGATACCTACATCAGCGGATCGGATGGAGAGCGGGGAACACCGGACGACCGGTTGATCAACTCGCGCGAGCATCCCTTTTTCCCTACCGGCATGGCAGGCAGCGGGGGCCTGGCCGACCTGCAATCGCAGGTTCTCAAAGTGGAGGTCGATGTGAAGCGCGGAGAATCCAGTTTTCTGCTTACCACAATCGCCTCCTGGACCGGCGCCAACCCGAGCGCCAGCACCGAGCAAATGTATGTGGAAACCGTTTATTCCGCAGATGGGAAAATAATCGGCGGCAGGCCAAAAAAGGGAACCACCAAGGTCAAGGCAAATGCGGGCGCGACACTGGGGTACCCTTTCAAGGTACAACGCATCACCGAGAACTTCAAAATATGATCGACAGGACGGCCCTTGAAATAGTATTAGTATTTCAATATTAATGATTAAAGCTCTCTCAAGATTTGAGGAAAAAATAAAAAGAAAAATCCCGCAGCGCACTATCTTGCTGTTGCCGGGCGAGTATTTTTTTACCCGAATGATAGAGCTGCCCGAAGCAATCGAGAGTACGGATATCGAGCAATTCGCGGAATTATCGTTGGAGGGCATTTCTCCTTTCCCTCTGGAGCATTTGTTTTGGGGTTTTCATTACGATGACGGTTCTCCCCATATCCTGGTCTATGCCGCGCATCGGGAACGATTACGCAAGAACGGTTATGAGGACCTGGAAAACCATGAGCATGTCTTCCCCGATTTTCTGGCTAATAGGCAAAAAGGTCCCGAGCGCCCCGGAATCACTTTTTTTTACCATGGGGCCACTCTCAACGCTCTTTATCATAATCCAGGTAGCGGGGTGCCGGTAAAGGTGCATTCAAAGGTTCTTCCAGAGCCTGAACTGAAGGACGAGGACTTATTGCAGCACAGGGAGGCTCTCCTCAAATCCCTTGATCGATCCAATTTCGAGGCATCGGACGAGGTGCAGGCCGCCACCATCGCTGAAGGCAAGGCAGGGGGGAAACCGCAGTTATTTTACCGAAAAGTCAATGAAGCAGAAACCGGATGGCAACGGAATGACGCCCTCCACGACCTCCCGGAATCGACTCGTTGGCAGGCTGATGTCCGGGACAAAGGTTTTTTGCGAAAAGAGCGCAAGGCATTAGCCACCTCCGGGAAAGTGTGGTTAGCAGCGGTGGGGGCAGGGATTGCCGCCGTATTGCTTCTGCTTCTGCAGTTAGGCATCGTAACGGGGAATGTATGGAATAAAAGCCGCCAAAACAAAATCGAGGAGCAATCGGAGGAATTTGCCTACGTGGAGGAACGCCAGAACTTGTCCGAAAAAATCGACCAGTACGTGCAGCAGGAATTGAAGCCCTTTGAAATGCTAAGCCTGCTCAATGTGGGCCGACCCAAAATCATTCACTTTACTGAAGCATCGGCAAATTCCTTCAATCAGCTTACCGTCGAAGGCGAGGGCAATAATGTGGAGGCGGTCAACAACTATACCCAGTCCTTGCGCAATTCACAGGGTATTTCCTCCGTTGAATCAAAGGTGCGATCCACTCAGGGGAAAGCCCGCTTTACTCTTCAAATCACCTTCGATGAACAACCAGCGGAAACGGAGCCCAGCCAGGTAGTGGCTGAGGTGGAGAGCGGCCCATAGCTCGAACGATTTTGTGAGAGAATCTTTTAACTTTTCAAAATGCTGAAAAATCTATTCCAGATCATGTCCCTGCGGGAGCGCTTTCTGCTGACGGTGTTTATATGGGTTTGCCTGTTAGTCTGGGGAGGATCCGTTATGCGGGCGATGAAAGACTTTCGCACGGAGTTCTACAGCACCGGGAAGAAATTGGAAATGCAGCAGGTGCTGATTGGAAACCGGGAGACGATTGAAATTGGCCTGCAAAATCAGCTGCAGCGTTTGGACCCGCAAAAAACCTACAACAGTTCTCAACTGGTGGGAAAACTGGACTCTTTCGGGCGAAACGCGAATCTGAGATTCGATACCAACACGCCCAACACCCAGGAAGGCGACATTTTCAACATCCACACGGTCCGCATCCGGGTCAGGCAAGCCGGAATAGGGGATCTCATCGACTTTGACAACCAGATAAAAAATGCCGCGCCCTACCTGGGGCTGGAAAGGGTTAAATTAACCGCCAACAAATCGGATCCACGGCTTCTCAATGCACAATTTGTCATCTCTTCCTTCGAGTTGAAGGAAAACTCACTTTAAATTTTTAAAATACATCTGCCGCACGACCGACGGGATTATGAAAAATCGCATAAAAACCTATCTGCATCATTGTTTTGGAGCCCTATTCGCCATGAGCTTAATGGCCGCGTTGGCCGCCACCGGCTTGCGGGCGCAGCAAACCTATGTGCCTAATCCTGACGAAACAGTCGGGGTAATCCGGATGAGCGACCTGGGGGCCAATGAAGTCCTCGACATGATGGAACGGTTTACGGGCAAGCCGATTCTGCGGCAACAAAGTCTTCCTGCGGTAAAAATCAACTTCTCCAGCCAGGGACCCATGACAAAAGCCGAGGCCGTTCTGGCCCTGGAGAGTCTGCTCAGCCTGAACGGGATCGCCATAACGGAGGTGGGGGATAATTTTCTCAAAGCGGTGCCCTCTGCCTCAATCGGCACACAAGTACCGCCCATGATCGAAGATACCAGCCTCAATGCCACTCCCAGCCAAAAGGTTTATGCCAAATTTTTTCGACTCGACTACCTGCAGGTGGATGAAGCGGTTCCCCTGCTGCAACCCCTGCTCACCCAGGGCGCCCCGGTGGCATTTACCAAGAGCAACTCGCTGATGATCGTCGATGCCCTCATCAACCTGCAGAGAATCGAGAATATTCTAGCAAAAGTAGATGTCCCCGCGCCCGTGGATACCGCCATATATTTCTTCACCATGGAGCACGTGACCGCCTCGGAAATCGCTACAAGACTGCAAAACATGCAGCAGGGAAGCCTCAAACGGTACCTGGAAAACAATACTACTTTCGAGGC
>JAJFLV010000035.1 GCA_021772535.1 Opitutales bacterium | reverse complement strand
GATGTTTTGGAGAATGAAATGATGCAGGCCTTTTCCGATGCCGACCGTCTGGAACCGGGTAATGTGGACTTTAAAATGCGTTATGCCGAATCTATCTACGATCTGAAAAATCCCGATTGGCAACTGGCCTTGCAGTTGTGGGATGAGTTACAGGATATGGGCCATACCTCCTTGCATAAGGAAGCCGTCAACCTGCATCGGGCCAGGGTTTTGTCAAAATTGGGCCGTCTGAAAGAGGCCAGGGACCTCGCTCAAAGCGTTGATGATCCCGTTCTCGAATTCAGCCGCAACCAGCTTCTGGAGGAACTGGAACAACTTCCCGCGGAAGCGGAATCGGTCGAGCAACCGGTTGCCTTGAAAGCCATTGCAGCCCCAACAAATAAATGAGACGCATCGGCATAATTGAGGAGGAGTCGGAGGCCCGCAAATTCGGGGATTATCTGTTGACCCTCGGTTTCGAGAACCGGGTGGACGACTTTGACGACGGTTGGGCCGTCTGGGTCGAGGACGAGGATCATGTCGAGGCCGCCTCGGGAGAAATGGAAGCTTTTTTAAAGGAACCGGACAATCCCAAATACATCGGGGCAGGGGATGAAGCCCACAAGATCCGGAAAAAAACCGAAAAGGAAGATAAAAAGTGGCGTGGTATGCACAAGGATTTGCGGACCACTTTTAACCAACTGGCCGGGATGCCCCCGAAGGTAACCATGACTCTCATCGTTGTCAGTATTGCGGTCGGTGTTCTGACAGGTTTGGGGCAATCAGCCAACAGCCCGGTGAAGGACTGGCTTTCCATCGCCACCTACGTGCATACAGGCTTTTATATCAAGTGGCAAGGCTTGGACCAGCTACTTTACGGCCAGGTATGGAGGTTATTCACCCCAATGTTTCTTCATTTCGGATTTATGCACATAATTTTCAACATGCTTTGGCTTCATGATTTGGGCCGGATGATCGAAGGCCGCAAGGGACATTGGTTTTTCCTTGGCATGGTTCTGGCCGTTGCCGGGATTTCGA
Source organism: Opitutales bacterium (assembly GCA_021772535.1). Taxonomy (GTDB): domain Bacteria; phylum Verrucomicrobiota; class Verrucomicrobiia; order Opitutales; family UBA2987; genus JAJFLU01. Next base: position 4,082 of record JAJFLV010000035.1, on the reverse strand, counting down.
ATCTGGCCCAATACTTTGTCAGCGGCCCGAATTTCGGTGGAATGTCGGGGGTGGTTTATGGGCTTTTGGGCTTTGTCTGGATGAAGATGAAGTTTCAGCCCGAGGAGGGGCTCTTCATCAGTACCACCATTGTCTGGCTTATGATGATCTGGCTGGTGCTCTGTTTTACTGGGGCTTTTGGTCCGGTCGCCAACACCGTCCATACCGTAGGCTTGATCATCGGGGGATTGTGGGGCTACTATCCCACCGCAATGCAAAAATGGCGCCGTTCCCGCCGGTCCTGAAATACGCCGCTACCCGTCGGCTCAATCTGTCGCTTTGAGGAGTGGTTCCGGCAACAGGAAACTTTTTCGGGCTCGGTCCGAAGTCAGCACATCTTTCGCATAGTAACGATCCAGAGCGGACTTTCCCTTTCTTAACAGATCGGGATTTTTATCGGCGAAAGCTGCCCAATCTACATCCGGGGCGGATTCTTCCATACGTTCCTTGATCAGGAAAATATAGGCCCAGGTAATCGTTTCGTGGTATAGGTTCTCATTCCCATTGGCCCGTGCAAAATTCCTTATGCCCCGGCTATAGCGCTCCAGAACCTGAGGAACGGAATATTGCCGCAGGTAGAGCCAGGCCAGCCGTATATGGTCCCTGTGGTGGAAACATTCTTCCGGCAGGGTCGCCTTCTCGAACTGCCGAAAAAACTCCTTGTCGCTCAGCCCGAAACTGCCATTGCCGGACGGGGATTCAATGGTCCTCTTTCGGATTTGAACCTCCCAGGCCAGACAGAGCAAAACCAGCAGAATGTATAGAATCAGGATGATGGGTTTTTCCCCCAGCATCACATGAAGCCAGGTTGCCCGCCCTATGGAAACCACCAGTAGGGAAGCTCCGGGAAATATCATTTGAGTAAACATAAACAAGGCCGCTCCGACCGCTTCACAAAGAATCAGTAAATATAACGCCCAGTCCGGCATACCGGTTAGCTGGTAGCTTTACAGCGTCGCCGGATGGGAAGCGGCCTTCAGGCTCAAAAACAAAAGCCATAAGCCCAGCAACTTACGAATCCATTCGAACCCGGAAAAATCCTTATCCCACCTGGAAAAAGCCTTTCAACCTGGATAATCCTGACCGTCATTCAAGCCCCCTGCTCCCTTTCCTGCAGCCGGTGGCTTGCCTCCGAACCGAGATCCAGGCGGTAAATGCGCTTGAGGTCCGCGATGAGTTTAATGGATTCCTCCCCAAAAGGACTCTTCCCCTCGAAGACGTGCAGAATGATCCCCTCCAGCAAGTCGCCCAGAGTCATATCATGGTATTCCGCCAGTGCCTTGAGCACCTTCAGAATCCGTTTCTCAATCCGAATCCCTGTTTGCACACGTTCCACAATCAATTGCTCCTTTTTTGTATCTGATTTTTTCATAACAGTTTTTAAGTTGAGTGATTAATTTCATATAACAACATACATATATACATACATACCAATCACTGTCAAATAAAAATTGTGAAAATCTAAAAAAAACCCGCAGACACCTGACCGTAGCCCGAAAGCGCCCGTCTAAACCAATAATTTCAGACAAATTGCAATCCCAAGCACATTGGATAGCAAAAACACTTGCTCCCGAAATCGGTATTCAATCCCAGCAATCAATACTGCTCCGTACTGCTCAATTCTCGAAGGGATCAATAAAAAGGGCAGTAGTGCAGGAATGACCCGCCTTAGCCAATATTAGCCTGAATCAAATTAAGGAGCGTGCACAGCCATGATACTTAACCCAATTCATAAGAGATAACAGCTATGTTTACTCAAGAAGAACGGATCGTCAGTCCGGTTTCTACACAATGATGAAATCAGGAAGCCGTTAGACAATGTTCATGAATTGGTTGCAGCGCTTGAATCACTCCCCTTCGTATTTTATTGCTACTTTCGGGATCAACCCTTTCTTCCCTACATAATTCGCTTTTAGCGCATCTAATGGATGAATGATTAAAAAGATTATTAACAAGGATAGCAAAGTTATGCCCATACTTGCCCCAGCGCCAACCTCTTCCAGTGCGCTCGTAATTAGAACAGCCCAAATATATAGCATAAATAATAGCTCAATGGTTCCCAATACCCTCGAACCCAAATATAAATCTCCTAATCCTGGCATGATAAAAGATAGAACAGCCGCCTTTTTAGGGCTCTTGAATTCGATATTGCAACTGGGACAATTCCTGGGAATTCCTTCGATCTCAACAAAACACTTTTGGCATAAATTCCTGATTCCTTTAGCGGATTTATCTTTTTGAGCAGTTGTATCCACTATCGAATTTAAAAACTCTTTTAAATATTTTCTATCCTTTCGAGGGACTTTTGCAAAAGTCAGCGATTTCCCGTTTCTGAACTTTATTAGGAGAGATCCCAGTAAACTGCTGGAAACTTTATTAATATCGGCGTATTCAATATTTCCAATATATACTCCACGCTTCTTCTTGCTCTTCAAATGAATCAGGAGAATCCGTTTCGAAGTGAAGACAAACGCGGTCAGATTATAATAATATACTACATGGCCGATAAATAATTGCTCGAAAGTGCTGACTCTTAAGCCATCGGTCACAAAGTATACAATTTCCTCCTCTTCAATAATCGTTTGAATCACAGGGTCGATTATCCATAGAAGCTTGAGCTTCTTTTGTGACAATCGGCGCTCTCCGAATTTTTCTACTTTTATGAAATTATCGAACTCATATCGGAGGGTTTCATCTTTCAGTTCGAGTAATTCCTCAGCTTTTTTTATCGTCTTGATGTTCATTTTTGGGAATTAACAGTTATTTATCAATATTGGTATTTCTAGGAAATAAAACCATCCCGTTTGGGTTTCAAGAAGATATTACAAAAATATCGTATTTGGATAGCGGACGATTTTGCCGGTTAGCTTTGCCCATTCGCCATGATAAGAAGTCAAGTCAATCTTCTTAACATTTACCGTTAACTTTTTTAAAAATTTGATTTATTCCGAAAGCACTTTGAAGAAGGTGCGTTTACCCGCCTGGATGGTGATGGTGGTTGGTTTGTTGGGTTTGTTTAGGATTTCTTGGGGGTCTTCACAACGGTTACCGTCGATTTTTACGGCCCCTTGCTGGATCAGGCGGCGGGCCTCTTTTTTGCTGGGAAAGAGATTTGTCGCGGCCATCAGGTTGAGGAGGGTGTCCTCATTTTCACCGGTTAGGTCGGTCCACTGAAAAGAGGGCATGTCGTCGCGGGTTTGGCGGTGGCTGAAGACTTTTTCGAATTGCTCCCGCTCGTGGAGAGCGGCGGCATCGTCGTAAAGCTTGGCCGTCATCTCCTGGGCGAGGTTCTTTTTCGCTTCCATGGGGTGTTCGGTTTCCAGGCTTTTAATCCGCTCCTCAGATGCCAGAAGCAGGAGACGGTAATATTCACCCATCGCCTCGTCGGTGAGTGACATGATTTTGCCGAAGATGTCCTTGGGGCTGTCGTTGAAGGCAATGTAGTTGTCCATGCTCTTGGACATTTTTTTGACCCCGTCGAGGCCCACAAGGAGGGGCATGGTGATAACTATTTGCCCTTGCTTGCCCTCAATTTTCTGCAGGTTGCGGCCCACCAGCATGTTGAAGAGTTGATCCGTGCCGCCCAACTCGATATCCGCCTCGATGGCCAGGGAATCGTAGCCTTGCACCAGCGGGTAGAGAAATTCGATGATCGAGATGGGCGTCTGATCGGCATACCGTTTGGCAAAATCGTCCCTCTCCAGCATGCGCGCCACGGTCATCTGGCGGGAGAGGGCGAGGGCGTCCTGAAAGGACATTCGGGAGAACCATTCGCTGTTGTTGCGAACGGTGGTTTTGTCTTTATCGAGAATCTTGAATGCCTGCTCGAGATAGGTGCGGGCGTTTTCCGCAATCTCCTCTTTGGTTAGGACGGGCCGGGTGGAGGAGCGTCCCGAGGGGTCGCCGATCCAGGTGGTGAAATCACCAATGATGAGGATGGCCTCGTGTCCCAGGTCCTGGAACTGCCGCAATTTATTGAATACCACCATGTGCCCGAAAGTCAGATCGGGCCGAGTGGGATCGACTCCCAGCTTTACCTTCAA
>JAJFLV010000034.1 GCA_021772535.1 Opitutales bacterium | reverse complement strand
AGATAGAGCTTTTTCCACCGGTACAATTGGTTGGTGTTGATCCCCAGTTTGCTCGATACCTCGCCGGCACTCAAACCATCAAGCACCATCAGTTGCACGGCCTCTTTTTTGAACTCTATACTATAGCGTCTTTTGCCCATTATTCGATTCTCCTTTTTGGAGAATCTCGTGTCCACTTTTTCCAGTGCACATCAGTCACCAGATATGGGACGAACGCAGTCGGCTTGTGCAAGCACTCCAATAGAGGTCGTACGCACGCGAAAGTCTTGAAAACCTTGAATATGAAATAAAAAAGATTCGTTAGTGAGGGGAGGGCAAAAAGGGTCAGTCCAATACTTTTGTAGTCATCCTTTGTTATAAATTTTCTTGCAAATTTCGACACGAATTTTATCTTATTCAATCACAAACTGCGTAGATGCTATTACAATATCTTCGAATGAAATCCGAATGAAGGACGACATTATCGAAGGCGGGGGCTGGAAGAAAGAACCGAGAATCCTGTTCCGACTCAAACCGTTTGCGATTCTCGGTATGATTATCGCCGCCGCATCAATATTTGTAGTCTTCGATTACGAACTCTCACAGCCGATAGATATTGGGTTATTTACCGTGGGCATAGTTTTGCTGATTTTAGCCCCCATCCTTTTTTGGAAGGAGAAGGGAATCGCGGTCAAAAGTCGAAAAGATGAAGATTTCGACCCAAGGAACCTCTATCTCAAGTGAACAGAGTTCCGGGAAGAAGGTGGCCGAACAAATCATTGGTGGAAGCCTTCTTTCGGGAGCAGAAAATCGGCAATAATTAATTATTGCGGGAATTTATATTCCTGTTTTTCAGCAATCTGGTGTATGCAACGGTTGAGGCTATGGCGGTATTCGTTTCCAGGGCGCCACAAAGGCATTTCCATGGAGACTTATTCGGCTTCCTCTTGCGCTCTGATTTTATCGACTACTTCCAGGACTAATTCGTTGGGAATGGGAACCGTCAAATTATACTGTATCAATTTCCAGCTTCCATCTCGCTTGACCATGACGCCACTTCCACGGCATTCGCCTAATTTGGAATTTTCCAGAGTTTCGTCGAACCACGCCATTTGACCGTTGCCGGAGAAGTAAATATGCCTACTGGTGGAAACGTAAGTCCAACCCTTCCCCTGGTCAAAGTAAGGCTTGGTAAAAGCCTTGAACTGGTCATAGGTCCACCTTTCACTGGCATCTGTGCCAATAAATATAGAGTCCTCCGCCATCAGGCCGAAGTAACCCTCAAAATCTGCACGGGAGGCTGCATCATGAAAATCATCAAGCACTTGCGCTACCTGCCGTTCTATTTTCTTGACCCCTGAATGGGCGGCTCCACCCGCTAAAGTCAGGAAAAGAATCATTATGGAAAAAAAGAAAGTTTGTTTCAGGAATCTCATATTTTTTCTTTCTAATTCAATTAATCCTCCACGACTAACACCCGTACCGAACAAAGCGATATCCTTCAATCTCAATTTTGCCTCTAATATTTTCCAGACTGAATCGTTCTAATAGTGCCTATATGAAATAATTCCCCCTTTTGGGACTCTTACGAACAGGCTGAAAATAATCTACTTGCGCCCGTTACTAAATAGCCTCAAGATCAAAGGGTTCAGTTTCCATTTTTCCAAAACAATCGACCAATGACCTCTATCCCCCCGAACCGATCCAGAACGGGTAAGCAAATCCCATTTATAGCCGCATCCCTGATTATCATCCTCATTGTTTTTTGGGCTGGCGGCAGGTGGGAGCGATACCGGGCCAATCGCCCTTCCGTTCTCGACAAAAATTCGCCACCGGTTCCATCAGGAGTTGCCGATGAGCAAACTCTGGATCCCAGCCTGAACATCGACGTCTCGGCCGTTAACAGAAGCCACAATATTGACCCCGATTCAAGCGATGGCCCTGAGATCGAAGAGGCCAGGGAAGCCTTCGACTCGCTCCGTGAAGCCCTTTCCAAAGACGGCGAATTTACCTGGACATTGGAGACCTATCGCATAATCGGCGCTCTCACCCCAGAGGCCTTGCCTCATTTCCTTGAGCTATCGAACTCTCTTCAGTTGCCGCACGTTCGCTTTGGCATTCAGAATGTCGTTATTGAACGTTGGGCCGAAACCGATCCAGAGGGGGCCATATTTTTCATTCTCGATTCCTCCACGAACTCTCCCTATCGCAATTTTCTTGGCAAGGTTTACCGTGTCTGGGCCCAAATGGACCTGCAACCAGCGGTCTCTTCGGCCCGTGCGCTTACCGGGGGAGATGCTCGCCGAAATGTCCTGCAGTCGTTGCTTGATATCATTTATTCAACCGATCCCGAAAGCGCCATAAGTTTAGCCAATAATCTCGGCATACCCAATCTTCGCTATTGGATGAACCAGAAGGACGTTCTTGAGCCAATATTGAAACTGGCCGAAGCCGATCCCGAAGAGGCTTTAAACCGTGCTCTCGGTTTAACCGATCAGAATCAAAGAAATAATCTGGTTGGCCAAATAATTCAGAATTGGGCAAGAATAGATATTGAGGGGGCGCTCAACGCGGTCCAAGGTATCGACGACCTCAATCAGCAAAAATCGATTACCTCCAGCATAGTTTACGACTTCGCTGCAAAAGATCCCACCGGCGCCCTGACTCTCATTAACGGTTTGCCGGATGGGTTGGTGGAACCTTATTTTTATCACAGTATTTTCTCCCAATGGGCCAAAATCAATTTAAAGGAGGCTGCATTTGCTTCACTCAATTTGGAGGATCGAAAATTTCGCTCTCAAGCGATCAGTGCGGTCGCTCAGGAATGGGGAAATGAGAATTCGCACGAGGGTTTAATTTGGGCCAACTCAATCGAATCAAACCAGACTCGCCAGAACGTAATTTCCCAGATCGTCTCCAATTGGGCGGGCAGGGAACCTGAAGCTGCCTCGCAATACGCCGAGTCCTTTCCCATAGGCCAAATCCGCCGTGAAATGATCGGGTCAATTGCCAGAAATTGGGGTAGTAGCGATCCGGCAGCGGCCCTGGCTTGGGCTGACCGTGTGGCCATCGGAGAAACACGAACCAGCATCATCCCCAACCTTGTTTCCCAGTTGTCCCAAAATTCACCGCTTGAAGCGGCCAGTTTTGTAACCGAATCGCTTTCAGGAAACACCAGGGATTCTGCTCTCCGGCAACTCGCTTCAACCTGGGCATCTCATGATTTGCAATCCGCTGTGGCTTGGATGACCTCCCTGCCCGATGAATCGGAGATGAGTGCCGCCCTTAATAGCGCAGGTTATGTTTGGGCAGAGCGCGATCTCGAAGGGTTTATGGCCTTTAGCGATTCTCTTGACCCAGGGGAACTTCAAAATCAGTTACAAGCTCAAGTCGTGGGCCGTTTGGCCAACGAGGATATTGGCCAGGCTCTCGAATGGGCGGAGAAATTTACACCGGATAATCACTATAGACAGAATTCCTACCATACTATCATCAACGCTTGGGTGAACGAGAATCCCCAGGACGCTGCCCGCTATGTTCAAGGTTTGGAGGATGATAATCTTCGCAAGAATCTCTCCAGCAACGTGGCCCGGATTTGGAGCAATTACGATCCAATCCAGGCCGCCCAATGGGCTCAGGAATTGTCGGTTAGCGAGGGTAGCCGCGAAGCTATCAGTGGGGTGGCAGGTTCCTGGATGCGGCAGGACCCGCTCTCCGCCTCCGAATGGATCAATCAGATTCCCGATGAAAACGCCCGTGATGGCGCTGTCCAACAACTGGTCTACACAGTTCAAAATGAAGATCCAGAAGCCGCTTTTCTTTGGGCTGATTCCATGGCTGACAGTAATATGAGGCTCAACATGCTACAATCGGTCCTTTCCCAATGGTCTCGGCAAGATCCCGAAGCTGCCAAAGCATCGGTATGGGACATTCAGCTTACTGATCAGGAGCGACAGCAACTACAGGCTCTATTACCACAATAGTATAAGGTCCATTCTCAAAATTCGCTCAGTGGTCTGTTCGGGTCTTGTTGAAACAGCGTAATTGACCGCGAGTTTTCCGTTTCACAGGTTGACACCATTTAAGCTTCCTTCAATAATGGCTCAAATGTGCGACCCGACCCGCATCTTCTTATTGTTACCCATTGTTAAGGTGAAGAAGCCTTTGGGTAAAAAAAAAGCGTTTACCCTCTTCGAGTTGCTCCTGGCGATGGGAATTTTTCTCATTCTGGCGGGCCTTACTATCGGCCTAACCGAAGGTTTGCAGAGAAGGTCCGCCCGAACCAAAGCAATAGGCCAACTAGCTCTCCTGGCCGAGGCGCTGGAATCTTACAAGACACATTATGGAGATTATCCCTGGATCGGGGAGGGGAGTGACGGCGCAAATGAAATCTATGCCGCCCTCATCGGTAACCGTGGGCCAATGGCCGGTTATCTGCCTCATCCGGATGGCAGCGGTCGACTTGTCTCCGGCAGTGCTCCTTTGGCTGGCGCAAAGGGAAGGCATTTTATTGAACTCTCACAGTTCCAAACGGCAAATAAGCCAACTCCATCAAACGCTCGGCCTCTGACATCTCTCGATCAAGGTGTTGGCGAAAATTTCTTACTCGATCCCTGGGGTGTCGCCTATGTTTACCGATACCGGAAAATCGGTGAAAACCCAAACTCCGGAGATTGGAAACGGCCCGGCTTCCTGCTGATGTCTTTCGGTCCGGACGGAGCCGTCGGTACACCCTTGCCTCAAGACGGCATTCTCACTTCTGATTATCACGAAAATGAACAATCCCGGGACAACATATTTGCCCTACCCTGAACCCTGCCCAAAGCCCGTCACCTTACGCCTGGGACAAAGGGCCTTTTCATTGGTCGAGCTTCTTTCCGTTGTCGCCATAATTGCCGTATTGGCGGGAATTCTTTTCCCCGTTGCGGTTTCGGTCCGTCGAGCGGTCCTGACAGCGAAAAGCAGAGCGCAGTTTCGCCAGTACGCTGCCGCCATCGAGCAATTCAGAATCGAATACGGTTTTTACCCCGATTTCGGCTCAAGTTCCGCCGATACGGACCCGTTGATTT
>JAJFLV010000033.1 GCA_021772535.1 Opitutales bacterium | reverse complement strand
CCCTTGGCGTGAAAAACCTTTTCGCGGGCCATCACCCAAAAAATCAGGCTTCCGCCAATTTACTCAAAAAACTGGGGTTCGGCTACACCCACGATGAATTTTACCCGCCTACCGGCCTCCAGCATCCTTCCTATCTGATTTTAGAGTCTGACTTCAGACAAGGTTGACATAGGGGAGGTGCATTGTCTCCCGCGCTTTGTTTGCAACAGGTCTGACATTGCTGACCTAAGTAATCAATTGATAACGGGCGAATTTGACAGATCACTGAAGTGGATTAAGATTTGTCTAAGAGGGTGTCTAAGGGCTCACTGAGGGAAGTTGTTTGAATTCAAAAATGAAATGAAGACCATATTGGACCAATCTGCCGAGCCATTGGAGGCATTCAAAGAATTCCGGCGAGCTTACCCCGATTATGAAAATACTCACCTGCTAGACGAACTGCGCGAGAGTGATTTTTCTCGTCTTGACGCTCAAGGGCACATCTACCTCGATTACACCGGTGGCGGGCTTTATGGTCAAAGCCAGATTGATCGCCATATGGACCTGTTGCGTGGGACGGTCTTCGGCAACCCTCACTCAACCAATCCAACCTCGCTCAGAACCTCCGAGTTAATCGAGAAGACGCGTGATCATGTGCTCGATTTTTTTAACGCCTCACCCGAGGAGTACGGGATCGTTTTCACCGCTAATGCCAGCCAGGCCATGAAGCTGGTCGGCGAATCCTATCCGTTCGATGTGGGGGACAACTTCCTCCTCACCTTCGACAATCACAACTCTGTCAACGGAATCCGCGAATTTGATCGTGCCCATGGGTCAACGACGACTTACATACCTGTTGTTCCGCCTGACATGAGGGTGGCTGAGGATTCGCTTGAGCATGCCTTGAAACTTGCAACCACGGGAGAAAACAACCTGTTTGCCTTTCCTGCACAATCCAACTTTTCCGGGGTCCAGCATCCGTTGGGTTGGATCAAACGGGCACAGGCCTGTGGTTGGGACGTGTTGCTGGATGCGGCCGCCTTTGTTCCGACCAACCGCTTGGATCTCGGCCAGTGGCATCCGGATTACGTGGCCCTTTCGTTTTACAAAATGTTTGGTTACCCCACCGGAGTCGGCGCTCTGATTGCCCGATGGCCGGCCTTGAAGAAGCTCCATCGACCATGGTTCGCCGGCGGTACCATCACCGTTGCCTCGGTCCAGGCAGACCGCTACTACCTGGCCGAAGGCGCCGCTGCGTTCGAAGACGGCACACTGGACTACACCAACATTCCAGCTGTCGATTTTGGTTTGGACTTCCTGGAGTCAGTGGGCTTGGAGCAGATCCATCTGCGGGTGCGTTGCCTCACCGATTGGCTCTTGCAGAACCTCTTATCTTTACGGCATCGGAATGGGAAACAATTGGTTCAACTATTTGGACCGAGTGGATTGGAGAGCCGCGGCGCTACCATTACCCTGAACCTGAAGGATCGTAATGGTCAGACCATAGATCACGACATCATCGAACGGCTGGCAAAAGAGCGAAAAATCTCGCTCCGCACAGGTTGTTTTTGCAACCCGGGTGCCGGAGAGGTGGCTTTGGGGCTTTCGAAACAAGAACTGTTGAAATGCTTTCAGAGTTCCACGCAGAGCATGACCTATGACGATTTCCGCCTTTGCATTGATGGAAGAAGCGTCGGTGCGGTTCGGATTTCAACCGGCATCGCCAGTAATTTTATGGACGCATTCTCTTTCCTGAAGTTCACCAAACAATTTTTGGATAAATAGTTCTGGGTTCGTTCTCTTTTCCGCTAGCTAAAGTGTTCTGGGATTAAAAAAGAATAACAAGTTCTCTATCCCGAAGCCTTAATCCTGTGCTTGAAAAATGTCTTCCCTTCCCTAGGTTTGGGAGATTGGCGCGGAAACAGCAAAGGTTACGGTAAAAAAATTCCAACGGGACGGCATGCAGATTCTAACCGATTCGCTTGCCGTTGAGGAACCGTTGGAAATTAAACTGGGTTTTGATCGCTCCGGTGATTATATTCGGCGGAGCATCTCGATCACTATGCGTACACCGGGTCAGGATTTTGACTTGGCCGCCGGTTTTCTCCTGACCGAGGGGATTATCACTGATTATGAACAAATTGCCGATATTTCGGAGACAACCGCCGCTGACGGAAAAAATACCCCTGGCCAGTCGATTTGCGTTTCATTAAAGCCGGGGGTGCCGGTCGAATTAAAGAGGCTGGAACGGCATTTTTACACTTCTTCCAGTTGCGGCGTTTGCGGTAAAGCCTCCCTCGAAGCGCTGAATTTGGCCGGTTTAAAGGCTCCGCCATCTTCTGGACTGACCCTTGACGCTGAAATCATCAATGGACTGCCCTTGGTCCTGCAAGAACATCAATCGGCTTTCCGAGCCACTGGTGGCCTGCATGCAGCCGCCTTGTTCGATGAAATAGGCAGCCTGCTCGAACTACGTGAAGATGTGGGGCGGCATAACGCCGTTGACAAGGTGATCGGCTCGCAATTGCGTAAAAATCTCCTTCCCCTGAACAAATACATCTTGCTGGTCAGCGGGCGCACCAGTTTCGAGATTTTACAAAAATCTCTGGCTGGAGGAATCGCCATGGTTGCTGGGGTGGGCGCTCCCTCAAGCCTCGCCGTTGAGGTGGCTTGTGCCTTCAACCTCACTTTGATCGGGTTTTTGCGCAATGGACGATTCAACCTTTATAGCGGGAGCCAAAGGATAACTCACGAAGGTTCTCAAGGGCGTCAATGTTCTCAAACCAAAACCCAGGGCGCACCGGCCTCATAATTCAGTCGGACAACTCCAGAATATTGAGATCGTAACTGATAAGATTTCGATGTTAGATTTTATCCCAATTCTTCCAATCCGTTATTGAATCATTTAGCTATGTCCCGAAATCTCAGTGAATTATCCGGACGAAAAGGCGTAGTTGACAACCTTTTTGCAGAAATGGGTAAGGCCGCTTTGGCCGATGGGACGCCTTCCCTGGAGGAGTTGGAGCGGCTGGCTGACGAGTTCCTCATGGGCAAGGCCAACACCTACGGAACGGCTACCTTTTACGATTTCATGAAGCCCGAAAATAAGGGCAAAAAGGTCTATGTGTGCAATGGGACGGCCTGTCTTTGCGCGGGCACACAAGAGGCCGTTAGATCGGAATTAAAGAACCATTTCGACGATAATGAAATCGGGCACATGACCTGCCTGGGGCGCTGTCATGAAAATGGAGCTTTCCATTTCAAAGGGAAAAATTACTCGGCCAAAAATGGACAGGAAATCGCCTCGGTTCTCTCAGCAATGGACAGCCAGCACAATCGGGACCAATATGGCGTCAGGGCATCGGGCAAACCGGTGTTGACGGATGAATTTGAAGGTTTCGATACCCATTATTCCGTGCTTCGGGAAGCGCTGAAAAAAGAATCTTCAGAGATTCTGGAGGAAATTAAGAAGTCCGGACTGCGGGGACGCGGGGGAGCGGGATTCCCCATGGGTTTCAAGCTGGAGTCGTGCCGGAATACTGAAGGGAGTGCCAAATTCATCATCTGTAATGCGGACGAGGGCGACCCAGGCGCTTATTCCGACCGCTATTTACTGGAACAGCGGCCGCACTCCGTCCTTTTCGGCATGTTGATGGCCGGCTATGTGACGCATGCCAACTGGGGGATTTTATACATCCGGGCCGAATATCCGGAAGCGGTTGAAATCGTGCAGGAGGCCATTGATGAATTGAGGGCCAATGGTCTGCTGGGGAAGAATATCCTGGGCAGCGGTTTCGATTTCGACTTGAAAATCATTCGTGCGCAGGGTTCTTACATTTGCGGGGAAGAAACCGCTTTGATCAACTCCATCGAAGGCCAACGCCCCGAAGTGAGGACGCGTCCGCCTTATCCCGCTCAGCAGGGTTTGTTCAATAAACCGACCATCGTCAATAACGTAGAGACCTTGGCCGCGTTGCATTTTATCCTCAAAAATGGAGGAGATGTTTACCGTTGCCTGGGCACGGAAAAATCGAGCGGCACCAAACTGGTTTGCCTCGATAGTTTTTTCAAAAAGCCCGGTCTGTGTGAAGTTGAAATGGGCACTCCCCTTGCCGTTGTAGTTAACGATTTAGGGGGCGGATTCAAATCGCCGGTCAAAGCCATGCACATCGGCGGGCCATTGGGAGGGATGGTGCCGGTGGAAAAAATCGATGACTTGACGGTCGATTTTGAATCCTTTTCCCAATGGGGTTTTTTACTCGGACATGCTTCCATTGTCTGTATCCCGAAAAATTTCCCCATGATCGATTACCTGGAGCATTTGTTCGATTTTGCGGCTTATGAAAGCTGCGGAAAATGCTTTCCCTGCCGTTTGGGAACCGTCCGTGCCCATGAGTTGTTGCAAAAAGCCAACTCCAATGGGTCGGACTTTAAAATCGACCGTGAATTGTTCGACGACCTCTTGCACACTCTGGAAACGGGTTCACTTTGCGCGCACGGCGGAGGCATTCCGCTGCCCGTTAAGAACGCCCTTGAATATTTTGCCGAAGAATTAAAAATATACTTCGAAAAGGTGACCACGACCTGAATCACCCCCACCATGAGCAAGATTGCCCATATCAACGACCGGCCATTTGCCTTTGATAACGGCGAAACCCTCCTGTCTTTCATCAAAAGGAATCATGGGCCGGATTCCGTTCCCACTTTGTGCGATGCACCCAATCTGGAACCCTTCGGCTCCTGCCGCGTGTGCAGCGTGGATGTGGCCTTGGAACAAGGGGGTGCGGTCAAAACTTTGGCTGCCTGCCATTCCCCCATGATGGAAGGGAGTTATATTTATCCAGACTCCGATAACGTTCAGCGACTGAGGAAAAACATCATCGAGCTGGTTTTAACTGATCATCCCCTCGATTGCCTCACCTGCGAAGTGAACGGTAATTGCGAATTGCAAACGGTGGCCGCCCAGGTCGGTATTCGCGAAGTGCGTTATCCTCAAGGTAAAACGCATTTGCACCAGGAAAAGGATTTGGCCCATCCCTATATGACTTCCGATTTGTCGAAGTGCATCAATTGCTATCGCTGTGTGCGTGCCTGCGATGAAGTGCAGGGCCAATTTGTTTTGAACATGGCCGGGCGCGGGTTTGACAGCCATATCATCAAGGGGTTGGACCAGTCATTTATGGAATCGGATTGTGTGAGCTGCGGCGCTTGCTCACAGGCCTGCCCGACCTCCGCCATTTCCGATATTTTCCAGTCCAAAGCCATTCATGCCGATAAAAAGACCCGCACCGTGTGTACTTACTGCGGGGTTGGCTGTAATCTGGAAGTAGCTTCCAGAGGCGATAAAATCCTCTCCATTCAAGCCCCTTTCGACGCGGAAGCCAATAGCGGCCATACTTGTCTCAAAGGCCGTTACGCCTTCAAGTTCTACGATCATCCGGATCGTTTGCGCAGTCCCATGATTAAACGCAATGGAAGCTTCGAGTCCGTTAGCTGGGATGAGGCTTACGATTTCATGGTCGATAAATTCAAGTCTATTAAAGCCGTCCACGGCCCCGATGCGATTGCCGGCATTTCCTGCGCCCGGACCCCAAATGAGGAAAATTACCTCATGCAAAAATTCATCCGTTCTGTCATCGGTACGAACAATATCGATTGCTGTGCGCGGGTGTGTCACTCCCCCACGGCTCTGGGCATGCAGCGTGCCTTCGGCACCGGCGCGGCAACCAATTCCATCGAAGACCTCGATCATACCGATTGCATTTTGATTATCGGAGCCAATCCCACCGATGCCCATCCCGTGACCGGCGCCAAAATGAAGCAGTCGGTAATGAAGGGGACAACCATGATCATTGTGGACCCGAGAAAAATCGAATTATCCAAATACGCCCAGTATAACCTGCAATTACGGCCGGGGACGAATGTCGCTCTCCTCAATATGATGCTTTACTTCATTATTGAGGAAGGATTGGAGGATCAGCAATTTATCGAAAGCCGGTGCGAGGCCTACGAGGATTTCAAAGAGGAAATTCTCAAACTCGATATCGACCGGTTGGCCGAAATTACCTGCGTCGATAAGGAATTGGTGAAGAAAGCCAGCATCGCCTACGCCAAGGCGGGAGCGGCCATGGAATTCCACGGGCTGGGAGTGACCGAGCATTCGCAGGGGACTTTTGCCGTCATGCTCATTGCGGACTTGGCCATGATTACGGGGAATATCGGCAAAAAAGGAGCCGGAGTGAATCCCCTGCGGGGGCAGAACAATGTGCAGGGAGCCGCCGACATGGGTTGCCAGCCGCATCAGGGCGCGGGTTATCTGGACGTTACGGATGCGGCCATCAACCAACGTTACAATGAATTTTACGGGACTTCGGTACCCAGCCATGTCGGTTACAAAATACCGGAAATGTTCGATGCGGCCATTTCCGGTGACTTGAAAGCGCTTTGGATCATCGGCGAGGATGTCGTGCAGACAGATCCCAACTCGCAAAAAGTGCAAAAAGCCCTGGCCAATCTTGATTTACTCGTGGTTCAGGAACTGTTCATGACCGAAACGGCGAAAATGGCGGACGTTATCCTGCCGGGCGCTTCATTCCTGGAAAAAAGCGGAACTTTCACTAACGGAGAGAGAAGAATACAGCGGGTCAACAAAGTGGTTGAGCCGATTGCGGGATGCCGGAGCGACGGGCAGATCATCGTCGATATCATGAATCGTATGGGTTATGTCCAACCCGATTACACACCGGAGGGCATGCTGGAGGAAATTTCCCAAATCGTGCCCTTCTTCAAAGGGGCCAGATGGGAAACCCTGGGTGACAATGGCCGACAGTGGCCTGTTCTCGAGGACGGCAGTGATACCAAAATGCTCCACATCAAAGAATTCAAGCGGGGCAAAGGAAAATTTCATTTCATTGACTTCAAGGAATCGGCGGAAATCGAAAACTACGGCAAAGACTATCCCTACATCATAACGACGAACAGGGAATTGGAGCATTATAATTCCGGTGTTATGACCCGGAGGACCGGTAATGTCGAATTGCTGAAAGAGGATATGCTTTTGATCCATCCGGGCGATGCGGCGGATAATTTTATCGAGGACGGCAGTATGGTCTGTGTGGAATCGGCCAGAGGTAAAGTCGATTTAAGGGCCAGAATAACCGATGAAGTGAAACCCGGAATCCTTAGTTCCACTTTCCATTTTCCTGAAATCATGCTAAATAAAATTACTTCCGATGAGCATTGTTCGGAAGCCCTCTGCCCTGAATACAAAGTCGTCTCGGTGCGCATTAGAAAAAGCAGAGGACGGAGAAAAGCGGAAGTGGCCCTCAAGGCGGAGCCGGTGGCGGATGCCGTTGTCCCCGCGGCGATTCAAGATCAGGTCTGAGTATTCGTTCCCGAGGAATTGTTCAGATCAAAACACCTTAACGGTTCCAACGCATTTGAGTTTCTCCAACTGGTCCACTGAGAGGCGAATATCGAGACCGGCCAGGTTTTCGCTTAATTGAGCCCGGTTGCTCGCTCCAACGACGGGAATGACGGGCGGATCTTGTTGCAGCAGCCAGGCAAGAACCAGTTGATTTTCCATTACGCCCATATCAGCGGCCACACTTTTCAAAGTTGCCAAACGGATGTCATTGGTCGGGCTTTTGTAAGTTTCGGGTAGAGGGCGGTCGGTGCGGGAATAGGATCCTTTAAGGAGTGGAGTATAAGCCAGCAGAGTGACCTCCCTGTTCCGGCAAAAATCAATCAAATCGTCATTAGCGGCGACCTGGGGATGAAAATTTACTCCAGGTGCTGGGTGCAGGTAGGTAAATCTTTGCTGAATGCAGCAGTAGGCGGGAAGGTTTTGGGATTGGCATAGAATGCGTGCTTCCTCCATCCGCCAGGCCCGGTGGTTGCTGGCTCCCACGTAGCGAATTTTTCCTTTGTTAACCAAATTCTCATAGGCTTTCATCCGCTCTTCAATGGATATATCGCGGTCATCCCAATGAGAGTAATACAGATCGATCGTTTCAATTCCGAGACGTCGAAGGCTATTTTCACATTCCTTTTCAATTTGCTCGGCATTGAGACCTGGAGTAACACCGGCATAGCCGAAACCGGACTTGGTGGCGATAAACATTCCCTCCCTGTTTTGACGATCGCGCAGCCACTGCCCCAAGAGAATCTCGCTTTCCCCGCCCTCAAAACCGGGAACCCAGGCGGCATAATTGTTGGCCGTATCGAGAAACGAACCGCCCGCTGCCGCATATTGATCCAGAAGATCGTAAGAAGTATTCCGATCAATCCTGTTCCCAAAATACATGGTCCCCAGGCAAAGCGCGCTCACTTTCGGCCCATCGATGCCAAGGCGTAACTTTTTCATAATTCTACCAATGATGGTTTTTCACTCACCGCATTTTGCGAGACCAAATTATTGCGCGGTGAATCCGAGGTCGATGGTCCAGGAGGCGCCGGTTATGGCTCCTGCGGCGTCCGAACAGAGGTATTGTATGAGGCTGGCCACTTCTTCGGGACGGATCATTCGCTTGATGGCGGTTGACTTCAGAAATACTTTTTCGGGCACTTCTTCGACCGGGATTCCGTGAAGGGTCGCCTGGTCGGCCATTTGTCCGGCAATAAGAGGGGTATCCACATAGGCCGGACAGAGGGCATTGGCCGTGATCCCGAATTCACCGCCCTCAAGGGCGGTTGTTCGGGTGAGGCCGAGCAAGCCGGTCTTGGCGGATACATAGGCCGCTTTGAAGGGTGAAGCGATCAGGCCCTGAATGGAGGAGATGTTCACGATTCGTCCCCAGCCCGATTTTTTCATCGAAGGCCAGACATATTTGGTCAGTAAAAATGGAGCCGTCAGCATGACCTTCAACATTTCGTCCCATTTATCTTCGGGAAAACTTTCAATGGGATCCATATGCTGAAAACCGGCGTTGTTGACGAGAATGTCCACCCGGCCAAAACGCTCCAGAGTGGCTTTCGTTAAACGTCGGCATTGCTCTCTTTCGGCCAGGTCAGCCTGTATAAAGATGGCTCCCAGATTTTCCGCAACCTGTTGACCTTTCTCCTCATCCAGATCCGCCAGGACCACTTGAGTGCCTTCCTCAATGAATATTTTGGCGGTGGACTGGCCGATACCACCCGTCCCACCAGTAATAATTGCCACCTTTGATGTCATTTATTTCTTCTCATGGGCTTAAAAAAACACTTGCTGCCCATCAAATCGAATCTTTTCTCAGATGCCTTCGATTTGATTTCCATGAATCAAGTTGCGCGAACTTTATGATTGTAGGCATCAATCGAAGATGGCTAACCTGTTGCCCAAAATGGATCGTATAGCAACAGCCTTCGAATCAGCCAGAAAAAATAAACGCGCCTGTTTCATTTCATACGTATGCGGGGGTGATCCCGACTATCAAACATCGGTGGAAATTTGCCGGCTGCTGGTCGAAAACGGTGTCGACATTATGGAAATCGGGGTTCCGTTTTCCGACCCATTGGCGGACGGACTGACCAATCAACTTGCCGCGGAACGCGCTTTAAATAATGGAATGAATCATGAGAAACTTCTCCAGATGGTAAAGGAGGTGCGTACCTTCACACAAAAGCCGATTGTTCTGTACACATATTTTAACCTCGTCTACGCGCAGGGGATTTCCAGCTATTTGAAGGATATAAGAGCTGCCGGCGTTGATGGTTTGCTGACATTGGACCTTCCCCCTGAAGAGGCCGGGGAATTAATCGCCGCGAGTCGTCAAACAGGAATCAAAAACATTTTTATTGTGGCGCCGACCACTCCACCGGAACGCGTGGAATTAATAGCCGCTGTGGCATCCGGCTTTATATATTATGTTTCCCGCGAAGGGGTTACCGGTGAACGTTCCAGTATCGCTTCCGGGTTGGAAAATGCGTTAAAAGAAATACGAAAACGAACCACACTGCCCGTTGCTGTCGGATTTGGAATTTCCACGGATAGCCAAGTCAGAGCCGTGGCCGCATTGGCCGACGGGGTGATTGTCGGTAGTGCGTTAGTTAATTGCGTCGGTGAAAATCCAAACGATAGAAAAATTATATTTAAAAAATTAACCGAAAAATTAAAAACCCTAACGAGTGGTCTTGCCTGAAGAATCGCGGACGGCGCACCGAGAGATGGCGGAAACTCTTAACCTGCAAGGTTGAATCGATTTATTCACGAGTTATTCACAATCTGAAAAACAGGCAATCTGGATGTCTTTTCAGGGACCATGATTGATATTTTATCTTATTCTATCGATATTTTTTCTGACCAAATAACTCTTAAAAACGATTGCATATAAAATTTATAAAAAAGTCATAATATGCTGAATAACAAGTAAATATGATATATGAAAACTATATTTAAGAAGTTGCTGGTTAAATTTTTTAAAATGCTTTTATGCTAACTAGGTTAAAATAAGACAAATAAACTTTCCTTTAAATAAATTTCCCCAACAGGTCGATAATCCAATAACTTATTCTCAACCCGGATTATTTATCAACTTTTTTGCATTTGAAGTAATTATTTAGCAGCATGAAGAGCCGATTAATCTGCAATTTAATCGATCGATGCTGAAAATATAACGTTAGTTTTGAATTTATGAGTTTAGTAACGCTGATGGTGACCGTCAAAGGATTACGAATAGTTAGCCGCCAAAAAAATCTGCCTGCGAAATTCAAATTTGAAGGGTTCCTCAACCGGGGGTTTATTTCAAAATGAAACCAACGCTCTTCTTTTTAACAGGCGCCAGCGCAACCGGAAAAACAGATTTGAGTCTGGAATGGTCCCTGAAGAATGATGGAGAGATTTTATCCTGCGATTCGCTGCTTTTTTATCATGGAATGGATATCGGGACAGCAAAACCTCCTCCGACACAACTTGATCGGGTAAAACACCATGGCATAGATATTTGCCCGGTGACTCGGGCATTCAATGTGGTCGACTATATGGAAATGTCCCGTTTGGCCATAGACGATATCCACAAAAGAGGTAAAAAGGTCCTGATAGTGGGCGGTAGCGGATTTTACCTGAAATCTTTTTTTTCGCCGGTGGTGGATGAATCGAAAATTCCCGATGATATCTTGCAAGAAGTGAACTCGCTCTATGAAAATCAGGGACTGGTGGGATTGGTGGAAGAATTGAAAAAATTAAATCCCGATGGATGCGGATCGCTAGACCTTCACAATCCCAGGCGCGTAGCTAATTCTTTGCGGCGTTGCCTGGCAACCGGAAAAACCGTGGTTCAGTTAAGCCGCCAGTTCAGTCAATTGCCACCCCCGTATCCTAATTATAAAAAACAGGTTTGTTGCCTGTGGCGCGATAAGGAGGACACAAGAGAGCGTGTGCGTCGGAGAGTCCGTGAGATGCTTCGAAATGACTTGCTCGATGAAGTCAGGCATTTACTTGGAGAAGGGCTGGAGGGGAATTTCAGTGCAGCTTCCGCCATCGGTTATCGAGAGTGTATCGAGTTTCTGAAGTCCGGCAGTGGAGATCATAACGATCTTGAAGAAAAAATTGTCAAAAACACCATGCGATTGGTTAAAAAACAGCGAACCTGGTTCAAGAAACAAATTCCGGTGGAGCGCTGGCTCCATTTGGACAAAGGTGAAAAAGGCGATTCGGAATCCCTTTTCGGTTAATTAATTGTTGGAATCGGAGGCTTCCGGATTTGCCTTCGCGGCTTTTGCCCGTTCCTGGGATACGATTTCCGATACCAAGGCATAACTGTTGGCAGGGAGAATGGATTGGGCCATGCTTTTGACCGAGGTTTCGACTTCTGGCGACTCAAGGGAGATTTCCGGAATTTCTTTATTTTTCAAATAAACAAAGTTTCCTTTGTCTTGAATGAATACCATTGGTGACAACTGGCCGGGTTCCAAATTATTATTCTGGGCAAATAGCGCCCTGTTAAACTCGACTGGAGGTTCTTTACTGGTGAAGTTTTCGAATGACTTCGTTTCCAACCCTTCATTTTCGGCTAACTCCTGGAAGGCTTGCCCAGCCTCCATTCCATCCTTGAGCCGTTTTTGAATTTCTTCACCATTTTCGTTGAAGAGTTCTTTGCGCCTGGTTTCCCCATAGTCCGCCTCGGCCTCTTCACGGACTTCTTCCAATTCGGGGATGCGGGCCTCAAGCATTCCTTCCAACAGGAGCACACTGGCCCCATCGGGGCTGCTCAGGGCATCCGTAAAATAACGACCCGCAGGGAGACTGAATATCTGGTTGAGGCCGGACAGCGGAATGAATGAATTAGCGGGTCGTTTGTTTGCAGCGTAAGGTTCCAGGGTCTCTTTTACAGCGCCCGTTTCCTTGATTAAGTCTTCCATGGCAGGGGAATCTTTGGCCACGCTGTGTTCGTACAGTTGCTCCGTAAAGCGAAACGCCGCCACCTCTGTCAGAGATTTTGCTTTTTCATCAACCCAGGCTTTCTCTACCTCGGAGCGAACTTCGGCCAAGGTGGTCACTGTAATTTCATCATCCTCAGCATTCTCTTCTTCTGTATCTGTAAATGTGATTTCTCGCTGTTTCTCAAAACGGGCTTTGTTTTTCTGGAAATAACTTTCCAAAGTTGCCTCATCAGGCAACTCTTCCGCCGCCGAATTTCTGAAATTGGCGATGGTAAAGTTTATCGAGGTAGCGTTGGCTTTGGGCGGTTCCTCGTAATCGTTTTTCGTGGACTCGTAATATTCGGCTAGCTTTTCTTCCTCGATTTCTATTTCCGGCTCGAATGACTTATAATCCAGGGTAGCCACTTCGACCGACCAGACGGTTTCATCGCTGATCACTTTTTCCCTGGCTTCCTTGGCCTGAATATACCCGGGTCCGGCCAAAGCCTCACTGACTTTTTGTATGCGATAATCCTCGATCAGGGCTTTATGGACCATGGCTTCGTTAAATCCGGGGTCCGACCTCACCGAATTCCGAAAGTTTTCGTAAATCTCGCTGTTAAAGGTTCCATCCGCTTTGGCAAATTTTGGATTGTTGCGAATTCTTTCCTCCAGTTGCTCTTCACTGGGCGCAGGAACACCGATTTGATCGGCCATAGCCAGCAGCGCTGTTCGATTAAGTGCCAGGTCGAGTAAATAGTCGAATTGGGTCACCCGGTTTCCGGTATTGAACCAGGTGCTTACTTGGGCATCCAAAACAATGGAGCGGACCTCCGATTCGGAAGCCAGGTTGATTCCGAAAAAATCATCTTGCCGGGCACTGGATTCACCGGGCTGCAAGCCGCTTCCGGCAGGCGTGATGGTCAATACAAAGGCCACTATTATGACTACCAACAAGAGAGAGAAGAGCCACTTGTTGTGTCTTTGAAAAACTTTTTGAATCCAGGTAATCATGGTTTATAAGTCAAAGCGCTGAAATCCGTTGGTGCTGGAAAAGAAAAAGCCAGAAATTAGCCGCTGCCGCGCGACTGTCAATAGACGAGTTGACCGCTTCGAGATTTGATCCCGGCAATTGGTGGACTCCTCCCTCCTTCACCATGAACCTGGTGGCCCTTCTTTAGACGCCCTCTTAGGGGAAATTGCCTTTCGGGCGGGATTTGTGCATTTTCTTGCCTCTGTCAAAGGCCCGGTAATGATGGCGCTTTCTACCATCTATGAGCAATCCCCTCTCAATTTTAAATCGCGATGAGCACCTGGTTGCGATCGATAAGCCGAGCGGTTTGATCGTTCACAAGTCAGGCTTGGCCCCAGATCGCAGAACTTGTATGAACATCCTGCGCGACCAGCTTGGTCAATGGGTTTATCCTGTGCATCGATTGGATCGCAAAACATCCGGTGTTCTGCTTTTTGCCCTTGATAGTGAAACCGCCGGCAAGCTGGGCGAACTCTTTCGCTCACATAAAATAGGAAAAATTTATTTAACGGTTGTGAGAGGTTGGGTGGAAGAACCGGGCATCCTCGACGATCCCTTAAAACGCGAGCAGGATGGAGAAATGCAGCCTTCCACCACCCATTACAAACCCCTCGCAAAAATGGAATTGCCCTATCCCGTGGGCCCTTACCAGACGGCTCGTTATTCTCTACTGGAAGTTGAGCCTTTGAGTGGACGTCGGCACCAGATACGCCGTCACATGAATCATTTCTCCCATCCCGTGGTGGGGGATTCCGAGCATGGTGAAGCCTGCCAAAATCGATTATTTCAAGAAAAACTGGGTATCAACGGGTTAATGCTGCATTCCGCGCAGATTGCTTTTCTACATCCCTGGAGCTTTGAGCAGGTCCAGATTAATTCTCCGGCGCCTATGGACTTCGAAAAATTATTCCCCTTGTTTGATTACTTTCCACCGACGTGAATCCTGCATCATTTGCTATTTTTCAGCAAGTTAAGTTCCTCGAAGCGTTGGTACAACTTCAGGCTGACCCAGGCGTCCGTAGCGGCGTAATTAATCTGGGCTTTGGTTAATTCTCTTCGGCTCCAGTTGGTTATCTGGGCCCCTTTGGAAACACGGGAATTGAGGAAGATGGCGGATAGATTGCGCAAACCGGTATTAACAATATTCAACTTTTGGGAAAGGGAGCTTAATTCGACAAACCCATTCAGTTGAAAATCGGTTCTTTCACGCAGTTTTTTAATGTCATCGTGAATAGCAACTCCGGCCTTTATAATTCCAGGATCCGAGAGAATGGGAGATAAGAGATCAAGTGAGTCGAGGTGACGGAGCTGAAACAGGTAAACGGCTTTGCCTGCGGCCAATTGTATCAGAGACAGTGGGTAAGACTGACCTTTACGAAAAGTGGGACGGGTCTCAGTGTCGAATCCGAGAACCTGTTCACTTTGGAGAGCCTGAGCCGCTTTTTCCAGTCCCCTGGTATTATTAACCAAGTGGATTTCTCCCTTGTAGCGGCCTAGCGGCAGCCGGTTGACAGCTTCTTTGGATATGGAAGTTGGGAAACTATGATTTCTATCTATGTCATCCACAATTTTTGCAGTCTCTACCGGTCCTTTTAGCCTATTCAAACCTTCCTCCCTATCCCGACTTTTTTACCTGCCATTTTTTCCTTCTTACACTTCTATTTCCAGACCGTCATAGGCCAAGCTGACCTGTTGGGGGTACTTGGCGGTATCGGGATTCTTTTGATGCTCGTTATGGTAGATTTCGCTGTACATCCGCGTGTTAAAGAGAAACTCTTCCAATTCCGCATCGGTTGCGGTGGGTTCGTTATGAAACATGCACAGGTGTTTTACCTTTGACCGTGCCGCCAGCTCAACTCCAAGCACATTACTGGAGTGACCCCAATCTGCCTTGGTAAAGGTTGCTTCGGCGAGGGAATACTGGGCGTCGAATATAACCAGATCGGCTTCATGAAAGAATTTCAAAAAACGGTAATCCTCATCGTAAGCGTCTTCCTTGTGTTCGGAATCTGTGGAGTGGATAATGAATTTGTCATCCCTGGCAAATCGGTAGCCATAAGATTTGCCAGGATGGTTTTGCTCAATACTTGTGATATCGAACCCTCCCAACTGGAGAGGTTGGCAAGGAGGCATGATATTGAATTCGATATCCGCGCCCATGTATTTGAAGGGAACCGGAAAACACGGGGTGTCCATTTGGTGTTTAATGGCATCCGGTATTTCCTCGTGGTAGCCATGAAAGATAACGCGGTTACCCGGAATATAGGCCGGTACGAAAAAGGGAAACCCGCAAATATGGTCCCAATGCAGATGAGTCATCAGGATGTGGAAAGTAGCGGGATTTTTCCCTCTTCCGCTGGTCATATACTCATGGGCAAAATCGCGAATGCCGGAACCGGCATCGCAGAGAATATATTCGTCGCCAGGGGGACCATTACTGATCTCCAGGCAAGAGGTGTTGGTGCCATAGGTTCCGGCCACTGAGAATGGCAGCGTGGTGTCGATAAACTCGTTGATTTTTTCGGAATCGTCAAGGTCGTGACCGCGAGAAGCCTCCAGAATTTTGAAGGTTTTTTCTCTGCAATCTTTGGCCCCAACAGAAGCCGGCAAGGAACCACGAGTTCCCCAAAAAATGACTTTCATAATATACTACTACTGGTTTATTGGGAATAATTACGATTTTTCACTTAAAGATTTGCAAGTACGGTGGCGAGTCAAAAGAAGCTGGGTATGGAAATTTCCTTATTGTCCTGCTCAAACTTCGACCGGAGCATTGCTCAATCCTTCAAAAAAGAGTGGTTTTATATCTTCCAACCTTTCTTCCAGAGTCAATGCTACCATTGCGGAGAGAGAAAGTAGAATATTTATCGCGTTTAAATTGGCATCGCTTTGGGAGGCGGCCCGAATACGGTGCATAAAGTCCTTGTTGACCTGTTGCAAATCTCGATAAAATTTTTCCAATCCCTGCAATTGCATATCCGGCTGGATGCCTGATTTGTTCAAAAAATACTGTTTGATCAGGTAGGTCCCGGAAGTCCGGTAAATCGTTTCTTCGACTGTAGCAAAGGGTAAGTGGTAGATGGCCATCGGTTTGAATTGGGATAGGGTGGGGCATCGGCTGGAAGCCATGATAAGGCCCAGCAATGATTTGAGGCCGGTTTGAACATCGCATTTTTTAAAATATTCCCTCTCTTTGGTCAATACCCGCACATCGGCCTTTTCAAAAGATAGAATGTTCTTGAACCGCTCAGCCACTTCTTCGATGTCCATCGCAACCGGGCAGTATTTATGCTCATCCTTACTCAATGGGCAGTTCGTGCATTGGTGGTAACCTAGCTGCTTCCATTGCGCACCATCTTTGCGAGGAGGAGGATTGTTGCTGCCTCTGGCCACGTCCACCTCAAAGCGGTAAACCTCGCCATTTTTCAATGTGAATTCGTAAACGATCATTTCCCGGTTTGCAATTTCAGCCAGGAGAGAGCTTATCCCATCAAGAACCTGATTTTGAGAGCAGCCTTCTTTCTAATTGGAGTAACCCTAGAGATGTTCAAACAAATTGCCACCTCAAAATAGTTTCGAAAATAAATAGATGCGCGATTCTGGGTGTGATGTTCGAGCTTCTGGTCGTCCGGGCTCGACATTGAAAACGGTTCAGAGTGCCACGACCTGTTTCAACCCGACACCGGAGACCATCCAATTTCCCGCCTGCCTGTGGCCAAGTTGCGCCACGCGATTAGCGGCAGAATCAACATTGTCATGTTTTGTGTCTCTTTAGACCTTGCGCCGGTTGACCAGTTTCGGTAAATTATTTCCTTTTTTCAAGGAAGGACCGTCTTGCATTGAACAGTTTCCGGACACCGAAAAGAATATATACCCAGAAGGCGCTTGAAGCTTGGTTTGAGAGACTTTCCTCAGACTGGGAGACTCACTTCAGCCTGCAGGTATTGAAATCCGCCCGTCAAATTTACCGTCAGGGTGAAATTCGAGAACTCGAATTGAGCGCCATCGATGCCATCATTCATTGCCGCCGGGAGAAAACGGATTTTTATTCGATGATCGAATGGGAAAACGGACAACCTTCCGTTCGCGCTTCCATGGAAAACCGGCATTTCGGGCATTGCCTGGCTGCTGCTGGGCTCTATGAAATCGAAGAGTTGGTTGGCGACGAAATATCACCCGTCCCCAGGGAATCTACCGAAAATCAAGAAGAACCATCCGAGAGGCTTTTAGGCTTCACTACGGCGGAACCCTCCTCTGGAGATAACCCGCGGGACTTGGTTCTCAAATTCAGGTCAACCGAACATGGATTGGTTTTCGAGGCTAAATGGCAAAAACCCGGAAAGAAATCCTTGCAGGCCCTTCCACGGCATCAACGCGTGCCTCGTGGCGGCAATCTGTCCCCAGGTGAGCGGGAAAAGTTAATCCGCCTGACAGGCTTGGCTCACAGAAGCGGTTTCGAATACAGTTCCCGGCTTCGCCGGTATTTATTGCGCGATCCCTCTCGCATGGGCTCCTTTTTTAAATCGGACCTGCCTTTGTGGAAAAACCACTTTACGGTGAAACAGGACAGCGGGGTAAATCTTCTCCTCAAAGGTGTGCAGACGGTTAAGGTGGAAGCGGTGGCCGAAGGAGGCAATGGAGCTTTTTCTCTTCGCTGGATACTCAAGCTGGGTGCGCAACGTCTCGATCCCTTGAAGACGGATATTCTTCTGAAGCGTGGCAGGGGCGCTTCAATTTTGCCCGGGCATGGCCTTGTCCGCATTGACCGTACACAGGCGCCCATCCTCGAAAACTGGCAGTCCTGGCAACATCGGCAGAAGAACGGGGGGCTGCCCGCTTACATGCTTTTTTCCCTCTTCGGCCAGAACAACCTGACGGTAAAACTATCCGGCATGCTGAAAACCTGGCGGAATTCGGTCTTGCAACCGGGTTCTTCACTCAATGGGCTGCCCGATATTTTGCGGCCCTATCAGCGCAGGGGTGTCCGCTGGCTGGCCAACCTTTGCGATAAACACTGCCATGCCCTGCTGGCCGATGAGATGGGCTTGGGAAAAACCTTGCAAGTGGCAGCCTTGATGGCCCGTCGGCCGATTCCTGGCAAACGGCACTTGGTGGTTTGTCCGGCCAGCGTGGTTCCTGTGTGGAAAAATGAGCTGGCCCGGTTCTTTCCGGAGCTGAAAGTGGAAGTTTTGCGAACCGGTCACAATTTTATTAACTGTCCCGATCCTGTAATCTGGCTCACCAGCTATACGCAGTTGCGGCGTCAAAAAAATCTTCTTACGCAAACCGATTTCGGATATGCCGTACTCGACGAGGGCCAATTGATCAAGAATCCCGATGCCAAGGTCTCGATTGCCTGCATGGGCATTGAGGCGCGCCACCGTATTGTTTTGACCGGAACTCCGTTGGAGAACCGGTACCTCGATTTGTGGACTTTGTTTCGATTTCTCATGCCGGGCTTATTGGGTGAAAGACGTAGCTTCTCTGAAGGTTTAGAGCGGGAAGGCCCTGAATTTCTGCACAGGTTGAATCGACAGATTGCCCCTTTTGTCCTTCGCCGAACCAAAGCGGATGTTGCCCGGGAACTTCCGCCCAAGGTGCAAATCCAGCTCGTTTGCCCGCTCAGTGGTTTACAGGAGCAGGAATACAACAGGTTGGTGGAGGAGGGTATCAGCACCCTGGGCAATAACTTTTCCGATATCCGGCGAAACCGCGGTATGAGCCTTTTTACTCTTTTGACCCGTCTGCGTCAAACCTGTTGCGATCCTGACCTCTTGCCCTGGCTTTCGGCCGGACTGGCTCAAAGCGGAAAGTTGGAATTTCTTTTGGCCAAGGTGGCCGAGGCGGTCAGCAATGACCATAAAGTTGTCATTTTTAGCCAATTTGTTTCCCTTCTGAACCGTGTCCGGGAAGGCCTTGAGACCAACCTTCCCGACCTTCCCATTTACCAACTAACCGGCAAAACCAGGGAACGCAGCAAGCCCGTCTCCGAGTTCCAGTCAACAGATGGAGCGGCCATAATTTTAATCAGTTTGCGGGCAGGTGGCACCGGTATCACCCTTCATGCCGCTGATTACGTTTTCCTGCTCGACCCCTGGTGGAATCCCGCGGTGGAAGAGCAGGCTATTGACCGGGTCCACCGCATCGGGCAGGAAAAAACGGTATTTGTTTACCGGATGGTTACCGAGGGAACCATCGAAGAAAGGATCGAAGAGCTTAAGGAAAGCAAACGGGAACTCTTTGACAATGTCGTGGGGGGCTTGAGAGACGTTTCTCATCTGGAGAACCATTTTCGCTCCCTTGGTGAGCTGATTTCCCTTACGCCTTCGGGACGCAATGGACCTAAAGAGATCCCCGATTGAGGACCATCTTCTGTTATCTGGCTGTAAGATTGGATCGAGGTTAGGTTTTTATTGCCAACCCGCTTATCAAAGGGTTATACTCCTGGCCGTCTTCATAGATTGTTAACCTGAAAATGGGGGAGTATGAAATTAGCACTGCGCAAAATTAAATTAAATAAACTTTTGGGTTTAAGGGTGTTTATCGTTAGCCTTTTGATTCATGAGATTTCAGTTATTGCGGTAAATGGTGAAATGTCCTTCACCAATCCCGGTCCCGGCGGGGGCAGCTTCATAATGTCGATCGCCTTCCATCCTTCCAACCCGGATATTTTTTATATGGGTGGCGACATTGAAGGTCCCTTCTTGAGCACAAATGGGGGCAACTCCTACAGTCGCATTACCGGCAACCTGGCGGGCGGCAATGTCCCAGCCGATGTTTATGCGGGACAAGCCATAACACTCGATCCGCAAGATTCGGAACTTATTTATATGGCATCCTGGGGCGGGCTCTTTCGCAGCGGCGACCGTGGAACCACCTGGACGCGACTTTTGTTGAACCCCGAGTTGGAGGCGATTTCGAGCTTTAGCGTCGCCTCAGTGGCGGTATCCCCAGTCAACTCCAGCATCATACTGGTCGGCTCGGGCGATGTTGAGACTAACTTGGACGGCGCTAGCTCTATTTTCCGATCCATCGATGGAGGAACCACATTTACAAACACAACTGAATCGGTATTTCTGGGAGAAGAGGTTACCACTCATTGGATTCTATTCGATACTACTCAAACAGGGGTGGTTTACGCCGCTACTGGCGAAGGGATTTTAAAAAGTAGCGATGATGGCGAAACCTGGGCATTTTCAAATACAGGACTCCCCAACGGGACCGCCGGGGCGCCCATTGTTCATGGTTTGGTCGGCGTTGACAACGGCGGGGTGTTTACGCTCTACGCGACGCTCCGCAGCCAATCGGAAACAGAGTTTATTGCCGCCGGCGTTTATCGAAGCACTGATGGTGCTGCCACCTGGCAGGATATAACCAGCGATCTGCCAAGGGTAATGACGGACGCTGAGGAAATCCTTTCCTATTCTTTTTGGCACATCGTGGTGAGTTCTGCCGATCCCAACGTCGTTTATATCGGAACGCAACTGGGCACCGCCTGGGAGCAATTTGGTGTTTATAAGACCACTAATGCCGCCTCATCGAATCCTGCCGAGGTAACCTGGACCTATATCTGGGATGTTGAGGGCGAGGTGGTACCGTTTACCGATATGGGCTGGCTCGACACGGAGTGGTGGAACGACCGGCATGTGGGCTTTCTCGGTATATCGCCCTCCAATCCCGATATCCTATTTGCTGGTTCCGATCATATGTTCAAAAGCATCGATGCGGGTGCCACCTGGTCGGAAGTTTACTCCCAAACCGTGCCGGACAAAGAAAATACGTTCATCGGGCGCGGCATCGAGTGCATGGAGCCTTTTGATATTGCTTTTGATCCCAACGATGACGACCGCTGGTGGGTCGGCTACGACGACATGGGTCTATGGCGCACCGACGATGCGGGAGCCTCCTTTGTTCGAATAGACCCGTTGCAGAATGAGCCGGGCAGTGTGGACTGCGCCTGTTTTGTCGTTGCCGATCCAATTGATTCAAACATCATTTATGTTGGTCGCAATGGCGGGGAAAACGATTTCGACATCGACTGGCAATCGGGCAAAGTTTACAAATCAACCGACTCCGGGGCCACCTGGGAGCGGCTTGGCGAGGCGGAATTCGGCAACGGCGGCGAGGGCGGACGGCCCTTTTTACTCATGCTGCCGGGCGGAACCGTCGCTACGCGGACTCTGTTTGCCGCCATTTATGGCCAAGGCCTATTCAAATCGACCGATTCGGGCGCTACCTGGGCGGCCGTCAACGCAGGCTTCGAGGGGAGCGACCAGACCCGTATTTGGACAATGGTTCACGATCCCAATAACCCCGGCGCCCTATACGCTAGCATAACAGATGGAACCACCGATAGCACGACTTCAAACGGAGGTGTTTACAAATCCACCGATGAGGGATTGAACTGGAGTAAACTAAGCGGTACCACAGCGCCAAGCGGTCAGGTCATCGATTTAGCCCTGGCCGGTGACGGCACTCTTTATGCGGCCACCGCGCCCGTATTCACTCTATTGGAAGTGGGCACGGGAACACGCCAGGGCGGCCTTTACCGCTCAACGGACGGGGGCGACACCTGGACACGCGTCCTTGAAGGCTTGCGGGCCGATTATGTGGATGTTGCTCCCACCGACCCGAACATTGTCGTTGTCGGGGTATCCTCCCTATTCGTATTCAACGAGGCTCAGGATGCCGGGACCTTTATCAGCCGCGATGGTGGGCAAACCTTCCAGAAAGAAATGAACGGCTTGACCCACACCCGTCTTTGGATGGTCAAATTTCATCCCAACAACAACGACCTTGTATTTGTCGGTACCGGTGGAGGTGGTCTCTTTGCCGGAACGGGGGCCCTTGGAGATGGCGGGGGTATCGCGGACCCTTTCGGTGGAGTGGACATCGATGGCTTCCCCGGCTGGAAAACATCTCCTTGGTACCTCAACTACAATGTGGACATCTGGCCCTGGATCTTCCACGACGAGCATGGCTGGCAGTTCGTTTTTGACGGCAGCACCGAGGAGGTCATTTTTCTGTGGGACCTTGGGTTCGAGGAATGGATATTCCTCAACCAAAATACCTACAGATGGGAATTCCTTTTCAATCAAAATGGAGGCTGGATCTGGACATTTGATGACAATGCTCCCGGTCGCAGATTCTTTCAGAGAATAGACGATGGGAGCATCTTCAGCCTTCCACCCGATCTATAAAATTTCCCCAATCGCCCTTATTTCTTCGTAAATCGAAGTTGCTATTCTGTGAGAACTCTATAGCGTCCTAGGCTTGGATCCGGGTTCCAAATTACAATTGCCAATTCCATCAGGAATAGGCGAAAAAAACAATTCTTAACCAATTTGATATAATGTTCTCTATTCATTCGTTTGTTACAAACCGTGCATGTATTTTAATTTTAGCCCTCATTGCCTGTCTTTCAGGACAAGTCGGTTTAATTGCTCAGGACGCTGACCTGATCGCCATTGGGAAAGAGAAATTTCATTCGCAGGATTCCGCATCCGGAGCAGTTCTGGAGGATTTTGAACCCTACGGCGCTTTTGCATTTATCGGCGAAAGCTCTCCCGGTTCAATATTGGCCAATCCGGTTCCCTTTATTTTAGAACCTGATATGACCACCACTCAATTGGTTTTCGAGGAGGATGGCTGGAATTTTGAGGAAGATTATGACGATATGGCCACTTTGGATTCAGAAACTCCCAATGGCACTTATACCATAAATTATACCGGCACCAACGACGGAGCGGTTTCCGGTTCGCTGACCATCACCGGCGATGCCTACCCCAATGCCCCCAGCCTTACCGCAGCTTCCTTTAACGCTCTTCAAAGTGGTTCCCTGAGTACGGGAGTCACCATCGAATGGGTTCCGTTCCAAGGGGGAAGCGCCACTGATGACTTTATTTTGATAGAAATTGAAACAATAGGCTTTGGAAACAGCGATATAATATTTGAAACGGAGCCCTTTGAGATAAATGGCACAATAACCTCCGTGGCTATTCCCGCCGGTCTCCTTGAAGATGGCGGAGGCTATGAGGTTTGCATCGAATTTTTCAAATCTGTCGAGAGTAAGGAAATCGGTGGAGCCAGCGCAGCAGCTTTTTATGGTTCGGACAATTGCGTCGCGTTCGGAGATACCAGCCGCAAGAGTTTACAACTGAATTTTTTCCATGACAGCGGCTCCTTTAACAGCCCTGCCAGCAACCAGATCACGACCAGCATTTTCCCCCTTTCCAATTCACAGTACAGTCTTTCCTATGGCTTGGAAGACGATGCCTCCAATTTTCCGGACGAAAGCCTGGTCAGCTTCGGTGCGCCCGCCGGATCTCCCTTTAATGGCGTTACGGCGACCAGTTTTTTCGGACCTGATCAGGGTGTGGGGTTTGGTAATTATCAACCCAACAGTACCCCCGTGCCGATGGATGCTTCCGGCTTGTCGGGCACTTATTCGGTCAGCGTTTCCGGGGTCGAAGCGGTTAGTAAAGAGGTGGATTTTTCCAGTGTTGTGGAACAAAGCCTGATCGTGGTTCCAACTATCAATTTGAACCCCGATAATACCATCCAGAGCGTCGATTTTGTTTTGAAAGATTTGCAGAACCAGGAGGTGACTTCCACCAATTTTATCCACAATTTATCCATTAACATATTCGGCGCTGATTTTACGCCTCTATTCGAGACATTTGATCTCTCCATAGAAACCGCCAGCATTGTGACTTCATCCTTGATTGCCTGGGACGATGTGCAGGGACTGAATTTCTTTTACACCACGCAGTCGGGCAACAGCTACAGCACCGGTTATGACAAAGATGTTAATCAATCCGAACCCGATGTTCTTGGCGGAACCGATATCCAGGGTTTTCAGGGCTGGAAAGGTTCGCCTTGGTACATGAATTATAATGTCGAATTCTGGCCCTGGATTTTCCACGACGAGCACGGTTGGCAATTTGTGGCGACAGCAAGCACCAGCGACGTGATTTTCGCTTGGGACCTGGGTTTGGGAGAATGGGTATTTTTCAACGAATCTTCCTACCGCTGGATTTTTATATTCGGAGGCGACAATGCGGGATGGGTTTTCACGTTTGGCGACAACACCCCTGACCGCCGCTTTTTCCAAAGGCTAGACAATGGCAGCCTCTTCAGCGTGCCGCCAGATTTGCCCGCCAACTGACGGGTAAGAGGACCATTTTCAACTAACCGGCTGGGCTTTTAACGGCCCATACGTTTGATTTACATTCATTGGTGTTTATCTTCTCGTTCCTTTCGGTTGTTTGGATAAACTGGCAGGAACAAAATATACGTTCCGTTTAGGAAGTCGATGACTTCTCAATCAGAATGGCTCTGCGGGGCTAAGGAATTTGATTGCCTACAGTATTCCTGATCGCCCCTCCCCCCAAAAGCTGACGAT
The DNA here is from genome assembly GCA_021772535.1 of Opitutales bacterium. GTDB lineage: Bacteria > Verrucomicrobiota > Verrucomicrobiia > Opitutales > UBA2987 > JAJFLU01. Next base: position 993 of record JAJFLV010000033.1, on the reverse strand, counting down.
GTTAAAATTTTGTAAATAATTTGTCGCCGAAATTGTCATCTCGCCTTAACCAGGCGGTTAATCTATAAGAAATATTAAAATTTATTCATTATTGAACAAATACTTTTAATAGGCCGTCTCTATATTTACGATTTTGTAATACTATTGTTAGCTTCAAGTTCTGTTAAAAATATGAATCATTCATTCCGTAAATTCACTCAAGGAAAAATCCATAGTTTAACCTTTATCCTCGCTATAATCTTTGGCTTGTCATTCCAGGCTGTATTTTTGATTCCAAAGACACATGCGGACGAAGAGAAATTTTTCGTAAATAAATTCGACGATGATGGTAACATCGAGACCAATTCCGAAGGCGATTCAGATGATGATGGCGTCAGTGATGAAGAGGATGAGGATGACGACAACGATGGTGTTTCCGACGACGATGATGGGGACGATGACGGCGATGGCATTCCCGATACGGTGGAGGACGACTCCGACGGTGACGGTGTAATAGACGCCTCCGATCCCGACGATGATAATAACGGCATCAACGACGATTTGGAAAACGATTCGGACGATGATGGAATCGTGGATGCTGACGACGATGATGACGACAACGACGGCGTTTCCGATGACGATGATGGGGACGATGACGGCAATGGCATCCCGGATGCGGTAGAAGAGGACTCCGACGGTGATGGCGTAATCGATGCTTCCGACTCAGATGATGACGGCAATGGCATCGACGATGACCTGGAAAACGATTCCGACGATGACGGTGTCGTGGACGCCGACGACGAGGATGACGACAACGACGGCGTTCCCGACGACAGCGATGGAGATGATGACGGCAATGGCATCCCGGATGCGGTAGAAGAGGACTCCGACGGTGATGGCGCAATCGATGCTTCCGACTCAGATGATGACGGCAATGGCATCGACGATGACCTGGAAAACGATTCCGACGATGACGGTGTCGTGGACGCCGACGACGATGACGACGACAACGAC
>JAJFLV010000032.1 GCA_021772535.1 Opitutales bacterium | reverse complement strand
TTTGCTTCGCCAGTCGATCAACACTTGGGACCCCGATGGAGATGGATCCAATTATATCCGTCAACATGGCCATCCGGTTGTTTTCGGTCTGCCCAAAGGAGCCCTCATTGATGGGAAACCCGCTCCCAATGCGAATCTTTTTACCGCCCGTTGGCGGAGAAACAATTACGGACGGGTCAATCCTGAAACCGGCCTGGTTCACGAAAGAATCAAGGACGAGGTTGAAAGGAGATTACGGGTCGAAGAAGTTCAGTTTCGCCTCAATGAAAGGCAAGACGACATTGAAATGCTTTGCCCGGTCAAAGTCTCGACCGAATTGGGTTATGAAGGGGGTCCGGACTCCGAATTTTGCCGCCGGGGTTTCTTTGCCTGGATGAACCAGAATTACACCCAACCGGTTCCTTTCAACGCTGATGCCACCGAATGGGTGGCCATGGATCACTTCCCCGGAGGCGCAGTGGCCGCCGTCAAATATCGGTTTAACCCCCAGTTAAACCTTTACCAATGGGTCGAGACCGGTCCCCTGCTGACATCCGAAGGATGGGAGCATATTGAAACCAGCATCGCTCCAAAGGGCCGGGGCTGGCTTATTTGCACTCGTTCGCATTGCCTCGGCCAGGTGCGAGGCGCCAATGGTTTTGTGACCACCCCGGATCCCTTCGAGTCGCTCCCGCAACCGGTTTTTAACCGCTACCGGCCCAATCGCACTCCTATTACCCTCTACCATTGCCCGGATGGTGAACTTCGCATATTCACCGGCGATCCGGAGGTGTCTCCCTATCGCAATGCCCGCAATCCGCTCTATTGCTGGAAGGTCAATATGGAAAGTTTCAACGTGTCCGAATGCCGTGAAATATTCGACTGTATTGGCAATGGACTATTACCTAAGGAATCCTCGCCCAAATCCGAAATGTGCAAACTTCTTCCCCACGGGGGCGGCCGGGAGCAATACCTTGTTTGGCGGGTCAGGGCGATGAATATCGGTGTTGCCGGCTACCATGGCCTGCCCGCCATCACCGAAGAAATGAAGGAGTCCCACGGGATTTATTATGCCTCTATCCGTTACACGGAAGACCAGCCCGGTATATGGACGCTGGCCTGAGACTGTTTTGCCCATGAAGAAGATTCGCATTCAATGCAGGCTCCTATCGGGTTTCTGTCTGCTTTTTTTTATGTTGGCCGGTTGTATGAGGTCCAGTCCGGATGAATCCCTGAAAAATGTGACCGATCAGGAAGCTAAGGAATCCAGATCAATAGACGATTACCCCTTGGCGCCCAGGGAGATCGATCCCTCAATTCTCGCCCACCGCAATTTTAAGGAAGCGCCCATGCTGGCGGCTCATGTTGAAGCCGGAGAACTGCCGCCCGTTTCTCAACGGTTGCCGGATAATCCGCATGTCATAACCCCGGTGGAAAGAATCGGAAGTTATGGAGGAACCATTACGCGTCGGCTGGCCAGCGATATTAACGATGAAACCGCCGTCAGGAAAACCCTCAGCGAGAGCCTGATGGAGTATGAAAGGCCGGTTCCCGGTAAACCGCAGCTTAACCTGGCTGAAAGCTACGAATTTCTTGACCAGGGGCGAACGGCTATCTTTCGCTTGCGGAAAGGCCTTCGTTGGTCGGATGGCGTGCCCTTCACGGTTGATGACATTCTCTTCTGGTACGAGGACATGACCCTAGACGAAAATGCTCTTTACGATCCTCTTTTCCCCACCAGATGGACGAGCGGAGGAAAACCCGTCCGGATGAGTAAAGTAGACGATTACACGCTTAAGATATCTGCGGACGAATCTCTGGGTAAGATTCTGAGAACTTTGTGTCATGACCATATCGCTCTGCCCAAACATGTCTTTGCCCAATATCATCCAAAATATAATCCTGAGGCCAGTTACTCGGATTTGAAGAAAAGAACCACCTATGGCCAATTGGCTTTTGAGCCTGGCATTCCCCGGTTATCGGCCTGGGTGCCGGTCAAATGGGAACATGGACAAAAGGCTCTTTACGAACGCAACCCCTATTACTGGAAAGTGGACACTGAGGGAAATCAACTTCCCTATGCCGATCACCTCGAGTTTGTCATTTTGAGCAATTCCGAGATCGCTTTGCTAAAATTCATGAATGGCGAAATCGATCTCTTCGATTACAGTGTCAGTGACAATTTTTCCATGCTCAAAGGAAAGGAGAATGAGGGCCAAATCAAGGTGCAATTAACCGCTACAAGGCCTTTAATCGCTCTATTTCTCAATTGGGATGCGCCCAACCCAGCTCTCCGTCAGGCCTTTCGTAGACAGGAGGTCAGGATCGCCCTTTCCCATGCCCTCAACCGTCGTGAGATCAGCGATATTCTGGAAAATGGCCTCCTTGAGCCGATCGGGTTTTCCCTTAGTCGGGCCAGCCCCTGGTATTCCGAACAAGCCGCCAAAACGCATTCGCAATACGATCCCGATAAATCCCGGGCATTGCTGGAAGAAGCCGGATACAAAGACACCGATGCGGATGGTTACCGCGAATTTCCGGATGGCTCCCCTTTCACCATCATCATCGATGTGTTCAACCATCCCACGATGATCGATCTTTGTCAGTTTGTGGCTGAATATTGGGAAGCGGTAGGAATAAAATCGATTCTCAATATCGGTCTGCAGGAAATTCTTATACCGCGCCGAATTAACGGAAAATTTGAGGTCCACGTGACCAGCGCTCCCATCGACCCCTTATTCCAGGCGGAAAGATTTGCAGCCATGGGGCCGAATTTGCCTTTCTGGCATCGCAACGCCGGTCAGACGGGTCCCAAATGGTTGCATGAAGTTACCTCCGCCATTAGAAAAGCGGAAAGCACTCTGGATGATAACATTCTCGATGAATCCATGATCTTCGTTCGCGACACCTACACGCGTGAACTCCCCTTCATCATGATTGGGGCAGGTCCGATGGTCTGGGCTTCCAATAATCGCGTCGGCAATATTCCCCAACCGATTTATGGCGAAACCAGTTCTCGAGGTTGGGATCGTGGCGCATTTCATGAACAGCTTTTCTTTATTGCTAACTGACAACGGGTAAACATAGAGAATAAATAAAGATGAAACGCATTCGGTATTATTTCCTAATTGGAAGCGTAATCTTCAGTTTATCTCTGTTCGGATGTCTCAGGTCCGACCGTGAATCCGGTACATTGAAAGAAGGTGGGCGGGATTCGGTACCTGAGTCCTCTGCTTTTAAGCAAAAAGGCCCTCCGCCGTCGAAAATTGACCCATCCATCCTGGCCACCCGTGCTTTTAAGGAAGCTCCCATGCTGACTGCGCGGGTTGCGGCGGGAGAACTGCCGCCCGTTTCCGAACGTCTGCCCGAGAATCCGATGGTTATCGTTCCGGTTGAATCCATTGGGAACTACGGCGGGACTATTCATCAAGTAATTGCAAGCGATATCAACGAGGAATCGACCATTCGGAAGACCTTGAGCGAAAACCTGATGCAATATGCCAAACCGACCCCGACGCATTTAAAGGTCAACTTGGCCGAGAGCTATGAATTTAAGGATGAAGGCCGCAGTGTGATATTCAAAATACGCAAAGGCGTCAAATGGTCGGATGGTGCCCCTTTTACGGTCGAGGATATTCTTTTCTGGTACGAGGATATGACCCTTAATGATGAGGCCCGATATGCCCCGCTTTTCCCTTCCAGATGGACCAGCAGGGGCAAACCCCTAGGTATGGAAAAAATAGATGATCATACCTTGCGTATTTTTGCAGATGAACCGTTGGGGATGATTTTTACTACATTAAGCTTCGATCAGCTTGCCATCCCCAAGCATATCTTTGCCCAGCATCATCCCCGTTACAACCCATCAGCCGATTACAAAAGTTTTCAGGCCATGACCAGTGACGGTCAACTGGCTTTCCAGCCGGGCATACCACGCCTTTCCGCCTGGGTGCCGGTTGAATGGATCCACGGCCAAAAAGCTATCTTTGAGCGCAATCCCTACTACTGGAAAGTAGATACCGAGGGGAATCAGCTCCCCTATGCCGACTGGCATGATTTCGCCATTCTGAGTAATCCCGACATTGCCTTTCTTAAACTCATAAATGGAGAACTTGACCTCTACAGCAAGACCCTGACCGATACCAACAAATTCACCATGCTCAAAACGGAGGAGAAAAAGGGGAGAATCAAGGTAAGAAAAACGGCCCCCAGGCTAAGTGTGGCATTTTTTTTAAATTGGGATGCGCCCAATCCCAATCTTCGCCGGGCGTTTCGTAACCGCGATGTCAGAATTGCGCTTTCTCATGCCATCAACCGTGAGGAAATAAGTGAACTGCAAAATCAGGGCATGCTTGAACCGGTAGGCTATTCTTTCAGTCCTTCAAGTCCCTGGTTTTCGGAAGAACAAGCAAAAATACACTCCCAATACGATCCCGCTAAGTCCCGGCAATTACTGGATCAGGCAGGTTACCGGGACACCAATGGGGATGGAATTCGGGAGTTTTTGGATGGATCTCCTTTTACCCTTATCATCGATGTGTTTAACGAGACTTCGACGACAACCGATTTATGTGAGCTGGTGGAGGATTACTGGGAAGAAGTGGGCCTCGAGGTAATCTTGAATTATGGCTTGCAGGAGATTCTGATACCGCGCCGTATCAATGGGACCTTTGAAGTCCATACTACCGATCCTCCCATCGATCCCATGGTTCAAGGCAACCACATCGGTATTATGGGGCCTTCTCTGCCTTTCTGGCATAAATTCGCAGACACCGAAGGTCCGGAATGGTTGCACGAAGTCACCTCTCTTATTAGAAAAGCTGAAAACACCTTGGATGAAGACAAACTAAGAGGTTACATGATACAGGTCCGCGAAATAATGACCCGTGAATTGCCATTTATAATTACCGGCAAATTACCCAACAATTGGGCCTCCAGCAACCGCATGGGCAATGTTCCCGACACTGTCTATACCGAAATGCACTACCGGGGTTTCGATCGCTCTGTCTTTCCCGAACAACTCTATATTAAGGAGTAAATCCAAAAAACAT
>JAJFLV010000031.1 GCA_021772535.1 Opitutales bacterium | reverse complement strand
AGCACCTGCGGCGTTGGTTTGTGCCCGAGGGGCGTCCAGCCCATCCGGGCGCAAAGCCGCCTGGCATCTGCCACCGTGGCGCTACAAACATCAATCATCTGCGAATTTGAGATAGGTTCTAATTCCCCATAGCCAGTAATGGTGGAATATTTTAGCACATTCGCTGTAAAAAAATGAGAATTACAGATGTCAGAACAACGCTCCTGACGGGGCCCCTATCGAACGACCCTTTCATCCTTCAGGCCCGCAAAAAGCGGAGCGCCGCGTATGTGGAAATTCTTACCGACACCGAGCATACGGGAATCGGGGAAACGTATGTGGGCTATTCTTTTCCCGAGGCGGTTCCCGCGATCGTGGAATTCTTCAAGCCGATTCTGATTGGCCAGAATGTGGACAATATCGAAAATTTATGGCGTCGAATGTACCATTGCGGCAATTTCTGGTGCCGCGTTGGTTTGGGCACGGCCGTATTAAACGGTATTGAAGCAGCGCTTTGGGATTTAAAGGGAAAGGCGACCGGACTACCGGTTTATGAGTTGCTGGGCGGACGCAAGCATGAGGCCATTGATGCCTACGCGACCGGCGGACCGAGCAACTATCCCGAAGATCAGCTCAAGGCGAAAATAGATCATTACCTTTCCCTGGGGTTTGGAGGCTTCAAGCTGGGTGCGGGTTGTCTGAATGAGGCAGGGCAATTTGAAATTCCCTCGTCACCGGCTGCGGCGGCAGACTTCGAAGCCGCCAAGATGGACCTGGTGCGTGCTCATGCGGGAAATGAAATAAAAGTCATGCTGGACGGACACATGGGTAACAGTCCTGTGGAAACGTGGAATTACGATACCGCTTTGGCGGTAATGCGCGCGGTGGAACCCTTCGACCTTTTCTTCTTCGAGGAGCCTTTACACTATACCGATCCTTGGGGGTATGCCGAGTTGTGCCGACAGACCGCAATACCGATTGCAGGAGGAGAATGCCTGACGGGCACGTATGAGTGGCGGGTCTTTACAGAGCGGGATTGCTTTGATATCGGCCAGCCTGATGCCAGTTTTACCGGAGGAATGGGAGAATTCCTGAAAGTGGCCTCAATGCTGGAAAGCCGTGGCCGACGCATTGCCACTCATTCCTGGGGCGCAGGAGGATCCCTGATGCAGAACGTGCATGCCGGCTTTGCTTGCGGGAACACCGCCATTCTGGAAGTCGCTCCGGATTACGGTCCGCTTCACAGCGAAATAATCGACGACGATTTCCACATGGAGGAAGGAATGGTTTTGCCACCCCGTAAACCGGGTTTGGGAATCAAGCTTACGGATGAAATCAAGAACCGGTATCCTTTTGAACCGGGAACCGGGGAATTCAACAAGGTGCCTGGAAAAACGGATATCAAATGAGTATTCGCATTTTAATAAACAACCCCATTGATGAGCCCAGCCTGGCGAAATTAAATGCGATGGAAGGAGTGGAGGTGCGGATTTCCCCGGACCCTGTAAAGGAGGATCCGCCGATTCTCCCTGAGGAAATGCTGAAGGAGACGGAAATCTTTTTCACCACTTTTTTGCCGGAAGACCATGAAGCAATGGAGAATTTAAAGCTGCTCCAGATCGGATCGGCGGGGTACAGCCAATTGCTGGGCGCACGACTGCCGGAACGCGGCATCCGCGCCTGTAATGGGTCAGGAATTTTCGATACGGCTATTGCCGAATGGAATCTGGCCATGATGGTCAATCTGATACGCAATTTTCGCCAAATGACCCGTCACCAGGACCAGGGCATATGGGATCGGGGCGGTGATTTTCAACGCTCGCTGCGCGGGCGCACGGTAGGTTTTTGGGGCTATGGGGGATTAGCCCGGGAAACGGCGCGGTTATGCCAGGCGGCAGGAATGAAAGTTCATGCATTAACCCGTGATGGCATGAAACCGCGACTGGCGCACTTCACGGTCCCCGAGACGGGTGATCTTGACGGCGTTATTCCCGAAAAAATTTTCACTGAAAACCAAACGGGTTCTTTCCTGAGGGATCTGGACTTCCTCATCATGGCCTTGCCGCTCAACAGCGAAACCCAAGGCATGGTCGGCTCTGCGGAATTGAAACAGTTACCCCCCGGCGCCTACCTGCTCAATCCCGCGCGTGGCCCGCTGATTCAGGAGGAAGCCTTGCTTACTGCTCTGAAAGAAGGTTGGATCGCCGGCGCCGCTCTGGATACGCATTACCATTATCCAATGCCGCCCGACCATCCATTGTGGTATTTTGACAACGTTATAATGACTCCGCATATTGCCGGATCAGGTGAAGGCGAGTATTTTCTGCCAAGGTTATGGAATCTGTTTCTCCAAAATGTGGAGAGTTTTTTGCATGACCGGCCTCTGCTTAACGAGTTGTCAGCGGAAGCTTTAAATATGCGCTAAGGAATGATCAAATGCGTTTGAGCGGCTCGCTGACACAAAGAGCATATTTTTATTGCCCTACCCTTTGCCAATGGAAGGTGTTATCGAACATAGAGGGCAAATACGCGAGCCTTGTGTCGCTCTTTGCCTTCGATACTTACTTTGATATGGAATGAGTCCGCTGTGAAACTGGTTACCGTTTTCGGCCATGTAACCGGTATCCTCAGACCCGCCCGATCAACGATAGCGGCATGATCTCCCGACCAGCCTGCGATGGGCTGCTCGACCACATCAAACAGTTCGATTTTCAGGCGTGTTAGCCTGGAGAGTCCCGACGCGTTGATCCAGATTTCCGGGGCACCGGAGGTTGAGATGACACTGGTGAGAAAACCAGCCGGCTTGTCAGGGTGTTTTACGGCCAAAGCGCCAAACCGATCCCGTGGAAGGGTCGCCAGGCCTACACCGCCGCGTGGTTTGTACTTCAGGAGACGAGGGTCCCAGTGTCCGTAATAGATAAAGGTCTTATCTCCCACGTTTTCGAATCCTTGTCCTTGCAGGAGTCCGCCCTCATCCCAGGTTCCGTCTTGACCACGGGGAATAAAAACGAAATCCCTGACCGGTTCACGAAAATGGAGGCCGTCGTTACTGACCATAAAACCAAGATCTATGGTCCGTTCGGGATTACTTTTGCCACCGTGCCAGAGACCGTAAAGACCGATCAAAACATTTCCACGATTCCATACACTGGCAGCGAGATGAGCCTCTTCACCCTCTCCGTTGATAATGGTAGGTTCAGCAGCGCGGGCTCGGTAAAAACCGAGGGATTTCGCCGCCGACCAGTCGAGAAAATCCCAGGAGCGGAGGACCGTCATGACTCTGCCCGCAGTTTCTCCATCCGGGCGCGAAGCCCAGGGATAAAGCTGCTGGCCGGGAAGATGATACATCCCGTTCCACTTGAAAAGGCCTCCCTGTTCGAAATGCTCGGGCGGAAGGGCGAGAGATTCCTCTTTTACGGCGTAGTTTTCAATAACTATACTTTCGGGTACTTTCCAACGGAATCCATCCGGGCTGAAAAGAGGCATCGAAGTTGATATCTTTTTTCCATGGAGATACGACCGCATGGTCAGAATCATTTTGAAACGTTTGCCTGGATCAGCCTCATCCGGCTCATGGATCACAATCAGGTGCAGGCCCTGGGCCTGTTCCGGTTGGATTAAGAGGAGGTTGTTGTCCGAATTGCCGTTGTATTCGACGAAACCGAGGTTTGGCTTCGTCCAATGAATGCCGTCCTTGCTTTCGGCGTAAGCGGGCCGCCAATTTTTGAATGGGCCTCCAGGTTTGAAATCGGCGAGGGCTTTTTTGTCGGCGGCGACATACCACATCTTGAATTTCCCTTCGTGCCGGATTACCGAACCGTAAAACTGAACCGACCAATGGTCCGGTTCACCATCCTTCCCCAAAGGTACGACCGGATTGTCCGGGTGCTTTCGGGGTGGGTTCATTTCCAACCTCAAGTTTTCGGTTAACGGTATGGCCCGATCATCGAAAGCGAAAAGAGTGGCCTCCTCCACAGGCGGAAAGAAGCCGGATTGAAGGTGGACTTCTGCCCCAACATGCGATCCTGAGAACAGGGCAACAAACAGAACAAGCAATGGGATGATTGTTTGTGAAATAACGGTTTTCATAAATGCTGCTTCAAGAATTCATCCAATAGCCTAATGCCAGCCGCATTGTAAAACGCTTCGCCACCGTGGCCAGCCCCATGGATAACTTCAAACTGCACGGTCAGCCCGTTTTCGACATAATGATAGTTGAGTTCATGGGCCTGATTAATGGGCATGTGCGGATCCTGGTCACCGTGCATGAGGAGGAGCGCCGGGTCTGTTGAATCGATATGAGAGACCGGACTCGCGAGGCGGGCTAATTCTTTTTGTTGGTCCGGTAGTCCGCCGAGCAAGAGTTGGAGCGCCGGTTGGCGCACCTTCAATCCGACCGGAGTCGATTGGGAGAGGATGGTGCTTAGATTGCTCGCACCATAGAAACTGGCAATAACCTGAATGGCTGAAGATTCATTGGGGAAAGCGCCAACATTACCTTCCAATTCCGGATGCCCGTTAGTAACCCCGGCAAGCGCTGCGAGGTGCCCCCCGGCGGAGACGCCGACGATTGCAATTCGATCTGCCTTGTAGCCAAATTCATCGGCCTTGGCCCGCAGATACCGGATTGCCGCCTTGATATCATGAACCTGAGCGGGAAAGGGCGCTACCGGACTCAGCCGGTAGTCGATACTGGCGATGGCCCATCCATGATTTAAGAGAGGGAGAATCAGCGGGTTTGTTCTCGTACCGGCTCTCCATGCCCCGCCATGGACAAAGACAACGAGAGGCGGCTGTTTAAACTCGGGGGGAAGATAGATGTCCAGATAAAGCGTTTGTTCCTCGGTTACGGCATATTCAACTCCCTCCATCAAACGAATGTTTGTGGTGGAATATTCTTTCGAGTGCACCGTTTCCGAAACTGACAGAAGATACACCATTAAAAAGAGAAAGGCTGGGATTTTAACCAAAAGTAAGGGTAAATTTTTCATTGATTTAATAGAACCTATCTCAAATTCGCAGATGAATGATGTTTGTAGCGCCACGGTGGCAAATGCCAGGCGGCTTTGCGCCCGGATGGGCTGGACGCCCTTCGGGCGCAAACCAACGCCGCAGGTGCTGCCGTGCCGCACAAATCCTTTGGACAGAGGCAGTTATGTGTTTGAGCAGCGTTCCGCCGGGGCAGCAGGGCTGCTAGCCCGGCAAGCCCCGTCGCGCCTTGCTCAAAATGCATAATTGCTTTCTGCATCAACATCATCGATTTTGAGATAGGTTCTAGATAGTCTTTCAATTACCAAGCCGTCCAACCACCATCTACGACGATTTCCGTGCCGGTGACAAAACTTGCGGCTTCCGAGGCCAGGAAAACCACTGCGCCGACAATCTCGTTAGCTTTTCCCACACGCCCTAGGGGGACCTTATGGCATAATTTTTGGACAAATTCCGGATCGCCTCCCTGTATTGCGGGATTCGGAAACGGGCCGGGAACGACGGCGTTCACTCGCACCCGGTGGGGACCCCACATTATGGCCTGATAGCGTACCATCTGGAGGATTCCCGCCTTGGCAACGCCGTAATCGATCGGATTCGCATTGTATTTGGGAGCGTATATGCGGGGATCCGGACTGACTTTTCCATACATGCTGGAGAACTGGATGATACTGCCTCCGCCTTGGGCAACCATGATCCGCCCCGCTTCTCGCGCAAGGACGAACGCTCCGCTAAGCGTAACGCGCAACCCTTTTTCCCAGTCCGCCAAGCTCATTTTTTCCATGGCCAGGCTGGTGGAGTAGGCCGTGGCATTAACAACAATATCGAGGCGATCGTGGCGATTGACGATGTCGTCGGCAGCAACCTGAACGGCATTTTCATCACCGATGTCCAAGGTCATAGGTTCAGCAGATAAGTTTGCTTCCTTAGCAAGAAGACGGCAGGCATTTTCAGCGGCTTCCGGTTGAAGGTCTGCTATCACCACATGAGCGCC
>JAJFLV010000004.1 GCA_021772535.1 Opitutales bacterium | reverse complement strand
ATAACGATGATAAATATATTAATCTTGAACAATTGTGCGAAGCTTTCTTTTACACCGCTCAAGTTCATCTCTTGAATGGAAACGAGAGCAAGGCAAAGGAATATTTGCAAAAATGCCTTCTAACCAGGATCAGCCATTATTATGAATATATGATAGCCATCATTCAACTCAAATTACGACTTAAAAATTATACAGCCGAATCCCTGTAAAATTCTCATATTCATTTTATTATTCGGAGTTCCTTTTTTGTTTAATAAACTCGAATCTCGACTTTTATTTTCACAGAATTATTTGATTTTGTAATTAGTAAATCAATACATCAGATTAGAGATTATGATTAAGCTGGTTTTTTGTATTCGGAGGAAGGAGGGGATGAGTGTGGAGGAATTTCGCTCTTACTGGCTGAATGTGCATGGACCATTGGCCACCGGCCTGTCGGCCAAACAGAGTGTGAAAAAGTATGTGCAATGCCACACCATCCAGCCGGAGGCTAATGCTCAATTGAAAGACTCACGCGGACTGGCGGAGCCTTATGACGGCATCGCCGAGCTCTGGTGGGAGGATATCGATGCCTTCCGGGCCGATGTGACCACTCCGGACCTGGAGCAAGCCTTTATGGAACTAATCGAAGATGAGAAAAAATTTATCGACCTCTCCCAAAGCTGTGCCTTCTTTACGGAGGATTTTCCGCAATATGAGGAGGAAACTTGAAGGTTTCTACTTTTCACTAACGCCACAGCTTCGATAACCGGGTAAGATTATCCAACGCTGGGGCTAAGTTCAGGTATATTTTCCTGTATTAGGCCGTTGATGCGATTAGATGCGGCTTTGTTGCTGATTTCGGTCTGCTTTTGCGTGGGGAGGTTTTCCGAGCAGTAGATTTCGGGATAGGCGGCGTAAAAAGCCGCGCATTTAACGAGGTGCTCGATGGGAACCCGATCGTTGACGGTGTGGGCAACATCCTCTTCGGCCGGGCCAAAACCGACACAGGGGATGCCGAATATCCCGGCGATAGCCACCCCGTTGGTGCTGAAGGTCCAACGGCTGATTTTTGGTTTCTTATTAAATAATCGTTCGTAGGAATGGATGGCGGCTTGCACCTGGGGATCGCTTTCGGGAAAAACCCAGGTCGGGAAATAACTTTGCGTTTCGTAAACAAGACCCGTCCAGCTTGGCTTGGCATAGTGCAGCACCTTTACTTCCGCTCGATTAATCCCGGCGCGCTTGACCGCTTCGCGAACTTCACGCAAAGCCGACTTCATTGTTTCGCCCACCGTCAACCGGCGATCGAGGTGGATGTAGGCCTGGTTGGGAACGGCACAGAGGCTTGGGGTTTTGCAGTCAACATAGGAAACGGATATCGTCCCCTTACCCAGAAAATCGTCTTTCTTGAGGGTTTTGTTGAGTTTTTCGATTTCGGTGATGATTTTGGCGATTTTGTAAGCCGCATTGTCACCCTTGTGCGGCATTGAACCGTGGGCGGAACGGCCATGCACGGTGACACCGATTTCCATGCGCCCGCGGTGGCCGCGCAGAATGTTGGTGTTGGTCGAATCGGTAATAACAACACATTCGGGACGAATGTTGTCCTTGTTGATAATATATTGCCAGCAGAGGCCGTCGCAATCCTCTTCCTGCACCGTGAAGGTGAATAGAGTGGCCCACTGATCACTTTTGAGGCCGAGATCCTTGATGATTTTACCTGCATAAACCATGGGAGCGACGGCGCCTTCCTGGTCGCCGGCTCCACGACCATAAACAAAGCCATCCTCGACCTTTCCTTCGAATGGATGGTGTTTCCACTCGGCCGGATTGCCGATATCGACGGTGTCGATATGGGCATCGATGGCAATGAGGCGCGGGCCGGTGCCGACCTGCCCCAGGAGATTGCCCATGGGATCGGTCCAGATGCGGTCGAAGGCGCCGGTTTTTTCCATTTCCTGCCGAATGCGGGCGATGACCCTTTCCTCTTTTCCACTGGTGGAGGGGATGGCCACGATATCACGCAAAAAGGAGACCATCTCCGGTTCGTATTTTTTAGCCAGTTTGTTAATTTCTTCGTAATTCAGCATTAATTTAAATTTTTCGTTGATAATAAAATGGTTTAGAGGGATTTACGGGAAATCCCTTTCAGAAAATAAATCTACAATCAGGCCATCCCCTGGAAAAAGACGGGCGGTCTTCTATTAAGTCGATCAGCGCAGCACTTTCTTATCCCTCAGCGGAAGGGTGTTGCGCGGCTGCTTGTCGAACTGGCAGAGGGCATTGACGACTGCACCGGCCGTGGGAACAAGCCCGATTTCGCCTACTCCCTTGGCTCCGTAAGGTCCATGGGGATCGGCCACTTCGACACCTTTAACGACCGTTCGGGGCATGAATTGCGGCTTAAGAACACCGCAATCGACAAAGCGGGTAGATTTGAAAAACCCATCCTCCATGGGAAGTTCTTCTGTCAACGCATAGCCGAGACCCATGTGGATGGCCCCTTCGATCTGTCCTTCGAAAAGGATTGGGTTCATGATTTTTCCAGCGTCGTGCGCGGCGTAAACAGTGTCGATCTTGCCATCATCGTCGAGTGTAACGACCTGGGTGGCATAGCCATAGGAATAATGGGTCACTTCCTCGCCTTTTTCGTTGGGCATACCCGGCTTGGTCGTCCAGTCGCAAATCCATTTGCCCCGGTAGGATTTTCCGGCCAGCTCGGCCAGAGAATGGGTTTTCAGATCCTCATTCAACTGAAGGCAGGCATTGATGACGGAATTGCCGATGAGCGAGGTGGCGCGGGAGGCCGTTGTCATCCCGCAGACGGTTTCCTTGGCGGTATCGACCCGGACATCTATAATGTCCGGATTCATGCCCGTTTCCTCACAGAGGGTTTGAATAGCCATATTGTGGGCACCCTGGCCCATTTCTGTCCAACCATGGTAAATAATCACGCTGTCTCCGGAAACGATGTCGATCTGGCACTCGCCAGTATCGGGCATGCCGTTGCCTACCCCGGTATTTTTAATACCGCAGGCGATCCCAGCGTACTTTGCCGAATAAAACGCGTCCTTGACCGCGAGCAGGGTTTCGCGCAAACCACACCCGCTTTCGATTTTTTGCCCGGTGGCAGTGTAGGAACCGTTGCGGATGGCGTTGTCGTAGCGGAACTGCCAGCGGTCGAAACCGCCTTTGGCGCAAAGTTCATCGATACAACGTTCCATGGCAAAGGCCACCTGGTTGACCCCAAATCCGCGAAATGCGCCGCAGGGAACATTATTAGTATAAACGGCCTTGGACTGAATTTCCACATTGGCCACCGAATAAGCGCCGGTGGCATGGCCGAGACCGCGCTGGGCCACTTTCATCCCGACCGAGGCATAGGCCCCGGTGTCGCACAAGATATCCGCTTTGAGGGCCGTGAGCATGCCGTTGGCGTCGCAACCGACCTCGTAATCCATGATAAATGGGTGACGCTTGGGGTGCATCCGAATGGACTCGGTGCGGTTAAGGGTCAGTTTGACCGGAATTTTCAGCAAATAGGCGAACAGAGCCACATGGCCTTGGATGATGAGATCTTCCTTGCCTCCGAAACCGCCTCCGCACTGCACCTGGATGACGTCCACCAATTCCTGGCCGATCCCAAGCACCTTGGCGATTTGCACCCGGTCGTCAAAAACGCCCTGGCCTTGAGAGTAAACCCGTATACCGGAGTCGCCATTGCTACCGAACGGCTCGGCCAGGCAGGATTCCGGCTCCATAAAGGCATGCTCCACACGCTGAGTAATGTAACGGTCCTTGACCGTAAAAGCAGATTTGGCGATGGCCTTGTTAAAGTCGCCGCGATCGATTCGGCCCTCATAAAGAAGGTTACCGCCGGTGTGAACCTCGGGCGAACCCGGATCGAGAGCTTTAAAAACGTCGGTCACTGGATCGAGCACCTCGTATTCCACCTTGATAAGATCAATTGCCTGGCGCGCAATTTGTTCCGTCTCGGCGACAACACCGGCCAGAACATCGCCGATATAGCGGGTCTCTTCGCCGACTTTGATCATGATGGGCCAATCCTGTACGATCAGGCCGATAACGCGCTCGCCGGGTACATCTTCGGCCGTAAATACGCGAGCCACCCCCTCCAGTTTTTCCGCTTCCGAAACGTCCATGGAAAGGACTTTGGCCCGTGGATGGTCGCTCAGCTTGAAAACGCCGTAAAGCATACCGGGCCGGGTCATGTCGTCCACATAGGGGCGCATTCCCAAGGTTGCCGTGTCACACTCGTACTTGCGTAAATTACAGCCCACCTTGCCGGTGGTGTCCGCTCTGGGAACCTTGTCGTTTTCCCGAATGGCCCGGGCCGCTTCAATGACCGAATCGACGATCTTGACGTAACCCGTGCAGCGGCAAAGGTTTTTATTAAGGGCTTTGATCACCTCGGGTCGGGTCGGGTCGGAATTTTTGTCCAGAAGGGCCTTGGCCTGCATGACGAATCCAGGAATGCAGAAGCCACACTGAATACCGCCTTTTTCCACAAAGGCGTCCGCGAACGCTTCCTGCAGTCTTAAATCCATGCCCTCGATAGAGGTCACTTCGGCCCCATCGACCTTTTTCATTTTAACCACACAGGCGAGTGCTCCCTTGCCGTTTACCTGAACGGAGCAGCAACCGCAGGCAGCCTCGTCATTACAGCCTTTTTTAGGGGAGGTGATTCCAGCCTGTTCCCGCAAATAGGTGAGCAAGGAGATTTCGGGATCTCCACTATACTCCATTTTATCTCCGTTTAATGTGAATTCCATATCAGCAGTTTCCTTATATCAAAATCAATTTCGCTCCTAAGAGACATTGTCATAAAAATTGGATGAATACTTTTAGATCCTCAGGATTCGATCAATTTAGTTGGTTTTTCTTAAATTAAATTGTTCCTCATGAAGTTTCCAGAAGAAACCGGTTCGTGTAGGATGCAGGAGCCGAGGCGAGTCCGAGCATTAAAATTTTCATAACGTAAAACGAATTCATATCGACAACGGCCCCATCCGCCAGCCCGGCGGCGGCTTCGCCTTCGATCAGGGCGCCTTCGGAATCGAGGGTAAACCTTCCCTTGGGATCCATGTAAGTAAACTGTTCCTCACTTTCCGAGTATTGCAGCGAATGTTCGGCACCCTGGATTCTTCCCGTCATGGAATGGGGGGAATCGAAATAAAAACCATCCCACTTGGAATCGGTTTTGTAGGATTCCCGGTTAAAAAAGAAATTCGGTTTCTCGGCATAGGGTCCGCCTTGTTCCGGGCAGAAAGTGTCGCAGTTGCCGCACTCGTTGCAGAAGTCGGCCAGTATCGCGATCTGGCTCTTTTTCTTGAGGTTTATTACATCTCCAGAGATGGGAGAAAAACCGCCATCCTTATAAACAAAATCGGTCTTAGGAATGTTCTGCTTGCCAATGGGTATATTAAAGGTGGCCGCATTGGGGCATACAGGCAGGCAGATGTTGCAGGTCAGGCAATCCCACAGCTCCAGATGCGAATCGATGAATTTGGGCATGTCCGAGTTCTGGTTGTTGTGGTAGCGGGTGTTTTCCACCAGCGCCGGTACAATGCTTTGGGCGTTTATGTGTCCGGCCTCCTCCAGACTCAGGCTATTGTCCCCGGCTTTTGTCCGGAGAAACTCCGCCATGTTGCGAGCGCCTACTTCGTCCATCGCTTTGCCCAGATTTTTTAAGTATTGAGGCATGCGGGCATAGCCACCTTTTTGCAGCAGGTCGGTGCAGGTGGTGATTGGACGCAAATAACAGGCTGCGGCTTCGGTGAAATTTTCCTTGTCGATGCCGGCGGAAAAGGAAATGTGAAAATGGCTCCCCATGGCGGTGCGCATATTGTGCATGCCGTTCATGGCGATAACATGCAGGGGCCGTCCGGAAAGATACATCACCTTGTCCGGCACGCCGGGCTCAATGTTGGTCATGACGGATTTTTCGTGATTCACGATTAAGGTGTTGGTGTATTTCGCCCCCACATTTTTACCATGCTGGTCGCCAAATTCTTCCAACCTCTTCATCAATGGCAAAGCGTCCTCAAAGGACAAATCGCCCTCGAAGGCATGTTTATCCAGTCTCAGGTGCGAATAACCAAGATCCTGAAGCAAGGTTTTATTCACCCAGTCATAGCCCAGCTGGGTGGGATTGCACTTAACAATAACATGCAAACCGTGCTCTTCGATGAGAAACTTTACGATGCCTTCGACCTCTTCCTTGGGGCAGCCGTGAAAGGTTGAGAGAGTGGCCGAACTGGAAATATGGGGATCGACCTTGAAATCGCGGTAGCGGGCAAAGGGCTCCGGTAATTCGCTGAGCATTTGACGAATGGCCTCCTCGGCGTTCATCAGTTTTTTTACCCACTCCACCATGATGGGGGAGGAGACGCCCTTGAGATCGTAGCCGATGGAAATATCGAAAACAAAGTCGTAAAAAGGATCGCCCTTGGGCACACCGAGAAGTTCCATGTCCTCAATAATCTTCAAAATCACCCAGGCTTTGACGTATTCATCGTAGGAGGCCTGCAGTTTCAATTCCTGCGACCACTCGATGTTGAAGCCGATATTGGGAGCTTCGATGCAGGGGCGGCC
Organism: Opitutales bacterium; assembly: GCA_021772535.1. Classification (GTDB taxonomy): domain Bacteria; phylum Verrucomicrobiota; class Verrucomicrobiia; order Opitutales; family UBA2987; genus JAJFLU01. The sequence continues at coordinate 80,020 of JAJFLV010000004.1, read as the reverse complement.
GATGTCCAGTTCGTCGAGAATCTGCACTGTTTTAAGTTCAAAAATTCTTCCTCCGCCCAAAAAAGCCAGAATGATGTTCTGGGTGAGCTGGGTGTGCGGTCCAGAAGCCGGCCCAAGTTGGGTGAACGCCCGCTTGTCATGGAAATCGACTGAAAAATCGTGATCCGGGTCGCCGGTGAAGATGTCACGCTGGCGATAACCGTAAATGGTTTTGCAGCTCTCTAATTCCGAAACGATTGCCTGGAGGTTCTGTCCCAGGCTGACACCACGTAATTCTGCCATGAAAAATTCCTTTTTTTAAGTTCAGGAGGACAGAGCCGACCGTGGATACCCGATTCAGAAACCGGCTTCACAGCAATTGCCTCGACTCAGTAAAAAGTTACCCGCAGGAATGCTCCCTAAAAACTTTTTACTCCTATACTGGCTATGTGACCGGAGTTCTAGTCAGTCCTTCGATCAGCCCTAAACCCCCAAATGTGAAAGCATTTGTTGGTTACTGCCTTTAAGAATACCGCCTGGATGTTTCCCTTGTAAAGAGAAAATTTCAAACGCTTAGAGGGGATCAATCCGGCTCAATTCCAAAATGCTTTCAATCTGGCCAGTCCTTCGCAGATTTTATCCACCGATATACCCGAATAAGCGAAACGAATAAATTTACGGTCCTCGCCCGGCAAGGGGCTCCCGAAATGCTCGCGGGTGCAGAAGGAAACCCCCGTCTCCCGCAAGGTACGGCTGCGAAAATCTTCCAGCGAGGTTGCCCCCAGTTTTTCGTAGGCTCCCGTCACATCGGGAAAAAGGTAGAAGGTGGAATTGGGCACAAACACATCGACGCCATCAATCCCCTTCAACTCAGACACCAGAGCATCGCGGCGCTCGCGCAAGGTCTTCAATATTTCGTGAGCCCCGCTCTGGTCGCCCTTGAGACCTTCGACTCCGGCGTACTGGAGAGCGTGATTGGTGCAGGACTCAACATTGACGTTTAGCTTGGCCATATTGGCGGTTATATGCTCAGGTCCGATAGCGGCGCCCAATCGCGATCCGGTCATGGCATAAGTCTTGGAGAAGGTGTAGAGTATGACCGTCCGTTCCAGCATCCCCGGCAGGGAAACAATGCTTTTGCCCTGTCCACCGTATAATATTTTAAAATAAGCCTCATCGGAAAGTACCCAAAGATCATTTCTGATGGCTAAATCCGCCAGCCATTGCATCTCCTCATCGGAGGATTCCGCTCCGAGCGGATTTTGGTAATTATTATAAATGATGGCGCAGGTGCTGTCATCGATTTGCGATTCGATTTTTTCCCGGTCGATTGTAAAACCCTCTCCTGTGGGAATATAGCCGTAGGGAAGCGGTTTACCACCCAGGTAATTGACTTGCGATTCATAAATGGGGAATCCCGGGTTGGGGTATAGGACGCCTTGGCCAGGGTTCATAACGATCTCCAGAAATTTGCTGATGACCGGCTTTCCGCCGGGTTGCACAGCCACATTTTGCGGCCCGTAGGAAACATTCCGGTCACGCCCTACATCCTCAGCAAGAGCCTCCCGCAAAGGCATGATTCCGGCAGAGGGATTGTAGCCGGTCTTGCCGTCGAGCATTGCCTGGTGGGCAGCCTCGATAATGTTCAAAGGAGTCCGCAAGTCCAGATCTCCAAGATGAAAAGGAAAAACCTCGTTGCCTTCTGCGGCAAATGAGGCAGCGTCGGCAGAAACCGCGAAAGCGGTCTCCGTTCCCAGCTTCTGTAGTCTGTTGGCCAGTGGAGTACTCATAAAATAACGTTCCTGTTTTTCGTTTTGATGACAGCCTCTCTGCTATCTATAAAGAGGGCCGTTTCAAGCATTTTATGCCTTAAACAAAATTCAGATAGCTGAAATTGGCAAATTTTATCCCTTCCACCGGGGCCTTTTTATATTGTCAGAAATCCTGCAAGGCTCAATGTCTCATTTTCAAGATGAAAGGACTTATTTCAAAATTTGCGGGACTCGGCGGAAAGGGGATGTGCCTGTTTTTACTGGCCGCAACGACCGTAATGACGGGATCGCTTTTCGCCGAAAAAATGGAGAAACCCACGGTATTGCTCATTTCCCTGGATGCCTTCCGCTATGATTATTTTGACAAGGCGGATACTCCCAACCTCGACCGTCTGCGACGGGAGGGACTCCAGGCCGAAAGCCTGATTCCAGTCTATCCTTCCAATACCTTCCCAAATCACTACTCCATCGTGACCGGGCTTTACCCGGCGCACAGCGGCATTATCGACAACGAAATGTACGACCCGGTTTATGGCGCTTATTTCGACCTCGGCAAAAGGAGGGAATTGGCCAGCAGTAGATGGTGGCACGGAGAACCGGTGTGGGTAACAGCCGTCAAACAAGGGCTTAAAGCAAATACGCTGTTTTGGCCGGGAACTGAAGCCGAAATCAATGGCTACCGGCCGACCCAATGGCTTCCTTACCAGCATAATATGCCCTATCGGGAAAGAGTTGAAATTATTTTGAAATGGATCGACCTGCCTGAGGATGAAAGGCCAAACTTCCTCACTCTTTACCTGCCGGAAGTAAACGAAGTGGCCCATGATGCCGGCGCCGATGCTCCTGAAACCTACAGGGCAGTAGAATTGGTGGACCGCACCATCGGAGAGATCATAAAAGGGCTGGAGGAACAAGGCGTTCTGAAATCCACCCACATTGTTGTCGTATCCGATCATGGAATGGTCGATGTCGACCCGGAACGCCAAATCAATCTGGACGACTATTTCGATACCTCTGAGGCGCAATGGATTCGCTACGGAGCTCAATTGGGCATCTGGGCGCCGGAAAAGAAAATTCCTCGAATTCTTAAAAAGCTCAGAAACGCCCACCCGCACCTTAAAGTTTATGCCAGGGATGAAATCCCACAGCGTTTCCAGCTAAGCGGGCATATCCGCATCCCTCCAATTGTTGGAATACCGGATATCGGCTGGGAAGTTGTCACCAAAAAAGCCCTCAAGTTGCCCAGGGATCACCCTTTGAGAGGCGATCACGGTTACGACAACGAGGATCCTTTGATGCATGGAATTTTCATTGCTTACGGCCCCGAAATTCCACGGGGAAAGAAGGTGGGATCCTTCATCAATGTGGAGATTTACGGGCTCCTTTGCGAACTTCTCGGTTTGCAACCCGCCCCAAATGACGGCTCAGGCTGGCTCGTCGAACAGGTAAAAAAACTCCGGTAGTCCAAAAACAAGCTGCAAACTCATTTTATTAAATTAGAAGAAGGAATAGAAAACATTATGAAAATAGACCTCCAAGTTGACCAGGCAAAACAGGCCAACGCCATCAAACGCGCGCATGAACAAAACATTATCATCCCCACCTTTGCGGAACAAAAAGATCCCCGCAAGGCGCCCGAGGATGTTAAAAATCGCCTCAAGGATGTGGGCCTGTGGGAGGTCAATCCGCTGAATCTGTTTCGGGCTTCATGGAAAAACGAACCTATCGCTCAAGGGGGCGGTTTTGGGGGTGTTAATTATATGGAAATTCCCCCGGAAATCTCTGGGGTCAAAGCCCGTATCTTTGCCTTGGTGGGGAAATGGTTCCCCACCGGTGCGCATAAAGTGGGAGCGGCCTTCGGGTGCCTCGTCCCCCGCCTGGTGACCGGACAATTCGACCCCACCAGCCAGAAGGCGGTTTGGCCCTCTACCGGCAACTACTGCAGGGGCGGCGCTTACACATCCGCACTATTGGATTGTGAGGCCATTGCCATACTGCCGGAGGAGATGAGCCGCGAACGTTTCGAGTGGTTGAGCAAAATAGCCGGAGAAGTCATCGCCACCCCAGGCTGCGAATCCAACGTCAAGGAAATTTACGACAAATGCTGGGAACTACGCCGGACACGCGACGACATTGTGATTTTCAACCAGTTCGAGGAGTTCGGAAATTACCTCTGGCATTACCACTTGACCGGGAGCGCCATTGAGGAGGTCCTTGGTCAGGAAATGTCGGCTGGCGATAATTTCGCGGGCTGGATCAGCTCCACCGGATCGGCCGGAACCATTGCCGCCGGCGATTATCTCAAGGAACGCTTCCCCCGTAGCAAAATAGCTGCCGTAGAAGCCCTGCAATGCCCCACCCTTCTCCAGAATGGATATGGCGGCCATCGTATCGAGGGCATTGGTGACAAGCATGTTCCCTGGATCCATAACGTCCGCAATACGGATTTTGTCATCGCCGTAGATGACGAGCATTGCATGAACTCCCTTCGCCTCTTCAATGAATCGGAAGGGCAGGACTACTTGAAAAGCGTCGGCGTAACCGATGAACTCATCGCAAGGCTGCCGGAGGTCGGAATATCCGGACTGAGCAACCTCATCGCCGCGATAAAACTGGCCAAATACCACGAACTGACGGAAAAGGATATTCTGTTCACGGTATTCACGGATTCGATGGAACTTTATGGCAGCCGGATCGGAGAACTGCGGGAGGAATTGGGCGATTACAACCGTGAAACCGCCATGAAAGACCACCACCGGCACCTGCTCGGACTTTCCACCGATTACATGCAGGAACTCTCCTACCAGGACCGCAAGCGGGTGCATAACCTGAAATATTTCACCTGGATCGAGCAGCAGGGCCGCGAACTGGATGAATTGAACGCCCAATGGTACGATGAGAGCTACTGGACGGAACTGCGAGAAGAGATCCACGAAATCGACGACCGAATTAGAGATTTCAACGCCAAAGTGGCTGCCGCCTCCTGAGAGGGTCATTCTCCGGCCAACGATTATTTGGTATTGTTTTTTCAGGCCGGACCAAAATAATCGTCGGTATTAATGAATGATCGCGATAGATTTCTGGCTGCCTGCGGGTGCCAACCGGTGGACCGGCCGCCTGTCTGGATTATGCGGCAGGCGGGCCGCTACCTGCCCGAATACCGCCAGTTGAAGAAAAAATACTCCTTTCTTCAGCTGGCCCAGACACCGGAACTGGCTGCCCGGGTAACGCTGCAGCCCATGCAAAGGTACGAATTCGATGCGGCCATCACCTTCAGCGACATACTGGTAATTCCGGAAGCCCTGGGCCAGCCCTACCGGTTCAAGGAAACCGGAGGCATTGAAATGGAATACAGCCTCGAAACCCCGGAGCAGATCGAGCGGCTCGATCCAACGGGTATTCCCGAAAAACTCGGTTACGTGGCCGAAGCACAGAAAATAGTCCGCCGGGAACTAGGTGACCGTAAAGCCCTTCTCGGATTCGGCGGCTCACCCTGGACCCTGGCAACTTACATGGTCGAGGGCGGGCATTCCAAAGATTTCACTCAAATAAAAAATCTGTTCTTCAGCCACCGAAATGATTTTGAGGCCCTGATGGAAAAAATTACCGTTGCTCTGGTGGATTATTTTAAAATGCAAATCGATGCCGGTGTCGATGCCTTGCAAATATTCGATTCCTGGGGCGCCGCCTGCGCGGGATCGCTCTACGAGGAAATGTCACTCAATTGGATACGGCGAATCATTCAATCACTGGAAAAGGATGTTCCCGTAATTCTCTTCGCCAAAGGGATGGCGGCTAATGCGTCTGCTTTAGCGGCTACAGGAGCAAAGGTCCTGAGTGTGGATTGGACGGTCGATCTGTCTGATTTCGCAACCAGAATTGGACCCGGAATTGCGGTGCAGGGAAACCTCGACCCGGTCGTGTTGAATACCGAGCCTGGGATTGTTGTTGAGGAAACCGAACGAATTTTAAATTCAATGAAAGGCCGGCCGGGACATATTTTCAACCTGGGCCATGGCATACTGCCCAGTGCCAAACTGGAAAACGTTGAAACACTGCTTAAAACGGTGCATAACCAGTCATGAAAATGCTCAAGCCCGATTTAGCCCTGATCCGGAAATACGACCAGCCGGGACCCCGCTACACCTCCTACCCAACAGCTCTATGTTTCACAGAGGATGTTGATAAAGAGGAACTTCTGGAAGATTCGAAAAGAGAAACCGGCCCTCTTTCGCTCTACTTTCACATTCCGTTTTGCGAAAGTCTTTGCTGGTTCTGCGGCTGCACCACCGTCATTACGACCGACCATGATCGGTCCAAGGCTTACCTCGACTTGGTGGAAAAAGAGGTAAATCTGTTCCTGCCCTACCTGCAACCCGGCCGTAAAGCCGCGCAATTGCATTTCGGCGGGGGAACACCCAATTTTTTGGAACCCGATTTGATTCGCCGGCTGGGTAGTATTATTCATGACAATTTCTCCTTCCAACCGGATTCGGAACTAAGTGTCGAGCTGGACCCAAGACGCCTGACTCGGGATCATATCAGGGCATTTGCTGAAATGGGCGTCAACCGGGCCTCCTTCGGCGTACAAGACATCAACCCGGTAGTGCAAAAAGCGATTCATCGGGTGCAGCCCACCGAACTGAATACTCAAGCCATAGAGTGGCTCAACGAAGAAGGATTCAAATCCGTCAATATCGATCTCATCTACGGATTGCCCCACCAAAGCGTGGAGTCCTTCAGTGAGACGTTGGACGAAGTGATCGATTACGATCCTGACCGCTTCGCCGTCTTCAGCTACGCTCATGTGCCCTCGATCAAACCGGCCCAGAAAATTCTCGCCCGGGCCAGCCTGCCGCCGCCGGAAACCAAACTGGAAATACTTACCATGTTGACAGAAAAGCTGACTGCGAACGGCTATGTTTACATTGGCATGGACCACTTCGCCAAGGAAGATGATGAACTAACGCAGGCCCAGCGCAACAAAACCCTCCAGCGTAACTTTCAGGGTTATAGCACGAAAGCGGACTCTGAAATTTGCGGTTTCGGCCTCTCTTCCGTCTCCCAGACATCCCGTGTTTACCGGCAAAACTATAAGACTTCCGACCTCTACAACCAATCCATGGCTAACGGTATTCTCCCCGTGCAGCGGGGCTACATACTTTCTCATGAAGACCGTATTCGCCGTGAGGTTATAATGAGGTTAATGTGTCACCTGACCCTCAATTTTGAGGAGGTGTCGCAAAAATTAAATATCGATTTCCCCCACCGGTTTTCTCGCGAAATAGCCTCCCTGCGGAAAATGGAGGAGGACGAATTGGTGGTAATAACTCCCGAGAGCATCAGCATCACCGAATTGGGCCGACTTTTTATTCGAAATGTCGCCATGCACTTCGACGCCTATTTGCAAGGGAAGGAAAATCGCTATTCCAGAACCGTTTGAAGATTTTATCTGACCGGCAATTACCAATTCCCCGGCCATGCAAAAAAAAGCGGTCCTACTGTTGAATCTCGGTTCTCCCGACTCCTGTTCGGTAGGAGACGTTCGTCGTTATTTGCGTGAATTTCTCATGGACGAACGCGTTTTGGACGCCCCCTGGCCAATTCGCGCCATGGTGGTTTACTTTTTCATCTTACCCTTCAGGCCAAAACAATCGGCCCATGCTTACAGTAAAGTCTGGACCCCGGAAGGTTCACCGCTGATGGTTATCAGCAAAAAACAGCAGGCCTTGCTACAGCAAATGGTGGATGTTTCCGTTTTTCTGGCCATGCGCTACGGGTCGCCCTCCATCCCGGATACGATTAGGAAAATTCACCGGGAAGAAATCACGGATCTGTTCATTGTACCCCTTTACCCTCATTACGCCATGTCCAGTTACGAAACCGTGGTGGAGCGGGTGAATGTTGAAATTGAAAAACAAGGCGTCTCTCCAAAAATAACAATCCTCCAGCCATTCTACGATGAGGAGGACTATATCAAGGCCCTCATTGAGTGCGCCAGACCCTACCTGGAAGGAGGTTTCGACAAACTTTTATTCAGTTTTCATGGCGTCCCGGAGCGGCATCTGCGCAAGAGCGATCCGACCCATGCCCATTGCCTGGCCACTCCCGATTGTTGTCAAAGGCCCCATCCGGCCCATGACACCTGTTACCGGCATCAGTGTTTTCAAACGGTTGATAAATTTATTTCAATGACCGGAATTGCGGAGGATAAATATGCCGTCTCCTTCCAATCGAGACTGGGCCGCGATCCCTGGCTGAAACCGTATACGGACTTTGAACTGAAGCGATTTGCGCGGGAAGGCGTTAAAAAAATCCTCGTCATGTGCCCGGCATTTCTTTCCGATTGCCTGGAAACTTTGGAAGAGATTGCCATACAGGGAAAAGAGACTTTTATAAAAGCAGGCGGGGAGTCGTTGACCCTGATTCCCTGTCTCAACGATCACCCTGAATTTATCCAATTCCTGAAGCGCAAAGTGAACGGTTGGCTCCAAGACGGAATACCTGAAAAACGAGAATGAATTTTTTCAGCATGGACGAAAGGACCCTTATCGGGCTAGGCATCATTCTGTATTGCCTGGCCTTTGCCTACGGTCTGGGTTACCTCATAAAAACCCGCAAGCATCGAAAGCTGTCGATGCTCTCGCTGGTAATTGGGGGGTTCGCCCTGCAAACGCTGGGCTTGTACCTGCGCGGAATGGACCTCGGCAGGTGCCCCTTGGGAAACCCCTTCGAGAAAGTGCAATTCGTCGTTTGGTCGGCCATCTTGCTCTACCTCGTCATTGGGCCCGCCTTTCGCATGAGCCTGTTGGGGTTTTTCAGCTCAGGCCTGGCAGCCGTTTTGGGTGCCCTCTCCCTATTTTTGGAAAGCTGGGATCAGTCCTATCTTAGAGCAGAGTCGGCGACCAACGGGTGGGTCGAAACCCATGCCGCCCTAGCCGTGTTTAGCTACGGCATTTTCGGCATTTTGGCCCTGACCTCCCTGATGTATTTGCTGCAGAATTATGGGTTGAAACAAAAGAGGATCACGGGGCTTTTCCCCATACTTCCTTCCATTGTTCAACTGGACCAAATGAACCGCAGGCTTCTGATGATGGGTGTCGCCGTGCTCACTATCTCTTTTGCCGTGGGGGCGGTTTATTACCGGACCCATTTGTCCGATGTGCAGAGCGCAAAATTAATCACCACGGTCGCGTTGTGGCTCGCTTATACGATTGTGCTTCTGTTGCACCGAACGAATCGGTTGGCGTCAAAAAAATTTGCCCTTTCCTGCGTCATTCTCTTTGTCCTGGCCCTGATCTCCTTGTGGCCAGTGACCACGAGCGGAAGAGTTGAGCCCGAATCGACTTCCATGCAACCCTGATACTAAATGAATGGGAAAAATAATCGGGGAAAAATTTTTCTTCAGGGAGTCAGCCACCAGACAGCGCCCCTCGAAATTCGCGAGCAATTGGCCCTCTCAAGAGAGCAAGTCGAATCCCTTTACCAATACCTGCGCAATTCTGTAGAACTGAAGGAATGCCTGGTCCTTAACACCTGCAACCGAATTGAGATTTATGGATTGGCGGAAGGGTCCGTGGGACAAGATTGGTTTTTGGAACAATTCGAGCAATTCAACCACCTGAAAACAGCGTGGTTTGCCGACTTCGGTTACTGGAAAAATGACCTCGAAACCATCCGCCACATTTTTGAAGTCGCCGCAGGCCTGGATTCGCAAAGAATTGGCGAGACCGAGATTTTCGGGCAAGTTAAAGATTCCTACGCCGTCGGTGTGCAAAAAAAGACGGTCGGGCCGGTTCTGCATAAAGTCCTCCAAAAGGGATTCCAGGCGGCCAAATGGGCTCGCACCAACACAGCCATCAGCCGGGGACAAGTGAGCCTGGGCAATGTCGCGGTGGACCTCGCCCGGCGTATCTTCGGCCATCTCAAGTCCAGCCGAATTCTGGTTGCGGGGATGGGTGAGGTGGGAGAGATGACGGTCAAGGCATTGATCAGCCGGGGGGTAAAAAATATAACCGTGGCCAATCGCTCACCGGAAAAAGCGGTCAACCTGGCGAGTGAATTCGGGGGGCGGGCCATCCCATTTGCGGAATGCCCCAATATCCTGGCGGATATGGATATCGTGATTACTTCGACCGCCGCCAGGAAGTGGATTTTTACCCGAAAAATGATAGAAAAGGCGAGCAAACTAAGGCCCGATAAACCGCTCTTCCTAATCGATCTTGCAGTGCCTCGAGACATTGAGAGGGAAGCTGGCGACTTGCCCGGAGTTTACCTTTACAATCTGGACGACCTGTCCGAAATTGCCAATGCCAACCTCAAGATTAGAAAAAATGAGGTCGCGACCTGCCGAAAAACGCTCTCCAAAAAGGCGGAGCGCCTGTGGAAATCTCTCAATGGCGATTGACCATGCGTGTGGCCAGCCAGGTGGCGGGTGAGACATTTTCCCTTCTGGCCAGAATTTTCCGCAACCGGCCAGCGGCTTTTCGGGCATTATCGATTTTATCCCTTTCCGTAACGGCTTTTTCGAGTTCCGAAGCCAGCAATTGGGGGATTGCCCTACCCTGAATATATTCGGGGTAAACCGATTCATCGAGCAAGAGATTGGCAATCCCGATATAGGGAATATGGATCAATCGTCGGGCCCAGAAATAAGTCAGCGGATGGGCCTTATAAGCAATGGCGCCGGGTATCCCGGCCAACCCGCAGGAAAGCGACATGGTGCCCGAACTGGTCAAAACCGCTTTGGCCGCCACTTCACGTCCATTGGGCGCCAGTTCCACCGAACTGATTGCACCGGATAAGGAGGATGAACTTTTTTCCAACACCGCTCGAATTTCCTCACTGGGATAAAGAACCACAGCACGATCTCCGGGATGTTTTTTCAAAAAAAGCGCAAAAGCTTCGGCCATTGCTGGAAATATTCGGTTGACCGGCTGCAGACGGCTCCCCGGAAGCAGAAGAACCGGTCCCTCCGGTCGATAGGTCAGGTTCGGGGCATGGCCTTCTTCCAGAAAAGGATGCCCGACGAACTCCACCGGTAAATCGGTATCTTTAAAACAATCAACTTCAAAGGGAAAGATCACTCCTAGCCCATCCAGAGTCTCGGCCATCTCGAAACGCCGTTTGGATTTCCAGGCCCAAATTTGAGGGGAAATATAGTAGAAAAGGCCGATCCCACCGCCTCCTTTGCGGCTCAATCCTCGGGATTTTAATTGCTTGGCCAGTCGAAGGTTAAACCCCGGATAATCCACCAGGCAGATATTGGCGGGTTCATAGCGTTCGATCCATTGGATCAATTGCTGGAAAATGTTCCTAAATACCCGATAGTTTTTCAATACCTCTGCAAATCCGATCACGGAAAGGGAGGTTATATCATAGAGAAGCTGTGCCCCGGCATTTTCCAGGTTCCCGCCCCCAACGGCGGCGATGCGTAGATCAGGTTGAAGCCGCAGCAATTTGGTCACCATGCGAGCGGCGTGCTCGTCCCCGGAATGTTCTCCGGCCACAATGAGCAGATCCGTTTTTGGCGCTTTGGGCGGAGGAAAGGCGACGGGAGATGGAGTCAGCAACGTCATTGAGACAACTCTATGGCTCAGGTGCCGAATACTTCCTGCTGGGCACGGATTTGCTCCGTTACGCGAATGGCCAACTCGAGAGCGGTCTTGCCCAGTGCTGCGCTTACTTTCGGTTCCTCATATCGAGCCACACAATCGACAAAGGAAGTCAGTTCCAATTGCAATGGCTCCCCTTTTTCGATGGGAATCTCTTCCTTTTCAAGGTTCAACCCCACTTTGCGCAACAAGTGCCCTTTCTGGTTCATGAAATCCAGGGAAAGATAGGTGTTGGGTTGGAAAACCCGAATTTCCCGCACCTTTTTCAGACTAACCCGGCTGGTGTTGATATTGGCCACACAGCCGTTGGCAAAGGTGATGCGGGCGTTGGCAATGTCTTCGGAGGGTGAAAGAACGCTGACCCCGGCGCTCTCGACTTTTTCCACCGGAGATTTAACCAATTGCAATATGACGCCCAGATCATGGATCATGAGGTCGAGCACCACACCCACCTCGGTGCCCCTGACATTGAAGGGCGCCAACCGGTCAGCCGTAATAAATCGAGGCATTTCCACCGCCGCCTCGAGAAATTCCATGACCGGGTTGAAATGCTCTATGTGACCGACCTGCACGATGCGGCCCGAGGCATTGGCGGCAGAGAGAATCCGCTCAGCCTCCTCCAGGCTGACGCAGAGCGGTTTTTCAATTAACAAGTGGCAATTTGCCTCGAATAACTCCAAGGCCACCTCGCAATGCCGGTCGGTCGGAACTACCACACTGACGGCATCGCAGGCTTCTCCCAGTTCGCGCAAAGATGAAAAACTCCGGCATCCGTAATTTTGTGAAGTTTCCAAGGAGAGTTGCGTGTCGAGATCGAAAACTCCCACCAGCTCGCAACTTTTCAAAGCGGAATAAATGCGCGCATGATGGCGACCCAGATAACCGACCCCGACAACGCCGCAGCGGACAAGCTTTTCAGCTTTTGTTTTTGCCATAAAGGAACATTAAGAGCCTACCGGAGGCATTGACAAGCAGTCTGTTCCCGCTCCTTTCGGCTTTCCAGTTATGAATTCTCACTTAACGATATTTGTTAACAATCCGTTGTGCAGCAACAGTTGCCGATCTGTTTTTGCGGCGAAATTGGGATTGTGGGTCACCATAACGAGGCTGGAATTTTCATCGCGGCAAATGTCGAAAATCAGACCAATAACGCCTTTAGCCGTTTTTTCATCAAGGTTGCCGGTTGGTTCATCGGCCAGAATGAGAGCCGGCCGGTTCATTAATGCGCGAGCCAGGGCCACACGCTGTTTCTCTCCTCCCGAAAGTTGGGATGGAGAAGAATGGAGCCGGTCGCCCAATCCGACTTTCTTTAATAATTCTAAAGCACGATCCCGTTGGGGTCGACCCATAAGGCCCACAATGCGCGCCGGCAGCAGGACGTTTTCGGCGACATCAAGTTCTGGAATCAAATGGTAAGCCTGAAAGACCATTCCGACTTCTTTGCCTCGCACCAAGGCCAGTTTCGACTCGCTCAGGCTCTCAATCCGCAAACCGTTTAGTGAGACGGTCCCGCTGTCGGCTGTTTCCAGGCCTGCGATGATGTTGAGCAGAGTGGTTTTACCGCTGCCGGACTCTCCCCGGATGCTCACGCTGGCGCCACTTTCAACCGTCAAATCAACGCCTTTGAGGACCTCGATCGGCTGACCGCCGCTGACGAAGGATTTGGTCACTTGCCGGACCTGCAGCTCTTTGCCGAAATCATTCACTGCGCAAGGCTTCCGCCGGTTTCATCCGAGCCGCCCGAAAAGCAGGTACAAGGCTGGCCAGAGTGGTGAGGACAAGGGCGCTCAAGGATATGACAATGAAATCACCGAGGGCATAATGGGCCGGCAGTTGGGCGAATTGGTAAAATTTGACCAATACTTCCTGGCTGCCGGTCAATCGGGCAAAGCCGTGAATGATGTCGTTGCGAAAATACAGGGCCACCATGGCCACGGCAATTCCCAGCAAGGTGCCTAGAAATCCGATGAAGAATCCTTGAAAACAAAAACAAGCTACCAGTTGTCGCGGCTGGCCGCCTATGGCGACCAGGAGGCCGATTTCCTTTGTTTTGCGAACAACTGTCAGGAGTTGGGCAATGGCAATGACAAAGGCGGCCACCAGAACGATGAAAATGAGGAGAAAAAACATCATGTTCTTTTCCAGTTGCAGAATCCAGAGCCAGTCCTCGTACATATCCAGCCAGGTCATCGCCCGTTTGCGCCCGGTCAGGATTTCATTCAAATGGCGGGCCACAACCGCCTCGTCAATTCCCGGCCGCAACCGCAGAGCCACCCCGTGAACGGCTCCTTCCAGGTTGTAAAGCTCCTGCATGAGACGCAGCGTGCTGACCATCGTGTTACTGTCGAAATCGTTCCAGCCGGTTTCGTAAATGCCCGCCACAAGCAGTTCTCTGGGCAGGAGCACCTCGTCGTCCTTCAAGCGGTCCAGCATGAGCGGGGTGTAAACTTCGACCGTGGAACCCAGAGTGGCTCCTATGGAAGCGGCCAGGGCGCGGCTCAGGAGCACGGAATCGTCATCCAAATCATCCAGGCTCCCCAATTGCAAAAAATCCTGCATCGGCACGACCGAGGGCTCGCGCTCGACATCGATCCCCCGGATAGCCGGAAAGGCGGGCCGGTTATCGTGTTGCAGCATAACCACCCCGTGCGCGTAAGGCGAGGCGCCCTGGACTTCCGCCATTCCGTCCACCATATCCAGAACGGTTTGGTAGTCGTAGATGGCCTCTCCGGACTCGATCCGTATATGCCCGTTGGTCAGAACGATTTTATCCCGGTAAGTCTGCCCGAAACCGCCCATCACGCTCTGCACGATGACCAGAATCATAACCCCGAGCATAACACCGCAAACGGAGATCAGGAAAAAGAAGGAGATCCTTCTGTCCGAGGGGAAAAGCTGCTTTAAAGCCAGATAAAGATACCAGGGCATTATGTTAGTTGAGGGTCAAAAAATGAAAGCGCGAAAACCACGTTACAAATTAAATTAGTCATCGAGTGAATCCTTCGGGTTCCTACCCGGCCATTTATCAGCGTATCAAGGCTTTCCGTCTGTAGGCTTGAGCGTAGGAAAAAGTATGGTGTCCCGAAGATTGGTTGCGCCGGTTAATATCATGACCAACCGGTCGATTCCCACTCCGATGCCGCCAGCCGGAGGCATCCCGTGTTCGAGAGCGAGAATGAAGTCATTGTCGATGTTTTGCTGCTCGTCGCCAGCCTGGGCAGCGAACATTTCACGCTGCGCGAGGGGATCGTTTTGCTCGGAATAGGCCGGTGCGATCTCCTGGCCCCCAATACAAAGTTCGAAAACATCAATGGTCGATTCGTCCCCTTCGGTCAGTTTGGCCAAAGGGCAAAGTTCTCGTGGCAGATGGGTGACAAAGGTCGGTTGAATAAGATTGGGCTCGATCCGCTTCTCGAAAACATCGTTGGTGATCTCGAATCTTTCCTGATTCGGGTTCGAGTCGATTCCCATTTCTTCGCAACGAGCCAGCATCTCTTCCCTTGAGCGGGAAAACCACTGAGGATCGCCAGTCGCCTCAATGACCAGCTCTTTGTAGGGGACCTCCCGCCAGAGCCCTCCAAGCTTGATTGATTGCCCGTCGTGGAGTTCAATTTCAGTTTTTCCAAGAACCTCCCGGCATATAGTCTGAATCATTTCACGCACCAATTCCATGATTCCCCGGTAGTCGGTGTAAGCCTGGTAAACCTCCAACATGGTGAACTCCGGACTGTGCTTGCGGGACAACCCCTCATTGCGAAAAATCCTCCCGATTTCATAAACCCGGTCAAACCCGCCCACGAGCAGCTTCTTCAAATTCAACTCCAGGGCAATGCGCAGGTAAAAATCGCAATCGAGGGCATTGAAATGTGTGGCGAACGGCTTGGCCGCAGCTCCCCCGAACTCCGGTTGCAGCATCGAGGTTTCTACTTCCAGAAATGCCCTGGAATCCAGGAAACGACGTATGCTGGAAACAATTTTGCTCCGCTTGAGAAACCGATCACGGGATTCTTCGTTGACGATGAGGTCCAGGTACCGCTGGCGGTAAATCTGCTCGTTGTCGGAAAGACCGTGCCATTTCTCGGGAAGGGGCCGGAGCGCTTTGGCCACCAGCCGGTAACTTTTTACCCGAACCGTTATTTCACCGGTTTTCGTTTTGAAAAGAGGTCCTTCCGCCCCAATAAAATCTCCCAAGTCGAGCTTTCGGAAAGCTTTGTAGGCATCCTCGCCGATCTCGTCGCGGCGGAAATAAAGCTGCAATTTGCCATCCCGATCGAGAATTTTGACAAATGCCGCCTTGCCCATAAGGCGAAACACCACGATGCGTCCGGCGACTTTGACTATGGGGCTGTTCTCCTCGTCCTCCTGATAGAGATCACGAGCCTGGGCCGAAGTGTGCTCCTGGTCCCAATTGGCGCGAAAGGGATCGAAGCCGCTCTCCCGCATGGCATTAAGTTTTCCCATCCGCACGGCGTACAAATCGTGCGTGGGCGTTGTGGTATCAGATTTCTCAGTCATGGGAAACCGCTAAGACTGTGTTATGACCCGGCAAGAATCAATTGGAAATTTGAATCCAAAATCCTGTTTCAGGGCATCCATAAAAGAAGGCGGATGATTTAATTTCAAGATTGCCCCAATAAATAGATTGTCTTCCAATTTTCTAAACAATTCATGTTTACAGCCGTAAATTTTGCCATGGTGGTAGTCATCATCTGTTTCTCGTTCGGACTCCTGGCCTCATTTTTGCCGATTCTTCCTGGTACGGTGATCGCCTGGGCGGGCATCGTTATCCACAAACTGTGGCTTTGGGATGCTTCCGTGCCGTGGTGGTTTCTGGGGGTCGCCACTGGACTGGTTCTTTTTGCCCAGGGTTTGGATATGGCCTGCACATACTGGGGGGCCAAAAAATTCGGGGCCACCTGGAGGGGGGCGCTGGGGGGCGTATTGGGCGGCATTATCGGAATATTGATTTTCAATTTGCCCGGTCTCATCCTGGGGCCGATTGCAGGTGTGGTGGCTGCTGAAACGCTCGGGGGCCGTGATCTCAGGCAAGCCGGGAAAGCGGGTATTGGCACGATTGTGGGAGGCCTGATAGCCTTTGTCCTGAAATTCGGAGTCACCGTTTCTCTGATCGCGGGGTTTTTTCTGGTCCTGGCTTAAAACAGTTGAATTTAAAGCAATTCTCCCAGGGCTGAAGCCGGAGATCAAATATAACTTAGCCCATATTGGTCGAATACTGGCTTGCGGTCAGGGCGGGAAATCCTTTCATTACCGCACCAATGATGCCAACTAGCCGCAAACCCAAATGGCTCCGCGCCCGGCTGCCCTTCGACCCGTCCTACCAACGGGTTCGACACTTGGTCAAGGACAACGACCTGAATACCGTCTGCCAGAGCGCAAACTGCCCCAACCTGGGGGAGTGCTGGTCCCGCGGCACGGCTACCTTAATGATTTTGGGCAATGTTTGCACTCGTTCCTGCACCTTTTGCAACATCCAAACAGGGAGACCTGAAAAGCTGGATTTGGGGGAGCCGGCCCGCGCTGCTGAGGCGGTGGCTAAAATGGGCCTTCGCCATTGCGTCGTAACTTCCGTGGCGCGGGATGATCTGCCGGATGGGGGCGCAACCGCCTGGGCCGCCACAATTCGGGCCATCCGCCACCGCAATCCCACCACCTCCATAGAAGTACTCGTACCCGATTTTCGCGGGAACAAGGAAAATCTCGACACCGTGCTGGAGGCAGGCCCTGACATTCTCAATCACAATATGGAAACGGTCAGGCGCCTGCAACGTCCGGTCCGCAAAACAGCTCGCTATGAAAGGACCCTGGAAATTCTCCGTCATGCTCACAAGCGTGGGTTCGTCACTAAATCGGGAATCATGCTCGGGATCGGTGAACGCCGGGAGGAAATTGGCCGGGTTTTGAGGGACTTACGCGATGCCGAAGTAAAAATCATTACCATTGGCCAATATTTGCAACCAACGTCCGAACATGCGCCGGTGGACCGCTGGGTCACCCCGGAAGAATTTGTGGAATGGAGGGAATTCGGACTGACAATTGGGTTCGATGTAGTCGAGTCGGGACCCCTGGTGCGTTCTTCCTATCATGCCGAGGAGCAATCAGCGCGGTTCGGTTCCCGTCCCGGCGCCGCATCCGCCTGAATTGATTTTTAAACTCAAAAAAGAAACAGAAATTGAAGATACCACTGGAAGATTATTACGAGGACATTGTAGGCAAAGCCGCCACCGGTCTTGGTATTGGCAAACGGGAGTTGGCAAAGCGGGCCAGCATTTCCGTTGAATCGGTGAAAGACGCTATGAACGGTGTTTTCGAGGAGCAAACCGCCCGGTCCCTGGCCCCTGTTCTAAATCTTCATGCCGACTCCCTGGTAGCCAGTGGCCAGCAATCCTGGCAACCCGAACCGGTCGAAATGGAAGGTCTCTACAGTTTTAACACACCTTTCCCTATCCCCGGATATGAAGAAATGACGGTAAACGCTTTTTTGATTTGGGATCCGCAAACGCAACAGGCGGCAGCTTTCGATACAGGAGCCGATGCCACCGGAATACTCAACAAAATCAAGGAACACAACCTGACTTTGACGGGAATTTTCCTCACACACACCCATGGAGACCATATCGCGGATGTGGGACGATTGAGCAGTGAAACGGGAAATCCGATGGTTTATGTCAACCAGTGCGAACCATACCGTGGGGCCAACCTGATCGACGAGGGCGATCAATTCCAAACCGGAGGTCTCAACATCGAAGCTCGATTAACCCACGGTCACTCGCCGGGGGGAACGACATTTGTGGTCTCGGGTCTGGCCCGAACGGTGGCCGTGGTGGGAGACTCCCTTTTTGCCAATTCCATGGGAGGCGCGCCGAGGTCTTACCTGCAGGCGCTCGATAACAATCGCACAAAAATTCTCACTCTTCCCGACAATACGATCATTTGCCCCGGGCATGGACCCATGACCACGGTGGCAGAAGAAAGAGCCCATAATCCCTTTCACCCTGAATTCAAGTAAATCTCATTGTTTACTTCATTAATACCGCAAAAATCATGGCAAAAAAGAAAAGAATAGGATTTGTCGGAACCGGCCGCATGGGCGCCAACATGGCCCGCCATCTAAAAGATTGCGGCTACCCCATCTCAGCCGTTTACGATGTTAACAAGGAGGTGGCCGAAGCTCTCGCGACCGAGCTGGACTGTATGCACAGCCCAACCCTGGCAGGAGTGACCAAGGCTTCGGAGGTGGTCATAACGGTGGTTACCGATGACGCCGCCATGCGGAAAATTTTCAAAGGAAAAAAGGACAATCTCTTGATGGGCGCAGGCCGACGGGTATTTATCAATTGCGCCACCGTTTCGCCAAAAATTCATATCGAAATCGAAAAAGCAGCCGGCCAGGCGCGAGCTTCAACCCTTGAAGGCTGCATGGCTTCCAGTATTACTCAAGCCCGTGAGGGCACTCTTTACCTCATGGTGGGCGGTAAACCCCGAACTTTCGAGAGGGTAAAGGACATCCTTGAAGCTCTCAGCTCCAACACGCGATACATCGGCCCGGCGGGCACAGCGGCCGAGGTCAAGGCCCTGGTCAACATGGTCATGAATATCAACACGGCGGGCCTGGCCGAAGGATTGGGCCTGGGCGCGGCCCTGGGACTGGATTTAGCCCTATTGCGGGAAGTGTTTGCCCAAACGGGAGCCAACTCGCGTGTTTTGGAGACTGATGGCGAGGATATGCAGATTCGCGACCACGAATGTTATTTCTCCGCCGCCCATGCGTCCAAAGATTCGGGTATTGCCGCTGCCCTAGCCCGCAAATACCGCCTCAATTTGCCTCTCAACGACGCCACCAAGGCCCAGTATGACCGCATGATTGAAGAGGGGCTCGGTGAACTCGATAAATCAGGTATCGCGGAGCTTACCTTCAAGGGTCGCCACCGGACAAAGCGAAGAAAGAAAAAGGCCAATTAGGCGACTTCAGAATATTCCGAAACACTTTTGTTGAGACCGATATGAAGATTCGGGCATTTCAAGGGCTGAGACCAGCCGAGGCGGTGGTGGAAAAAGTCGCCTCGCCTCCTTATGACGTAGTCTCGGAGAGTGAGGTCCGTGAAATCCTTCAAGACAACCCCCTCAGTATGCTGAGTGTGGTACGCGCGGAGGGCAGTTTGCCGGAAGGAATCGACCCATACTCGGATCCGGTTTATGCCCGCGCGTTGGAAAATTTTGTTCACATGCAGGCAGAGGGACACCTGATTGGTGAAAACGAACCCTCCCTTTACCTCTACCAGCAGGAAACCGCCAATCACCGACAGCGGGGAATTGTAACTCTCTGCCATGTGGAGGATTACGAGAATGGTTCGATCAAACTTCACGAGGAAACCCGAAAGGAAAAAGAGGACGACCGGACCCGCCTGACCAGCGACCTGAGCGCAAATCCGGGGCCGGTCTTTCTCACTTACCAGGACGACAGCCAAATTGATTCGCTGATTGATGAGGTTGTCAAATCGGCACCCCTGTATGATTTCAGGGTTGCGGAAGGCATCCGCCATACACTTTGGAAAATTTCCGGAGGGGACAAAACAGTGGATGCTTTTGGGAACGTGCCTTGTTTTTACGTGGCCGACGGACACCATCGAAGCGCCAGCGCCGCCCGGGTGGGAAAAGAGCGCCGCACGGCCAACCCTAACCATACCGGGAAGGAGGACTACAATTGGTTCCTCTGTGTGCTTTTTCCAGCCTCGCAATTACGGATTTTAGCTTACAACCGGGTTATCCGCGATCTTAATGGACTGGAACCGGGCGAATTCCTGGAAAAAGTGCGGGCCGCAATACAGGTTCGAGAGGAAGCTTCGCCCACTCCTGAATACCCCGGTGATGTGAGCATGTATCTCGATGGCCGATGGTATGGCCTGAAACTGACTTCTGACCCGGAAAACGGTCCGGTGGAAAGGCTAGATATCAGCATTTTGCAGGATAAAGTGTTTCACCCAATCCTGGGAATTAAAGACCAAAAGACCAGTGACAAGATCGATTTTGTGGGCGGAATCCGCGGTTCCGGGGAACTACAGAAAAAGGTCGATAGCGGCCAGGGAGCGGTGGCATTTTCTCTCTATCCGGTAACCGTTGAACAATTGATGGAGATCGCTGATTCCGGCCGAAATATGCCGCCCAAATCTACCTGGTTCGAGCCCAAACTGAGATCAGGGCTTTTTATCCATACCTTTGAACCCAAAGGGGCGAAGGGGAAGTAGGAAAACAGACCAACTCAGCGCTTGCGGCTGAATTTGGACCGAAATTTCTCCACTCTGCCCGCCGTATCGACAAAGCGTTTCTCTCCCGTATAGGCCGGATGGGAGTCGCTGGTGACATCCCGCACAACTACGTAATACTCCACACCATCAATAGTTTCGGTATTTTTCGACTTCATCGCGGCGCGAGTGAGAAACTGCTTGTTGGTGGAAACGTCCACGAAGCAAACCGGATTCAACTGCGGATGGATGCTCTTTTTCATTTCTAATTCTCTATTCTATCGAGTAAAAACAGATTGGCCAACCCAGCAGCAATCTCAACCCTGGCGGGCCTTGAAGCGGGGATTGGTTTTGCAAATGACATAAATACGGCCACGGCGACGCACCACCTTGCAGTCCGGATGCCGGTTTTTCAAAGTCTTGATGGAGGATACAACTTTCATAAGAGATTCAATTGAGCCGCGCAGAAAAATCAAAATCAGAGACCGTGTCAACGGAAATACCAACTTTTTCAACAAATTGATGCCACTCTGGAAGGCCTCATAAGTAGAACCGCATCCATCAACCACCGCTAAGGTTTTGCAGAATTTGGATGATGGGGAGGAAGAGGGCGATGACTATGATGCCTATGACTAACGCTAACAACAGGATCAAGAGGGGCTCAAGGAGCGAAGTGAGTGCGACGAGTGCGTGGTCGACGTCCTCGTCGTAATTGTCAGCTATGCGGTTGAGCATGGGGGCCAACTCACCGGTTTCCTCCCCCACCTCCACCAGGCCGGTGACAAGATGAGGGAAAATGCCGCATCGCTGCAAAGAGGCCGTCAAACTTTCGCCATCGCGGACTTGCAGGGTGGCTTTCTTCAGAGCTTCCAATATGTGTCGGTTGCCAACGACATCACGCGTGATGGCAAGCGCCTGTAGCATGGGCACACCGCTGGACAACAATGTGCCGAAAGTTCGAGCAAAACGGGCTATGGATTCCTTCAGCAAGAGGTCGCCTATTTTTGGCATACTGAGGTAAAGCCGGTCAAAGAAGAGAGTCCCGCGACGGGTGCGGCGAAGCCAATGGTAAAAAGCCCAAACAATAACCAATCCGCCGGAAACCAACCACCAGCGCTCTTTGGCTAACAGGCTCGTATCGATCACCCACCGGGTCAAGCGGGGAAGGGGAGCGCCGCCGAGCAACCCATCGAAGACCGCCTGGAAATTCGGGATTACCAATAGAAACAACAGGCTTACAATGGCCGCCGCGGTCAGAAGAACGATGACAGGATAATATAAAGCGGCGGTGATTTTCTTCCGCACCTGCAGGCTCTTTTCCTGATAGCGGGCCAAGCGAAGCAAAATTGTGTCCAGTTCTCCGCTCGCTTCCCCTGCGCGAACCATGCTGACCATGAGCGGGTCGAAAATCCCCGGATAGCGGGCCAATCCATCGGACAAAGCATTTCCGCTGCGGACGTTATCGGACAGGTTGGTCATAACAATGCGGAAATACCTGTTTTTTTCCTGACGCAAGAGGATTTCCAAGGCCCTCAATAATGGCATTCCTGAATGCACCATGGTTGCGAGTTGGCGGATGAATACTGCCAGTTTTAAGGACGGGATCGATCGTTTCCGCCCAATGAGTTTAGTCAATATATCGACTTTGCCGGAATAACGATGGGATATGGAATCTACGCGCGGAGATTTCTGTTCACTTTGCATGTCGATGCCGGAAATTCAGGGTGTAAAAATGACTTGCGGCTCAGGTATATTTTAAGACTTCCTCAATGGTTGTGAGACCCTCGTGCATTGCCCTCAGGCCGTCTTCGCGCAACGTCTGCATGCCTTCCTCCCGGGCTTTTCTTGCCAAGGTATGGGCCGGGACACTTTCAACGATCAATTTCCGCATGGAAGCGCTCACGGTAAACATTTCAAAAAGACCGATTCGACCCCGGCAGCCTTCTTCCTGACAGTTGGCACAGCCTTTTCCGGAATAAAACTTCGCTTTTTCGACCTGGCCGCCGTCAAGTCCAAGCTGCTCGATTAGTTCAGGCTGTGGTTGACGGAGTTGACGGCATTCCTCGCAAATGCGTCTAAGGAGGCGTTGGGCCAGGACAGAATCGAGGGTGGCGGCCAGAAGGTAAGGCTCCAACCCCATGTCGATGAGACGGGTAACCGCACCCGGAGCATTGTTGGTATGCAAAGTGGTTAGAACGAGGTGCCCGGTGAGGGAAGCCTGCACTGCAATACGCGCAGTCTCCAGGTCCCTTATTTCCCCGACCAGAATTTTATCCGGATCGTGTCGCAAGAAAGACCTCAACGCACGGGAAAAGGAGAGATCGATCTGCGGGTTGACAGCTACTTGCATAATTCCATCGATCTCGTATTCGACTGGATCTTCGATAGTTAGAATTTTAATTTCCGGCCGGTTGATTTCACGCAGGACGCTGTAAAGAGTGGTCGTTTTTCCACAACCGGTTGGGCCGGTGACGATAAACAATCCATTGGGAAGACGGGCGATTCGCCGAAGATTCAGAATCAATTCCCCGGGCATGCTCAAGCGTTCCAAGTCCAGGCTTACGGCTGACCTATCAAGAACGCGCAAAACAACACTCTCACCATAACGCGTGGGCAAGGTGGAAACACGCAGGTCAACGGGCCGGCCAGCCAGTGTCATCCGGATGCGTCCGTCCTGCGGGACTCTTTTTTCGGCCAGGTTCAGATTGGCCATTACCTTGAGCCGCGCGGTGATCGGCTGGACGAGATTTTGGGGTGGTGGGGGCATATCGCGCAAGGCTCCATCGACGCGGCAGCGGATTCGGAATTGATCTTCAAAAGGTTCAAAATGAATGTCGGAAGCCTGGGTTCTAATTGCCTGTGTGAGAACAAGGTCCACAAAACGGATAACCGGGGTGTCTCCAACACCAACCTGGCCGGTTTTCCCATCCGCGATTTCACCACTCCCGTCAAAGGATTGCGGATCCAAGTCGGCGAGGGCTTGATCGACCGAGCTATTCTCTTCGCCATAGGATTTGCGGATCCATTTTTCTACCACCTCGGGATCGCAAACCACGATGCGGATATCTTTATTGAGCGAAAATGTGAGATCCCCAACGATCCGGCTGTTAAAAGGATCGCGAGCAGCCAGTTCGATCGTCTGTTCTTCGGCTCGAAGAGGCGCCACCGCGTACCTGAGGGCGATCTCCGGGGTTAACAGGCCGGAAAGCTCATCGGGAATGGAATCGGGGGGATCGGCCAAATACTCGCATTGCAAATATCGGGCGATAATTTCCAGCAGTTGCCCGCGCCCGATTGCCCCGCTTTGCAGAACTACTGCGGCCAAGGATTGTCCAGTCTGCCGGTTAATCCGGTAAAATCCTTCCAGGGCCTCCGGTTCGAGGAAACCTGATTGGGACAGCGCGTCGAAGACCGACGCATTATGGTCCTCAAACATACTGCCGGTGGGGAGAATTTTAAGAAAGCAACAATCAACCCTATTCGGGAATCTCGACACCGGAAGCTCGCAAACTCTCTTTCATTGACTCCGGCGCCTGGGCTTTTTCGAGAGCTTCTTGGGGGTCGATCAGGTCTCGGTTAACAAGGCTCATCAAATGAGCATCCATGGAAATCATCCCTAATTGAGCACCGGTTTGAATATCGGACTGGATGCGATAAGTCTTATTTTCCCGGATCAAAGATTGTATGGAAGTGGTGGCAATCATGATCTCGTAACCGGCTATACGCCCGCCGCCGATCTTTTTGCACAAAACCTGGGAAATAACCGCCACAATTCCGGAACCCAATTGGGTGCGAATCTGATCCTTCGAGCTGGCCGGAAAGGCGTCAACAATACGATCAACGGTTCGGGCCGCTCCTGTTGTGTGCAAGGTTCCGAAAACCAGGTGGCCAGTTTCAGCCGCGCTAATGGCGGCCTCGATTGTTTCCAGGTCGCGCATTTCCCCCACCAGAATTACATCCGGATCTTGCCGCAAAGCGCCGTGGATGGCATCGGCAAAGGATTGCACATCGATCCCTACCTCCCTTTGCGTCATGATGCATTTCTTATGATTATGATAATACTCGATGGGGTCCTCGATAGTGATAATGTGTCCATCGCGGTTTTCATTGATCCAATTGACCATTGAGGCGAGAGTGGTTGACTTGCCCGAACCGGTCGGACCGGTAACCAGGATAAGACCTCGAGGCCGGCAGAGCAGCTCCTTTATTTTCTCCGGCAGGCCAACCTCGCGGAGACCGAACATTTTGTTGGGAATCTGCCGCAGGACAATTCCGTAATTACCCTTGGACTTGAGCACGCTGACACGGAACCGGGCCTTACCCATAAATGCGAAACCGAAGTCTACTCCGCCTACGGTTTTGGCTTTTTCCTGGTGTCCTTCTGAGGCAATCGATTTCATCAGATCCTCAGTGTCCAGTGGCTCCAGATTCGGTCCGTCAACAGGCGTCATAGTACCGGACATGCGCAATGTCGGAGGTTGGCCCACCTGTAGGTGCAAATCGGACGCGCCCGAGTCCACCATTAAATCCAACAAGTCATTCATTTCATAGCTCATGGTGTCTCCTTTTGATAAAAGTTTAGCTTATGTTGTTAATGCCCGATGAGGGCGGGATAGTCAAACTCGAAAGACACTCGAATGTTCGTCTTTTCCCGCGCCAACCGTGAGGGCAAGGACTTCCTCGACGGTGGTATAACCTTCGGCCGCTTTTCTCATTCCTTCCTCCCAAAGGGCTCGAAGACCCGACTTACGACATGCGCTCCGAATTGCAGCCAAGGGAGCTTCCTGGTAAATCAATTGGCGGATTTCTTCGCCAATTTCAAGAATTTCAAAAATCCCGATTCTTCCGAGAAAGCCGCGGCCGAAACATTGGGAACATCCGGGACCAAGAGTGAACGGGATTTGCCCGGCCTTCTCGACTCCCAGGCCATCCACCGTGTTCTCGAAGGGCCTCCGGCAATTTCGGCATAAAAGCCTCAATAGCCTCTGTGCTAGAATCGCGCGCAGAGAAGCCGAAACGAGGAAGGGCTTGATTCCGATATCGACCAGCCGGGATACGGCCGCCGCGGCATCGTTGGTATGCAAGGTGCTGAATACAAGGTGTCCGGTAAGAGAGGCGTGAACGGCGATTTCCGCCGTCTCCAGATCCCGGATCTCCCCTATCATAATTATGTTCGGCGCCTGCCGCAGAAGGGAGCGCAAAGCCGATGCAAAGTTCAGACCGACATCCTTTTTGACCTGCACCTGGTTAATTCCGCTCAGTTGATATTCAACCGGATCCTCCACCGTAATGATCTTGCGGTCAGGCTGGTTGATGGAGTGGAGAAAGGAGTATAGAGAGGTCGTCTTGCCCGAGCCGGTCGGCCCAGTGACCAGAATCATGCCATCGGGGAGCGAGAGAAATTTTTTAACTTTTTCCAAATCTTCGGGCCGAAAACCCAGCCGTGACAGATCAAGACGCAGATTCGCCTTGTCCAGGATGCGTATAACGACGCTCTCGCCATGAGCGGTGGGAAGAGTGGAAACCCGCAGATCGATGTGGCGACTTCCGGAAGAGACCAGAATGCGGCCATCCTGAGGAAGTCGTTTCTCGGCAATGCTGATATCGGCCATTATTTTAAGGCGCGAGATTATGACTGATTGCAGACGCTTGGGCGGATTTTCAATCTCCTGCAAGGAGCCATCGATCCGCAGGCGGACCCGAAAGCATGTTTCAAGGGGTTCCAGGTGGATGTCGGAGGCTTTTAAATCGAGGGCCTTGGCGATCAGCCATTGCACATACCGGTTTATGGGGGCTTCACTTTCGCCGAGATTCGGGTCCTTGCCGGAAATATTTGCAGGAAGAGAAGGCGCCTGCATAATCTTCAGGTTGTCCCCGGTAAAAACCGCTTGCCGCTCCGAAGGCTCATCAGCTCCGACTGCATAGAATCGCTCAATTGCCTGCCGTATTTCCCCGGGCCAAGCCAGTTTGGTCTCGATGGCCAAACCGAGAAGGTGGCTGAGGTTATCGAGAGAATCCAGATCGAAGGGATCGCCAATGGCTAATTGAAGGCAGTGCCCATCACAAGTGAGTGGAACTACTCCATAACGTTCCGCCAGATCCCTGCCAACTCGTTTCAAGGCCCCGGGACTAGCCTGAAGGTCGTTCAGGGTAATCGTTTCCATCTGAAACTCTTGCGCCAGGGTTTGCAGGATATCCTGCCGCCTTATCTTCCCTTGTTCCACTAACAAGTTGAAAAAATCCTCAATGTCCCCACCAGGTAGATTTTCGTTTTCCCGTTTTAGCTCTAAGCGGACTTCCAACAATTGGAGGGCCTCCGGCGAGACCAGGCCTTTGTCCAAGAGAAGCTGTTTAATAGACCCGCCGGTGTTCTTCATAAAGGCGCGTGCATACTTGGAAGGGAAGAAGCTTTAAAAAGAAATCGTGATTTTCATCTCTCTCTTTGCCTTTCCCTTAATTTGTGCAATCAATTCTTTCATAAGAAATTAAGGGATGAAGAGGAAGAATTATGTGATTTGAGAAGGTCGGCTTCTTATCGCCGGTCATCGGGGGATCAGGACTATCGGTTGAGACCCATCAGGAATTCAGCATTGGATTTTGTTTTCTTTACCCGCTGGATCAGCAATTCCATTGCTTCAGGAGATGGCACCCCTTTCATGGCGCGCCGGAGGGAGTAGATTTTATTCATTTCTTCGGGGTGGTAAAGCAGCTCTTCCTTGCGCGTGCCGCTTTGTTCGAGATTGATAGCCGGGTAAATGCGCTTATCCACAAGGGCCCGGTCGAGATGCAGTTCCATGTTTCCAGTGCCTTTGAATTCCTCGAAAATAACTTCATCCATGCGGCTGCCGGTCTCAATAAGGGCGGTTGCCAGGATGGTCAGGCTTCCGCCATTCTCGATATTGCGAGCGGAGCCGAAAAAGCGCTTCGGCTTTTGCAAGGCGCTGGCCTCGACTCCGCCGGAAAGGATTTTTCCACTGCTGGGCATGGTGGTGTTGTAGGCACGAGCGAGCCGGGTAATGGAATCCAGCAGGACGATCACCTTGCGTCCGTCCTCCACCATGCGGCGGGATTTTTCGATAACCATTTCGGCCGCATGGACATGGCTTTCGGCTGACTGGTCGAAAGTGGAACTGATCACTTCACCAATGACCTGGCGTTGAAAATCAGTCACTTCCTCCGGCCTTTCATCAACCAGCAGGACAATTAGATGGGCATCCGGGTAATTGCGCGCGATAGAATTGGCGATACATTGCAGAATTACCGTCTTGCCAGTGCGGGGAGGCGCCACAATAAGCCCCCGCTGGCCAAAACCGATGGGGGTAAGCATGTCCACCACCCGCATGGAAAGGTTGTCCCATTTTACATCCGGTTCGGTTTCCAGGAGAATGCGTTCGAGAGGGTAATAGGGAATCAGATCTTCGAAGGGCTCAACCTGTATGTCCTCTTCAAGCGGATGCCCCATTAAACTGTTGATGCGAAGAACAAACGGGCAGGTTTCCCCCGGACGGTGCGGATGCACCTGCGCCTGCACCAAATGACCGCGTGTAAGGCCGTATTTACGGATGAGAGGTTCGGGCACGAAAGCATTCTGCGGCTTGACCTTGTAATTATCTGTCTGATAGACGAGAAGCCCGTAACCGTCCTGGGTCGTCTCCAGAGCGCCCTCAATAATGACGGGGATTTTTTGCTCGCTGCTCTGCTCCATAATCTTGTCAATCAGATGGCTGCGATTGGGAGCGGAATTCATCTCCACACCGAGGCTATGGGCTTCTTCCACTAGTTGAGTCAAAGGCATGGCCATGAGAGGGTTGAGCAACAAGGGTTCGCCTCCTCCGGAAATTTCCCCGCAAAGGGCGGCCATTTGTTCCAGGTCCTTGAGCGGTTCAAAGCCCAGCAGATTACCGACATTGATTGTGGGTCCCGCTACCGTGCCGTAAAAATTATTCCTGCCCCGAAAGTCAGAGGATTTTTTCTTCTTTTTGGCAAAGGTCCCCTGAGCCTGCTTCTTTTTAGGGTACTTCTTCTGAAAATTCTGACTATTGGGCCGGTGTCCCTTCTGTTGCCTGTTGCGGTCCTTGCCCCCCTGTTTTGCACGTTCGCGGTAGGATTGCTGCTCTTCGGGAGAACTTTTATCGTTAACGTCAGTCGTATCCCGAGGCGGTTTGTTGGCCGAGTCCGTTGTCGCGGCCATTGTATCGCCCCCTTCCTTGTTCGGGGCGGTTTTGTAGCTTGATACTTCGTCCCTCGGCTGGCCGGTGGACTCTTTTTCGATGGCAGCGACGGATTGGCTGGAGGCTTCTTGATTTTGTGATTCGGGCATGATAGCGGCTGGTCTGCGTTTGGAGGAACTGAGAATCCCCTCAGGTTAACGCTTAGGGCATTAATGTTGGCTGCTTACTTTAGTTAAGTAATGTGTAATTGTTGACGGAGCAGCAAAATCTGACTTCGAAGGAACTCTGTCGAGCCGTTGTTGGATACCACGAAATCAGCGCGCTTTACTTTGTCGGAAAGAGGTAGTTGCCGGGATATTCTGGCCAGAACTTGGCGCCTGGTCAGCCCCTTGGCCCTGCCCCTGCGCAATTGAGAAGAAAGGCTTGCTGATATACAAACAGTGAAATGGAAGTTTTTTTCAAGGTTTTTTTCAAAAAGGAGTGGAATTTCGACAACGGCAAAAGCTTCTGGATGCTTTGCCAATTGTGCCTCCCATTTTTTCCGCACTAGCGGGTGCAGCAAATTTTCAAGCCACATCCTTTGGGAAGTATGATCGAATACAATATCGGAAAGAAAGGTCCTGTCAACCTTTACCTCTGGCTTATAGACTGAGGAGCCAAATCGTTTCCGAAGGGCTTCGCGCACTTCCTTGTCAGTATCCAGCAGATCGGCCACAATACGGTCGCAGTCGATGCATAACGCACCCTCTTCGGCCAGTATTTGGGCTACCGTGGATTTACCGCTGCCGATGCCTCCGGTTAGTCCAATCCGCATAGTTGGTACTTCGATGGTTTTGTCGCCAGGGTGAAATAGGTTAAAAATGAGCGATGGAGGATGAGTATACCGAAGTCGATAGTTGTTGCCTCAAATCAAAATTCTGCCCTCCGAATCACCCAACCCGGACATTAAATCCGTTCTATATAAATAAAAGCTCTATCAACTCCTCATGGTAACACTAAACCAAGCTATAGCCGATACTTTGAGGACACTTAATCCCCAAAAATGTTGCCGAAAAAATGTTGGGGTAAAGACAATTTTCCCTAAACCATAAAGGCTGAGCGGATTGCGTCAATCGGGAAATCAAAAGCAATCAATCACTTGATCGGAAAAATTCATTGCCTTTTGCAATATAATCTCCATCATAATCGGATACTACTACCGTTATTGAATTTGAGGTTTTTGGGGCGAAAGAATGGAACCGAAGTATAGGCTTGAGGATACTGATACTTTAGACCACAAAGCTGTGGCCAAAGTTGTTGTCGAAATCCATAAGGAAATTTTTCCGGAAAAGGGCTCCGCCTGCGAGTATATCCCGCAATATTTCAAGGATGTGGCCGGGATGTTCATGGGTAAATATCCCCACTACCAGGCAATGGATACCGTTTACCACGACCTGGAACATACTCTGCAAGCGACCTTGTGCTGGGTCCGTCTGATGGCCAACCGGCATCGGCTCAAAATTGAGCCCATGATGACCCCGCGGGATTTCCAGGTCGGCTTCGTCGGCATTCTTATGCATGATGTCGGCTACCTCAAGGAAGAGGATGACCTGGAGGGGACCGGCGCTAAATTCACTTTTGTGCATGAAAGACGCAGTTGCGAATTTGCCGATATGTACCTGGAAGAGCAGGGTTGGCCAAAAAAAAGCATCTTTGCCGTCCAGCACCTGATCAGCTGCACCGGACCCAGGAGCCTTATCGATGCCATCCCATTTTACAACAAACTGGAGAAAATCATGGGAATGGCAGTCTGCACGGCCGATTATCTGGGACAGATGAGCGATCCAAAATACATCAAAAAATTGCCCGTCCTCTACCTGGAATTTGAGGAATCCGATGACTTTCGCAATATCGCCAAAGAGGATCGTATTTTCAAAAGCTGTGACGAATTGCTCCGGGGAACACCTTTTTTCTGGACCAATATCGTCATACCCAAACTCGAAAACGACTGCGGTTCCCTCTACAAATACCTGGCTGAACCTTATCCCGAGGGGATTAACCCCTACGAGAAGGAAATTGAAGCCAATGTGGAAACCGTCAAAGAGATGATGGGGATAACGGCCTGATTCGAGGTCGAATTTTTAAATATAGACAGACGTTTCTTTGTCCCGTTAAATAAACCCGCTTTATGCTGGCGGTAGTTTCATCGGGAGCCCTGCAAGGAATTGATGCGATTCCTGTGCAAGTGGAGGTAAACACAGGGGAAAGTGGCGAACCCCGCATGATTCTGGTTGGTTTGCCGGGAGCGGCAGTCAAAGAGTCCAATGACCGCGTGGTTTCGGCCATTACCAACAGCGGCTGGCGCGTGCCGACAACTCGCACAACCATCAACCTGGCCCCCGGCAGCATCCGCAAGGAAGGTCCCGTTTACGATCTACCCATCGCCTTGGGCATCCTGGCTTCCACCGGTCAGTTGGAAGCCCCTCGATTGGGAGACTATTTGATTGGGGGAGAACTCGGCCTTTCGGGCCGGACGCGGCCCGTCAAAGGGGCTCTCTCCCTCGCTTTGCTGGCCAAAAAAGAAGGGAAATCCGGCCTTGTCCTGCCTCCGATTTCGGCAGAGGAAGCGGCCCTGGTCGAAGACCAGCCGGTCTATAAAGTCCAATCCCTGGACGAAGCGGTTCAGTTCCTTTCCGGTAAAAAAATGCTGCCTCGAATCAGGCCCACTCTTTTTGCCGGTCAGGGACAGCCTAATGAACCGGCCGGTTACGACCTTGATTTTTCAGAGATCAAAGGCCAGCACAATGTACGCCGGGCAGTCGAAGTAGCCGTGGCCGGCGGCCATAATCTGCTTATGATCGGTCCACCCGGCTCTGGCAAGTCGATGATCGCTAAACGGATTCCCACTATCTTCCCGGAACCTTCAATAGAAGAATTTTTGGAAATACTGAGCATCCACTCAGCCTCCGGAAATACCTTGAATGAGAAACTGAAATCCTTTCAGCGGCCCTTCAGATCGCCCCACCATACCATCAGCGATGTTGGATTGCTGGGAGGAGGCGCTATACCCGGTCCCGGGGAAATCTCCCTGGCCCACCATGGGGTTCTCTTTCTGGATGAATTACCCGAGTTTAAACGCTCCGCCCTGGAAGTCCTTCGACAGCCACTGGAAGACGGACATGTCACCATTTCCCGCAGCGCGGGGAAAATCACCCTGCCCTGCTCCTTCATGCTGGTGGCCGCCATGAATCCGTGCCCCTGCGGTTATCTGGGGGATCCCCGCAGGGAGTGCCGCTGCACACCGCCCCAAGTCCAGCGTTACCGGGCGCGAATCAGCGGTCCCCTGCTGGACCGCATCGATCTCCATGTGGAGGCTCCTTCCCTCTCCATTAGAGAATTGCGAAAAGACAGCCCGGCGGAAAGCTCTGGACCTTTACGATCCCGCATTGGTGAATCGAGAAAGATTCAGCAAAAACGATTCAACAAAAGCAAGACCCACTGCAATGGCCGCATGAACCAAGCTCTTCTGAAGAAAAACTGCCGGATCAGCTCCACCTCGGGCGATTTGTTGCAGCAGGCCATGGAGCAATTGCATCTTTCCGCCCGGGCCTATGACCGCATCCTCAAAGTATCCCGCACCATCGCCGATCTGGCCGGTTCGGAAACGATCGAAGCGCCACACCTGCTCGAGGCCATCCAATACCGCAGCCTGGATCGCAATCTTTTTTATTAGAACCTATCTCAAACGGCGTAGTAGCGCACCACCTTTTCGATAGCGTCGGCAAGCTGATCGACGAAAGAATCGTCCATCCCTTCGTGAACACTCACCCGAATGGATGTTTTTAGAATATCCTCCGCCACCGGGCAACAAACCTCCCGGTAATCCATCCCCGTCAAACCCATTTCTTTTAACGGCCAGCGTCCACCGAAAAAGGCGTGATTCTGAAAAACCGGCCACCGGTAAACGGGAACTTTGGTATAACTCGCTTTGGCTTTGACGCCCTCTGCCTTGAGGGCGCTTACCAATTCGTCGCGGGAACAGCGAAAACTGTGGGGGTCGATTCGAAAAAGGTAAAACCAGAAAGTGCAATAATCCTCCGGATCTACCTGTGGCGGATGAAACCCCGGCAGGTCCCCCAGGCGTTCGTTCAAACGGGTGCCGATGCGCTGACGGTTCTGCGCAATCATTGGTAGGCGTTCCATTTGAGCGGTGGAGACGGCAGCTTGAGGCTCGGACATGCGGTAGTTCGGCGCCAAAAATTCGGGGTTTCGCACTCCCTTCAGGCGGTCGTAACCTTTGTCTCCGCAGGGTTGCAGGCGGGCCCCGATTTCATCGTCGTCGGTCGCCGCGATACCTCCGTCTCCACAACTCAAATGTTTGAAATCATTGAGTGAGTAACAGCCGATTGAGCCCATCGTGCCCACAGGCCGCCCTTTGCTTAAAGCTCCCCAGGATTGAGCGCAATCTTCAATTAGAATGAGGCTATGCCGCGAAGCGAGTTCCTCAAACCCGTCCATATCGCAAGGATTCCCACCAAAGTGGACGGGCATTATGGCTTTTGTCCGGGAGGTCAGCTTTTTTTCCGTATCGCTCACTCTCAAGTTGCATGAATACGGTTCCACATCCGCGAAAACAGGAACGGCCTGCTGGTAGAGAATTCCAATCAGTGATCCCATATCCGTAAGTGGCGGAACGATGACCTCATCGCCAGGCCCAACGCCGCCAGCGGTCACCGCGATGTGTAGAGCCGCCGTGCCGGAGGAACACGGCATGACATGCCGCAATGGATAGTGTCCCTGAAAGGCTTCCGTCATAGCCGCGGTTTGCGGGCCATTCCAGTAAAAGAGGGAAGACTGCCCGGTCATTTGCGACAGCCGTGCCAGCTCCGGCTGTCCCCATCGCTGGGGATGCGGGGGCCAATTATCCAAGGCCGGGGAACCGCCCTCGATGGCTGGAAGTTCTGCGCCTTTGAGTTTCTCGTTTGCCTTCACGAAAGAAATTTCGATTGCCCCGTAATTATTAGCATAAACACTGGAGAATTACAATCGGTTGATGGCATTTGTGATTCCCTTTCACTTTTGGTTGATGCAAAATTGACACCCAGCTTTGATTATTGATTTCCATACACACCTATGCTTAAAGGGCTCGCCCGCCACCAGGGAATCGGTCAGCCCGATATTAACTCAGGCGAAACGCCACGGAATTGAGAAATTGGTGGTCCTGGGGGACGTCGTCCGCTACGGCGTCACACCGAACCGGGATGAAATCCGCGCCATCAACGATGATACCCTGACTTTGATGGGTTGGTTTCCAGGTGTCGTGATCGGTTTTTGCCACCTCAATCCTCTCCATGACAAAGCTTTCTTAAAAGAGGAGACGGAACGCTGCATCACCTGCAACGGCATGAGGGGGATCAAGTTGGAAATTGCCGTTAACGGAAGCGACCGGCGTGTAAATCCTGTTCTTGAGCTGGCTGAGGCTCTCAATGTTCCTTTGTTACAACATGCCTGGGATACCACTATTATTGGTAATCGCCGTCACCAGACCGATCCAGCCGATGTAGCAGTTATGGCCCGACGTTTTCCCAGGGTCAATATCGTCATGGCACACCTGACGGCTTGCGGTCTGCGCGGGGTGCAAACGATCCGTGATTTTCCCAACATTTACACCGACACTTCTGGGTCCCAGCCTTTTTCCGGAATCGTGGAGTATGCCGTCGGAAAATTGGGGGTTGACCGCATTCTCTATGGCTCGGACATTCCCATCCGTGATTTTCCATCCCAATTGGGCCGCGTTTTGGGAGCCAACATTGAACCCGGGCAGAAAGAACAGATACTGCAGCACAACGCCGAACGCCTCCTGGGGTTGAGCGATAATCGGGTTTGAGGGGAAATTCCCACCCAGGCTAGAATAGTTTGACCGCACGCAGCCGATGAAGCGTGGAAAGGTACATCCATTGTCCCATTATGGGCCCGGCCACGTAGATCTCCTCCGTATCCCGGTAAATCACCTCCAACTGCGAAGTGGACGGATCGTAGCGATAGATCCCATTTTTGGTGACACCGTAAATGTTTCCATCGGGACCCTGTTGCAAACCCAGATCCAGCGGCTTTTCTCCCGGCACCGCGTGACGTTCGATGAAAACACGTTTTTTAGTATCAAAAACAAAGAATTCCGGAGGGGCTCCGTTTTTGTCAAAAGCCGTTCCGTAGAGCCGATTATCGGCTCCCATGTGAAGCGCGTTGAACTGAAAAACGGGCCGTCCGAGGGTACCTTCCCACACTTTTTTTTCGCCCTCGTAGTCCCACAGAAAGAGTTGGGCTTGCTCGGCCGAGATAATTCCAGCACCGGCTTTGCGGCTTGTCCCGACGGCCAAGAGGCGCTCTTCCGGCAGGTGTGCGAGAACGAAACAGCTCCCTTTGCCGGCAAGCCCGAAATAGGAGTGCCGGGATTCCGTGGCGGGATCGTACCAGGCGAGCGGACCGCCTGAAAACCCATACTCGGGTCTCGATGCAAACCAAACACGCCCCAGTGGTCCGGCCAAGGCGGAACGCGGCCGGTTCGATCTTTCGTCAATCCGACCTACTTCGCGCGGATTGTCGCCGGGCTCCAACCCGATATGATAGGGAAGAGCCGGATCATAAACCGACAACATTGCCTTCGGATAGGAGCCGATGTAGATTTTGCCGTCCAGGTTAGCCATTGAATATGCCTCTCCGGTGGCTGTTGAGCAGACGCCTAAATCGAGCAACTCGCCGCTCTTGGGGTTGTAGCGGAAAAAGTGCTCAGGCAGCATGCTGGAGCCATAAAGCAAACCGTCTGGGCCCGTGTGAAGATAGTGAATTTCGGTCCCATCAGTTTTGTAATCGAGCTCGAACTGACGCACCGTTCCGTCGGGCTTGCGGACTTCCAGGGTGCGGTTCCGTTGTATGTTTTCATCGATGAAGGCAAAGGTGCTGCCATCCGGGAGGGTAGGCGCTGCGGGCGGATCGGGAACCTTATCTATCGGGACTGCGGTCATGCCTTCGATACGATAATTCCCCAGACTGGATTTGATGTAAACCTGCCCCGCCGCGTCCTTGAGGACTTCGAACTTATCTTTGTCCGCCTCCGCCGTCGGCCCTACTTTTCGCCGTTCTCCCGTGGCGGGATTAAAAATAAGGACATGCTGGCGGGAAAATTTGATGTCACAGACAATCATCCCGTCCACATTTACGTAGGGATAACAATACAGATCAGTTTCGTCCATTCGGCCGTATTGGGTAATTTTTCCGGTTGAAGGATTGTAAACCGCCAATTCAGCATTATCGAAACTGCCGATCCAGATACGGCCTTGCCGGTCTTCGTCGAGTCGGCAAACAAAAGCGTGCTCAATTTCCCGGAAAGATCCGAGGTCTTCCAGTATCTCTTTGTCCGGATCAAATCGAAGAAGATGACCGGCATGGGTGGCGCCAATATAGAGGCTTCCGGAGCGGCTTACGAGTGTTGTGGTGGGATAATTCGCATTCTTGACCGAGGATTGAAATTGTTTGAATTGACCGGTCAGTGGATTGATCTGAAGAAGGAACAATTCGCCACCGACCTGGCCCATGGTGGCGTAGATGACGGGCTTCCCATCGTCATCACGTCCGGGGTGCAACCTAACCCAGGTAACCGATCGCACAGGTACGCCAATTTCCTCAACTGTTAGCGCGGGGGAAGAATCAACCAGTGGAATGTAAGGCCGGAGCGGATTTCTGTCATTTTCATTTGACGCAGTTCCGGTGTAACACAAACAGGCCATAATAAAAGTTGCTAATGTTAAGGTGGATTTATGGCCAGGTACCCTGCAAAGACCTTTCCAGAGGGCTTTTATTTTCTGATTCATTTCCCTTCATTTTACCCCAATCAATACCAAAGTAAAGGAGGCCCGGTTGCTTTATTGTGAGCCTCCAGGCCTACTCTGATCACACCGTTGTTGACCTCGTAAACGGGATTCGGCTATTGTTCAATTCTCAAGAAATTGACCCAAAGAAACCTTAATCAAGGACAAAAAATGATTAGATACATAATTGTTTTCATACTGATTTTCTCATCAAGCCTGCACGGAGAAAGGGAGTCCACAAGCTACCCGGAGGCCAAAATTGCCATTCTGGGCGGGACATTTCTCAACGACGCAATGTTCGATTCTGGATTTCTGAAGGAAAGTTTCACCATGGAAACAAAGGCCGGAACTTCGCCCGAAATCCACTATGGCGAGGTCGAGGAGACGCCTTTTTATTATATCCACGGCCATGGCGGGGGCAAATGGATAGAGACTTTTGCCGCACTCCATGAATTGGGTGTAAAAGAGATTATCGGCGGTGCCACGGCTGGGTCACTGAGTCCTCTTCTCAATGATGCCGACTTGGTTCTGCCGGAGGATTTGATGGACTTTAACACAACCCGAAAACCCTACATTGTCCCCCAGGTAATGGGACCGGATGCCAGAGTTACAGCTCGCATGAATCCGGCCACCGATCCGCTCCTGAGGCAGATTTTGCTGGAGGAAGGACAGCGTGTTTTGCATGCCGGGGAAGATTTAATCGACGTGAACATCCTGGAGGGAGGCACCCTCGTGCAGGCTCGCGGTGGACGTTTTGAAAGCGCGGCCGAAATACGATTTTTCAAAAACTCGGGGGGTGACATCGTAACAATGAACAACGGCACGGAAATGTCCTATGCCCGGCAGCTAGGCATCCATTACGCCTGCTTGAATCTCATCTCGAACCCGGCGGAAGGCCTGGGGGATTGGGAATGGGCCGGTATACCCCCTATCTACCAGCGCATGAATCCCGTTTGCCTGGACATCGTGGCCGCGGCCATACCGAGAATCGCCGCCATTGAGGAAGGAACACCAAGGGTAATGGATAACCTTCTTCGCATGAAACAAAACTTCACCTATAAAAAGAATCCCGAGGAAGCCGAGGAAAGGCCCTTCGCGGTAGAGTAAAGGCTCTTCGCGGTAGAGTGATTGGAATCTGCTCCAATCAATTACAAAAGGAGTAAAGATATGTATCGTAATTTTATAATAACCATTTCGGTATTTTTTCTAACTGCATCCGCTGTTGCTGGATCTTTCGATTTTTCAATTCCCGAAATACCGGGAATTGAGATCATTCCCGGCGAATCCATTCCCATCGAAGCACATAAATCGGCCATGGCATTCCAATTCGAGGATGGCCGCATTGTTGTAGGGGCCAGGAATGAAAGTTTTTGGTCTTATGACGGGGGCCACACATTTCAGCCCGGAATAGAAGGACCGGGCGAAAAGGTCGTCATCGACTTGGGTGGAGGGGAAATTCTCGGTATAAGCAGGAACTCGCATCGGCGTCCAGATGGCAAGTTCACACTAAAACAACGCCGTTCAAAGGACAACTGGCAGACGGTGGATGAGGAAGAGGCCCTGCTCGACATCCCAATGGCTTCCTACGCCGTTACGGGTAGCGGCGGAAGGGTGGATGGTTTTCTCTTCCACCATGGAATCCTGCGTTTGGCCAACGGCAACCTAATCGGCGCCATGTACGGTAATTATGTGGGCGACACTGAATTATGCGACGGGTATCCGCCGGAGGTGAACCAGCGAAAATACCGCACGGTCGTGGTTTTTTCCAACGACAATGGCCACACTTGGGGCAACCCCGTGCTGGTGGCTTATGATAAAATGCTGGGACGCGGAATCCCGGACGATCACGAGATGCTCGGTCACAGTATCCCAGAGAGCCGGGCTAGTCCAACAGCGATCGTTCCGGCCATCACACAGGAAGGTTTTCGTGAGGCCGATATTGTCCAGGCGGCCAACGGTGATCTGCTTTGCGTGATGAGATCCGGAGGACGAAATGGCGGTGTCACCACCCTTTTCCCCACTCCACTTTATTGTTCTCGTTCAAGCGATAACGGGCGAAGCTGGACGCCGCCGGTTCAGATTGCGGACCGGGGCGTCTGTCCCAATCTCGTCAAGATGAGCAGCGGTCTCATTGTCTGCACCTACAGCCGGCCTGGGAATTGGCTCATCTTTTCAGATGACGACGGGCGTTCATGGAAAGGGGCTTTCCAGTTCAGCAATACAGGGGCCTATAACTACATTCTCGAAGTCGCGCCCGACACCATCCAGGTTTTTCATGAAGTCGATGAGAACGGCGAAAGGTTTGTTCGCGGATCTTTTTTCACAGTCAGAAAATTATGATATGTATAGTTGGTCCAAACCTTATGTGAGGTTATACCAATCTTGTCGATAATAGCACTTTATGTCCTGCCCGTGTTTAAAACTCATCTTCACAGGGACCGCTATTTCCAATGGTAATGGTTAGAGGCTATTGCACAGCTAATTATCGGTGATTTAGAAGTTCCTTTCTGGCCTAAGTGAACCAAAAGGCTGAAAGGTACAGGTGCATTTATCGTCAAAGCCTGTAATGAAAGATATTATGAAAACCCAAAAATTATTTCTATTGTTTAATCGAAATGTCCTCATACTTTCGTTGATTGTTCCAATACTATTTTTTACCGATTCCGGCTATGGTGCAAAAAATAACCGGAAGGGATGGAGCCAAGGGGCGAAAGGGGCGACCAAAGGTGGTCTTGGAGGCGCTGCTTTGGGGGCCTTAATTGGAGCCGCCGCTGGAGACGCGGGTAAAGGCGCCGCTATCGGCGCTGCCAGTGGACTCGTTCTGGGCGGAGCCGTGGGTCACTCTCAAGATGTGCGGGATAATGAAGAGGAGAGATACCAGGAACAGGCAGCTCAGGAAAGAGCTTACCACCAAGAGGTTGCCGGTATCCGTGCAATAGAATCCAGTGAAGCAAAGCAGCAAGCTGAAAGTCTCTCCATTCAAGAAGGATACAATATCACTCCGATCGAAGTCCGGGCGGCTCAAAAACGAGCCGATGAAGCAGAAAGCCGGCTGAAAAAACTTCAAACCGAGGTAGCAGAAGCCAAAACGCGGGATAATTCCCTTCAGGAAGCCCTTGATAGAGAGAAGGAAGCCGAGGCAAAAATTCTAGAACTCGAGGCCCAGCTAGAAGCCTTGAAAAAAGCAAATGGTGAAGGAGAAAGTCCAGAATCATAAATTTGACCCCAAGGAATCAAAGCGGGCAATACTTGATTTCTGACTGATGAAAAGGCGTAAAGGAGCCAGTTCGGAACAGCACAGACTTGAGACTGTTTTTTAATAATCCTCCTCTTCGTCCCTTAATTCATTAAAAACAACACCTTACGGAAATTAAGGAAAAAACGAGAAAGAGCAAAACGAAGAGGAAGATTTCATACTTAAGGTAGTGCCATTCAGTCCAGTTCGGAATACATATTTTTATAATTCCTTTGATGGCAGGTGGAGGCGTGTTCTGTTCCTCATACAGTTCCCGGATGAAATGATTCGAGTAGGGTGATCTTGCCGGAGGCGAGTTTCATGAGAAAAAGGGCGGTCAGGCGGGCGCGTTCGGGCAAGCTATCGAGGTAAACATGCTCGCGTTCGCTGTGGATGTCGCCTCCGCGAACTCCAAGGGTGTCAAGATTGGGCAATCCGGCCCCGGCCAAGTTATTGCCGTCGCTGCAACCTCCCGAATCCCGCCAGTCGAGACTCAATCCGAGGTCCAGGGCACAGCCTTTGTAGTAATTGAAAAGTTGTTCGATTTGCGGGGTCAATTCCTTGGGCGCGCGGTTAAATTCACCTTCCCACTCCAAATGCAAGCCTTCCCGCTGGTTAGTGTCCCTCAGCAGATCTTCGATGTGATTTTGGATTACGGCGATATCCTCTTTTTGGTCGATGCGGATGTTAAATTGAGCCGCCGCAAAGTCGGGCACGATGTTGATCGGCCCTCCCCCATCGATACTGCCAACGTTGAAGATGGTTCCGGGAATTTGATCATTCAGCATTTGCACTTTCAAAACGAAATCGCAAAGGGCGGAGATGGCGTTGCGACCATGTTGAAAATCCCGACCCACATGGGCAGGTCTGCCCTGGGCTATCGCCCGGAACCTGCCGGCGCCCTTGCGCCGACGGATCAAAGCACCATCCCGTAAAGAGGATTCGAACACCAATCCCAGATGGTGCCGTTGAGCTGCATCCGCGAGAAATCGAGCGCTGCCGGGAGAACCGAGTTCCTCGTCCGGGCCAATATAGACCTCCCAGCCCAGATGTTGGGCGAAAGGAGAGCGTTCAAAGACTTCCAGGGCTTTCAGCATGACGACGAGCCCGCCTTTCATGTCGGCAACTCCAGGTCCGTTGAGGGTATTCTCATCAATCATCCGGCATTTCTGAAAAGGATGCTCTCGGTCGTAAACCGTATCCATGTGCCCGTTGAGAAATATTTGCAAAGGCGCCTGCGGGCGGCAAACGATCCTTAGACCCTCGCCAAGATGCAACGAGCTTGCCGACTGCAGTTCAACCTCGCTCATCTCGCCTGGAAGCCGGCTGAACTCTTTTTTGAGAGCTTCCAGCATTCGCGACAATCCCTCTGGATTTTGGCTGCCAGAATTTATTTCGCTCCAACTAATAAGGAGGTCGCACAGTTTTCCGGCTTCCGCTTCGATATCTCGCAAATAGGGTTCGAACTTGTCCATGGATAATAATAGAAGTCGATAAACTATCCACGTCAAGAACGGCGTCCGATACGCCGGGCCAACAACCACTCACAGGGGAAAATCCAAAAAAATAAAGACTTGAGTGTGCATGGTAATTCTGTGCTTATGACATAAGCAAATTTAAGGGAGTGGCCAACCAAAAGAAAACCCGAATGAACCTGAATTCTCGTTTAAAAACGAGCGCGCTTTCCCTCCTTTCCCTGATCTCCCTTTCCAGTCTGTCCGGCCAGGTTCCGTCGGGCCCGACAA
This sequence comes from Opitutales bacterium, assembly GCA_021772535.1. Lineage (GTDB taxonomy): Bacteria > Verrucomicrobiota > Verrucomicrobiia > Opitutales > UBA2987 > JAJFLU01. The sequence continues at coordinate 38,400 of JAJFLV010000004.1, read as the reverse complement.
TCGGCTTGCGGGATAACACCCCCAGAATTCATGCACTCGTCGGGGCCGATGTTGTAATTGCCCCCGGCAAGGTAATTACAAACGGTATCGTGATTCTGCGGAACGGGCTGATCGAGGCTGCGGGGTCCGAATCCGATCTGGCGTTACCAAAGGAGGCCCGAGTTTGGCGCCTTGAAGGTAAAACAATCTACCCTGGGTTTATAGAAAGTTATACTCAACTCGGCCTACCCAAGAACTTGCGGTCTCAAAAAGCAAAGACGGAGGAAAGATCTTTTGGGGAGGGTCCCGCTCCAGACCAACCAAAACCGAGGTTCGAGGGAGGTGCTGAGCACTGGAATCCATTGGTATCACCCCAGAGAATCGCCGCTACTTCGATCAAGATTAATCAAAAGGAAACCGCCGCAATGCGCGAGTTGGGCTTTGCCACCGCTCTGGTGGCTCCGTCCCGGGGAGTTTTTCGGGGACAAGGATCGGTGGTCAATCTGAGTGGCAAATCACTAAATAATTCTCTCCTTGAGGAAAGCGCCGTCCAGCATATTGCCTTCGAATTAACCCCTTGGCTCTCGGGAAATTATCCCACCTCACTAATGGGCGCGACGGCTTTAATCCGGCAAACTTTTTATGATACTCGCTGGCATACGGAAAGAAAGAATCAGGAGGGTAAAGAGCGGTCCGAGGCAAATGCAGCTTATGAGGCATTAGCTCCCGCATCCGAGGGTCGGCAGACAGTTTTATTCGCAGCTGAGGATGAGTTGGATTATGAGAGGATTGCGCGGATCGCCCATGAATTTGATCTCTCTTATGCATTGCTCGGCAACGGTCATGAATACCGTAAGACCGAAATGCTACGGCAGATGGAGGCAACCGTCATTTTGCCGCTCAATTTCCCCGAGGCTCCACCGGTGGGCAATCCCGACCGTGCCCTGGAGATTTCGCTCGAAGCTTTACAACACTGGGAGTCAGCTCCGGCCAACCCAGCGGCTTTGGCACAAGCGGACATTCCAATATGTTTTACCGCAAATTTTTTAAAATCGCCCGGAAAATCGTTCTGGAAAAATGTTCGCCAAGCGGTCGCAAACGGTTTGACAGAATCACAGGCTCTGGCCGCTTTAACCACACATCCTTCCAAGCTTCTTGGACTGGGGAGCAAACTGGGATCGATCAAAGCAGGAAAAATTGCTAATTTGGTGGTGGCCGAGGGCAACCTGTTCCAAGATAAAAATTCGAAAATCCTCTCTCTCTGGATCGACGGGCGGCCTTATCCGACCAAGGCCTCCGAGACCATTGATCCACGAGGAACCTGGGCATTGACCTGGACGGGCGCCGCGGGTCCCGCTGAATGGAAAATCTCCGGCAAGCCCAAGGACCTGAAAGTCAAAGCCAACGAGGAATCATTCCTCGCCAAGATTGAGGCAAAAACCGTTCTGGCCTTCCCTCCGGCAACGTTGTTCGGCTGGGAGAAAGGTGTTGTCAGGGTTTCCTCCGTATTAAAGGACGGCAACCTATCAGGGATCGGAACTTTGCCCGATGGATCCGTCTTTTTCTGGACTGGCGAGCGCACGGCGCCACATTCCGGGAAGAAAGAAAATAATTCTCAACCGCTTCCCCAACATCCGGAATCCCGCCGCCAGACATACCCGGCGGGAGCCTATGGCTTAGCTGGAAAGCCGGAACAGCCTGCTACTATTCTCATTCGCAACACTACCATTTGGACATGCGGTGCAAGTGGTGTTTTGGGAAAGGCGGACATGCTCGTGCATAAAGGGAAAATTGAACGGATAGGACAGGATTTGGCGGTCCCGGAGGGTGCCGTGGTGATCGATGCGGAGGGTTGGCATCTTACTCCGGGTTTGATCGACGCCCATTCGCATACGGCTATTGCCCGCAGGGTAAATGAAGCCTCTCATGCCGTCACACTGGAGGTTCGCATTGGAGACGCCCTCGATTCAACCGATATCGGACTTTACCGGGAATTGGCGGGAGGGCTGACAACGGCCAATCTGCTCCATGGCTCGGCCAATCCTATGGGAGGCCAGAACCAGGTGATCAAGCTGCGCTGGGGAGAGGACGCCGAGGGTCTCAAGTTTCAGGGCGCCATGCCGGGGGTGAAATTCGCCTTGGGAGAAAACGTCAAGCAAAGCAACTGGGGGGATCATGTTGTCACCCGCTACCCGCAGACTCGCATGGGGGTCGAGCAAATCATGCGCGACACTTTTAAGGCCGCGCAGGATTATGAGAGAACCTGGCAAGCCTATCGGGCCAATCCGGAAGGCCCCGCCCCACGCCGAAACCTGCGCCTCGACGCCGCCCTGGAAATCCTGAATAGTGAACGGTTGGTACACATTCACTCTTACCGGCAGGATGAAATTCTCACTTTTGCCCGTCTGGCCAAGGAAATGGGTTTTACCATGGGAACGTTTCAGCATGTTCTGGAAGGCTACAAGGTGGCTGATGAAATTGCCGCCATCGGGGCCGGCGGTTCGACCTTTTCCGATTGGTGGGCCTACAAATTCGAGGTTTACGACGCCATTTCCTACAACGGCGCACTCATGCATGAAAATGGAGTGCTCACCTCCTTCAATTCGGATGACAACGAACTGGCCCGCCGTCTCAACACCGAGGCGGCCAAAGCGGTCAAATACGGTGGGGTGAGCGAGGAGGAGGCTCTCAAATTCGTCACCTTGAATGCCGCCAAACAGCTTCGCATTAACCAGTGGGTTGGCTCCCTCGAGCCGGGCAAGGATGCCGATTTCGTGCTATGGAGCGATCATCCGCTTTCCAGCTATTCACGAGCCGAACAAACCTGGATCGAGGGACGCAAATACTTTGACCGAAAACAAGATGCCCGCCAACAGGCTTTAGTCCTGAAAGAACGGCAGAGGCTAATTCAAAAAGCGCTTGATGAGCGTTTGAAGAAAAAGGGGAAGCACGAGTCGGACGACAAGGACCTGGATAAAGAAGACGAGCCGCCGAATTTAGAACCGGAAAATAATTATGAAAATGAAAACGGTTGGCATGAGAAGGAATATCGCTCCATCTACCATAACGGTGAAAGCGTTGAGACCTGCACCGGCCATGAGACAATCTGAGTCCTTTAATTAATCATCATCTCATGAAAACCGGTTCTTCAAGCAGGTCAAATAACCGTAAAATCTGGCAAAGAGGCAGTCTCGTCCTCTCTCTGGCATTGAGTGCAATTTCTCCGCTCGAGGCCAATACCAATGTTCCGGCTCCGGTCCAGGATCACCCGATTCTCCTCAAAGGCGGCACCATTTATCCGGTTTCTTCGGTAATCCTCGAGGGCGCGCAAATTCTTTTTCAAAATGGTAAGATATCCGCTCTCGGTAACCGTATTAAAGCTCCGAAAAATACGGAAATCATCGATATTTCCGGTAAGAGCGTTTATCCGGGCCTTATCGGATCGAATACTCTGGCGGGCTTAGTAGAAATTGGGGCCGTTCGAGCGACACGGGATTTTACAGAAAGCGGCGAAATCAATCCCAATTCGCGGGCGGAAAGCGCCGTCAACCCCGACAGCGAGATTTTTCCCGTTACTCGCGCCAATGGAGTCCTCGTCATCAACACCGTCCCTTCGGCGGGGAAAAAAGGGCTTATTGCAGGAACTTCGGCCCTGATGAAACTGGATGGGTGGACCTGGGAGGAAATGGTGATCAAAGCCCCGGTTGGTTTGCACATCAAGTGGCCGGAACGGATATCCGGAGGGCCCACTGTTTTCAATCGAAACATGGCTTACGGTTCGGGAACCAAAGATAAGGAAGAAGCCTATGAGAAGGCGCTGCGCCGACTGAGAGACAGTTTTGCCAACGCCAGGGCTTACCTTAAAGTCCTCGAAAACAGCCCACTTCAACAAGATTCCGACCTCCGCTGGGAGGCCATGATTCCAGTCCTGAAAAGGGAAATACCCGTCTTTGTCCATGCCGACCGGTTGGAGGAGATTCGCCGCGCCGTTCACTGGTCAGAGGAGGAAGTGGTCAGATTGGTCATTGTGGGCGGCCAGGATGCCTGGCGGGCAGCAGATCTGTTGAAGGAAAAAAGCGTGGCTGTAATCGTGAGTCCGGTGATGGCCCTTCCTCTTCGCCGTTGGGAACCCTATGATACACCATTTGCGAATCCGGCCAAACTTCATGCCAGCGGAATCCTTTTCGCGATTGCCAACGCGGGCGGAAGAAGCGATGCCGCCCATGAAAGGAACCTGCCCTACCAGGCGGCCATGGCTGCAGCCTACGGGTTGCCCAAAGAGGAGGCATTAAAGGCCGTGACCCTCAACGCGGCCAAAATTCTCGGAGTGGAAGACCGTCTGGGTTCTCTGGAAGCGGGCAAGGACGCCACCCTCATCGTGACAGACGGGGATCCGCTGGAAATTCGCACCCAGGTGGAAATGGCGTTCATCGACGGACGACTCATCGATTTGTCCAGCCGCCATACGCGGCTTTACCAAAAATATCAGGAGAAATACCGCCAATTAAAGAAAGAATGAGCGAATCCCAAGACCAAGAAGGCCGCCAGGCCAGACTTTGGGAAGCCCTCCTTCCAGTGGCCACCCTGATAATTTTCCTGGCCCTCAATATCAAACTATACGGCGGCGAACCACATATCCCGTTGGTACTCGGCACGGTGGTGGCCGCCATTGTGGGCATTTGCCTGGGGTATCCCTGGAAATCCATTGAAGAGGGCATGGTGCAGGGAATCGTTATTTCCCTCAAGGCGGTGCTAATTCTTCTTATTATTGGGGTTCTCATCGGCACCTGGATTGCCAGCGGGGTGGTGCCCATCATGATTTTCTACGGGCTCAAGCTGCTCACCCCGGAAATATTCCTCATCGCCGCCTGCATCATTTGCTCGATTATTTCACTGGCCACAGGCAGTTCCTGGACGACCGCCGGGACAGTCGGTGTGGCCCTTGTCGGCGTGGGGCAGGGCCTGGGTGTGCATCCCGGAATGGTGGCCGGCGCTATTATTTCAGGGGCCTACTTCGGCGATAAAATGTCACCCCTTTCCGACACCACCAACCTTTCCCCGGCGGTGGCCGGGGCGGAGCTTTTCGATCACATTCGCCACATGGTTTATACTACCTTGCCGGCATTGATAATTGCCCTGATTCTTTACGCTTTTCTCGGCTTTAAGGGGACCGGAAAAGGAGAGGTTTCAAGCGAAGAAATCAGCCTGATTTTGAATACGATCGAGTCGGGCTTCAATCTCAACCCCCTTCTATTGCTGCCGCCCGTGTTGGTTATCTTTATGGTAGTATTTAGAATTCCGGCTCTGCCCGCCCTGCTGGGAGGGGCCGCCCTGGGTGGAATCCTGGGTATGATTTTTCAGGGCATTAGCATGGGCGATGTTTTTGCGGTGGCTAAGGATGGCTATGCTGCGACCACGGGAGTCAGCGACGTGGACAGATTGCTCAGCCGTGGCGGCATGGTGGGAATGATGAACACCATCGCCCTCATACTCTGCGCCATGTCCTTCGGAGGGGTGATGGAAAAAACCGGCATGCTCATGGTTATTGCCAATACTATTTTGAAGTTGGCCAAAAGCACAGGCTCGCTGGTCGCCTCGACCGTGGCCACTTGCATCACCATGAATATTATCGCGCCAGACCAGTACCTCTCCATCGTGGTTCCCGGCCGAATGTACCGAAACGCCTTTGAAAAAGCCAACCTGCACCCCAAAAACCTCTCCCGCTGCCTGGAGGATGCCGGAACGCTCAGTTCGCCGTTAGTAGCCTGGAACACCTGCGGCGTTTACATGTTCGGGGCCCTTGGGGTATCCCCGTTTGTTTACCTTCCGTTCGCCTTCCTTAATTTGGCCACACCCATCATTTCCATGTTTTACGGTTTCACCGGCTGGACCATGGCCCCCCGTGATAGCAATCCCAACCTGACCACCCCGGAACCGGAAGCCAAGTCGGTCGTAAATTGATAAAAACATTCTATTTTAAACAATTGTTATTGACCGATGTATATACTTAGGCTATACTTATACGATGACCACAAAAATACAGAAATGGGGTAACAGCCAAGGGGTAAGAATTCCTAAAAACATATTGTCGGAAGCGGGAGTTGAAATCGGACAAGAAATTGAATTTGTGGTAAAGGAAGGGGGCATTTCCCTATATCCCAAGAAAAAAATTCGAGGAAGATATAAAATCGAGGAGCTTGTTTCTAAACTTCCGAAGGAACTAAAAAATCAAGAGATTGAATGGGGTTCTCCACAAGGTCGAGAGGTTTGGTAAATGCCCATTTATCGTCCGAAAAAAGGAGATTTTGTTGCCTTATCCTTCGATCCTCAAACCGGTCACGAACAAAAAGGAAGACGGCCAGCTCTGGTTGTCAGCAATGACGTATTCAATAATGCCACAAGATTGGTAATCACCTGTCCCGTTACAAGGACAGACCGCAATTCACCCTTTCATGTTGGCATACCAGCGCAGTGTTCCATTCATGGATTTATAATGGCTGAGCAGATTAAATCCGCGGATTTCAGTGCACGAAAAATAAAGTTTATTGAAAAAGCGCCGGACGAGACTTTAGACGAAGTTTTAGCCATTATCGACGCCTGTATTTATTAAAAAACCAAGACTGAGTTATTAATCGGCATTCACGTCGGTGGTGCGGAGGCAGGAGACGAGGCGGTTTTGGTAGGTTTCCAGTTCGGGGACGGTTTGGGAGCAGACTTCGGTGGCGAAAGCACAGCGGGGATGAAAGGTGCAGCCATTGGGCGGGTTGATTGGTGACGGGGGATCGCCCTCCAAAACGATGCGGGCGCGGGATCGCTCTTTATCCGGGTCGGGCACCGGGATGGCACTGACGAGGGCTTTGGTGTAGGGATGGAGCGGATTTTCCATGACTTCCGAGGCTTCCCCAATTTCAACCAGCTTGCCCAGATACATCACGGCGATACGGTCGGCGATGTATTTGACTACCGAAAGGTCGTGGGAAATGAACATCATGGTCAATTCCATTTCCCGACAGAGTTGTTGAATGAGGTTCAATATTTGCGATTGAATGGAGACATCAAGGGCGGAAACTGGCTCGTCTGCCAGGACCAGTTTGGGCTCCGGCGCCAGGCAACGAGCGATGGCGATGCGTTGGCGCTGGCCGCCTGAAAATTCGTGCGGATATTTTTTCATCTGGGCAGGAGACAGACCCACGGTTTTCATTAAGGCCCCCACCCGAGCCAGCATTTCCTGGCCCTTGCATTTGTGGCGGGTGTTGATGGCTTCGGCCAAGGTGTCGAAAACCGTCATGCGGGGATTGAGGGAGGCGTAGGGATCCTGGAAAATCATCTGGAAATTGATGCGCTCGGCCCGCACTTCGGCGTCGCTCAGACAACAGAGATCACGCCCCTCCAGAACTATGGTTCCATCGGTTGCCGGAAGCAGTTGCATGATGGTACGGGCGAGAGTCGATTTCCCGCAGCCGGACTCACCCACCAGTCCCAGGATTTCACCCTTTTTCAAGTTCAGGGAAATACCGTCAACCGCCTTGACCTGGCCGATCACCTTGCGGCGAATAACCCCTTTGGTGACCGGAAAATGGGTTTTGACGGATTCAAGCGCTAAAAAGGACTCACTCATAAAGATTTCAATCTATGTTACCGGTAGTCGAAGAAGAGAATCTGTTCACATTCCAATGGCGGCGGGGTCCTCCTGCTGGTAGCGGAGGCAAGAGGTGCTGTGGTCGGGTTGCAGTTCCTTGAGAATGGTTGGGGTATTGGCACAGGGGTCCTTGGAAACGGGGCAGCGTTCGTAAAAAGGGCATCCCGCAAATTCATTGGAAAGGTCGGGCGGCATTCCGGGGATGGTGTAGAGCTCCGTGCCTTTTTTCTGGAGGGAGGGAATCGATTTGAGCAGGGATAGCGTGTAGGGGTGACGGGAGCGGTAATAGATTTCGCCGGTAACCCCGGATTCGACAATTTTTCCGGCGTACATGACATTGACGCGATCGCAAAATCCGGCCACCACGGCGAGGTCGTGGGTGATAAAAATAACAGCTGTTCCAAGGTCCTTTTGGCGTGATTTTATGAGGTCCAGTATCTGAGCCTGGACGGTCACATCAAGGGCGGTGGAGGGCTCATCGGCGATGAGGATTTCGGGGTGGGTTATGAGTGCCATGGCGATCATGACGCGCTGGCGCATGCCTCCGGAAAACTCGTGCGGATAAAAATGCACTCTTTTGGGGGCATCCTGTATGCCGACTTCCTCAAGAGCTGAAATGGCCCGCTTGAGCGCCTCTTTTTTATCGATTTTCTCGTGGATAAGCAAGGGTTCGATCAACTGGGTGGAAACCCGCAGATAAGGGTTCAAGGAGGTCATGGGATCCTGAAAGATCATGGAGATGCGCTTGCCGCGAATTTTGCGGAGTGCCTCCTTTTGGCAGGAAAGCAAATCCGTACCGTCAAAGATAGCCGTGCCACTCTCGATTCGCCCCGGAGGTTGCGGGATGAGTCCCAGCATTGAATAACAGGTAACCGATTTTCCGGAACCGGATTCGCCCACAATGCCCAACGTTTCCCCTTGCTCCAGATTGAAGGAGACACCATCGACGGCCCGTACAATTCCATTACGGGTGTGGAAGTGGGCGGTCAGGTTGTCGACTTCGAGCAAAGGCATAAGCAAATAAATAAAGTTGAATCAGTCCTTGGAAGACCTCGGGTCGAGAGCGTCGCGCAAGCCATCGCCAAGAAAATTAAGGGAGAAAAGGGTAGCCGAAAAGAAGATGGCCGGCGCAATCAACAGCCAGGGAAACACGGTCATGCTGTCGGCCCCTTCCTTGATGAGGACTCCCCAGGAACTCATGGGGGGCGGAACCCCGAGGCCGAGAAAACTGAGCACCGCCTCCAGCAGCATGACAGCGGGCACCGTCAAGGTGGCATAAACGATAACCGGACCGAGAACATTGGGAATGAGGTGCCTCAAGACGATGCGGGAATTGCTGTAGCCGAGAGAAACGGCCGCCTCGACGAATTCCTGTTTTTTAAGCGACAAGACCTGCCCGCGAACGATACGCGCCATGGTCAGCCACTCGACCGCACCGATGGCGATAAATAAAAGGACCACGCTGCGGCCGAAAATGACCATCAATAAAATGACGAAAATGGTGAAAGGAAGCGCGTAAAGGATATCGACGCAACGCATCATAAAGGCATCAGTCTTTCCTCCGAGATAGCCGGAAACGGCTCCGTAAACGACTCCGATGATTAGTGAAACTGCAGTGGCCAGGAATCCTACGCCAAGGGAGACACGCCCACCATACATGATGCGGGTCAATTGATCCCGGCCAAGGGAATCGGTGCCCAGCCAATGCTCGGCATTGGGAGATTGTGCATTGTAAGCAAGGTCTTGCTCTTCATTTGAGTAAGGGGACAACAGGGGACCGACCACGCAGAAAACAGTCATCAAAATGAACAGAATCAAACTGGCAAAGGCGAGGTGGTTTTTGCAAAGCCGGTGCCAGGCGTCCTTCCAGAGAGAACTGCCCTCCTCAATCTTCTCAATCGGGATGACCGGAAGATCCTGCGGGCTTATAGTTTTCATCGATTCCAAGGACATGAGGCGGGCAAATTTTACTCGTATTTAAGTTTCGGATTCATGATCACTTGAACGATGTCCACCAGCAAATTCATGATAATGATGAAGGAGGCGTAAAAGAGGACCGTGCCCAGCACCATGGTGTAATCACGGTTGAAAGCGGAATTTATGAAATGGCGGCCCAAACCTGGGATCTGGAAAATGGTTTCGATGACGAAAGAACCACTGATCATGCCGGCCAAAGCCGGACCCATAAAGGAGACAACCGGCAGCAGACCGCCCTTGAGGGAATGCTTGAAAACAACTTTAGTCTCAGGCAGGCCCTTGGCCCGGGCGGTGCGGATGAAATCCTGGGATAATATTTCGAGCATTCCGCCACGCGTGAGGCGGGCCACATAAGCGGCATAATAGAGGCCAAGGGTGAGTGAGGGAAGAATGATGTCGCTCCAGGTGAACCAGCCGGAAACATTGACCCACCCCAGCCACAAGCCAAAAATCAGGGCGAGAGTCGGCCCCATGACAAATGTGGGCAGGCATATTCCGACCATGGCCACCGACATGGGAACATAATCGAGAGCTGTATTCTTGCCGATGGAGGCGATAATTCCTGCCGGAATACCCAAAAATAGGGCAATGCAGAGGGCCACCACGCCCAATTTCATGGAAACCGGGAAGGATTCCGCAATGAGCCCGTTGACGGTGCGGCCCTCGTATTTGTAGGAGGGCCCCAGATCGATCCCGAAAATGTCCTTTAGATTGAAATTGAAAACTTTTCGCCCCTCATACTCGTCGTAAACGAAGAGTTTCAGAGGATTGAATTTATTGGGACACAGCTTGACCAAATAATTCCAGTACTGCACATAGACGGGGTCGTTCAGCCCATAATGCTCGTTCATTTTTTCGAGAATTTCGGGCCGAACATTTCGCTCCTGGCTGAAGGGGCCTCCCGGAGCCGCATGGACCATAAAAAAGGTCATGGTGGCAATAGCTAGTAATACCGGAATTACTTGAAGGAAACGATACAGGACGAATTTGAACATTTCCTAATTTACATTTACCTTTGCCGTCCGCGGTTCCCGATTCCTTTTCTCATTCACCCAAATCGAAATATATATACTTGTAGGGTCGGTTATCGAGCAATTTTGGATTCCAGTTTTTCACGATCGGGTCCAGCAGATAGACCCTGGTGTACCAATAGATTGGGACAATGGGAACCTCGGTGAGGAGAAGTTTTTCGGCTGCTTCCAAAGACTGGAAATGCTCTTCGGGAGTGCTTGATTGTTTAGCCCGACCGATGAGCCGGTCGAACTCAGGATTGGACCAGCCAGTGTCATTGTTTCCGTTGCCGGTGGTGTACATGTCCAAAAAGGTGATGGGGTCGGTAAAGTCAGCGATCCAGCCAGAGCGGGAAATGTCATACTGCAAATTGGTTTGGGCATCGAGATAAACCTTCCATTCCTGGTTGGAAATGGTGATGGGAATGTTGAGGTTTACTCGCCACATTTCCTGGATGGCCTCGGCGATTTTTTTATGATTTTCGGAGGTGTTAATGAGGATGTCGGTGGGGGGAAATCCTTCCCCGTTGGGGTAACCGGCCTCGGCCAGGAGTGCGCGGGCTTTTTCCACATCGTAGCTCAATGGCTGCGGAGTTGTGTAGCCGGACATACCATCGGGAGTATATCCGTAAGCGGGACGCTGCCCACCCTTGGTCACCTGTGTAACGATGAGGGGACGGTCAATGGAAAGGTTGAGGGCCATGCGAACTCTAAGGTCGTTCAGCGGCGGACGTGTGACATTGAGCCGGTAAAAATAGCAGCCGTGATAGGGGTCGATGCGGATGAGTTCGGGATTGTTTTTCTGGTGATAAGGAATTTTATCAACGGGGATGGTATTGGCGTGGTGGGCCTGGCCGGCCAGGAAGGTAGTCTCATCGGTGTTCGGATTTTCAATGGGGAAAAAACGTATTTCATTGAGTTTCATGGTATCCCGGTCCCAGTAAGTGGGGCTTTTGGTCACGCGCACAATCTGGTTGGTTTTCCACTCCGCGAGGATGAAGGCTCCGTTGCCAACAAAATTTTCCGGGCGCGACCATAGGGAAACGCGGTCGTCAATATTGCCAAACTTTTCAATGGTGCCGGGGTGCACAGGAAACCAGGAATAATGCTTGAGCATGTTGAGGTAATAAGGGGTCGGCCCGACCAAAGTTACCCGTAGTGTTTTGTCGTCGATGGCCTTTACTCCCACTTTGTCGAAGTCGGTTATTTCACCGTGATTGTAAGCCTCGCCCCCTTCAATGATGTAGAGCATGTCAGCGTATTCAGCCCCCAAGTTGGGTGAAAGCATCCGTTTGAAGGAATAAACGAAATCATGCGCTGTAACCGGATCTCCGTTGGACCAGAGCGCGTCCTTGCGAAGGAAAAAGGTCCAAACCTTATAATTTTCGGTCGGTTCCCAGCGTTCGGCTACACCCGGTTCGGGCTTGGAATCGTCATCCACGTGGTAGGCGATAAGGCCCTCGATAAGGGCCGAGATGATATGATTTTCCGGCACACCAGTAACGATATGAGGGTCCAAACCCTTTGGTTCGGTTCCGTTATTGAAAAGAAAAATGCCCTCGCGGGCAGCTTTCAGCGAAGGCTTTTCTTTTTTTCCACAACCGGAGTTTAAGAGAATGGAGAACGCCGCCAGGATGACGAGGAACCACATTTTGGAAATATTATTAATCCTGTCAGATTTCATTAGGAATTGATTTATTGATAAATTTTTGCGGCATCTTGACAGTTGGAAAAATGTTCAGTTTAGCTTAGTTAATACCGAGTTTCTTCAGGAATGGCGCCATTGACCTTTCTCTCCCAAGAAAAGCCGTGATGGACTCGCCTACATCGCGCGAATCCCCTGAAGAGTAAATTTCTTTCCGCAATCGCCTGCCGGTCTCGTGGTCGAGATACCCGCCTGGGGCATTTTCAAAAACACTGGCCATGTCGGCGGCGATGACATCGGACCAGGCATATCCATAATAACCGGCATCGTAGCCAACAAGGTGCCCGAAATAGGCGGGAAACGCTGTGTTTTCCGGTGCGGGAAGAAAAGAGTTTTTGAATAAACGATCCGATTCCTCCAGAAGATTGAATTCACCAGAAGCAGTCTTCGGGCTATGAAAGGACATGTCCATCAGACCAAATAATAATTGCCGACTATAGGGTGTAGCCACAGTGGCCCTTTTTGCCTTGATTATTCTGGCGAGGGTATCTTCGGAAATCTTTTTCGTGGGATCGCGATAATCAGCCGCAAAACGATCGAGTACTTCCTTGTTTTCAAGCCAGTATTCCAGCATCTGTGAAGGCGCCTCGACAAAATCCCTGGGGACACTGGTGCCGGAAAATCTATAAAAATCCACCTGGGACATCAATGAGTGTAATACGTGGCCAAATTCATGAAAAAGTGTTTCCACATCATCCAATGAAAGTAGGGAAGGCTTATTGCCCTGTGGTGGAGGGAAGTTACAAATAAGGGCGACCGTGGGCCGTTGCTTTTGACCGCTGGGTGCATGTCTGCTCCCGATTATTGTGAACTGGGCAAAATGATTGAATTTTCCCGGTCTGGGATACATATCCAGATAAAACAGGCCCAGAGGGGCGCCCGAATCTGCATCGGTAACCACATGCAAGGTGACGTCTTCGTGCCAGCGGTAGGGATTTTCAATCTCTTCAATTTTCAGTCCGAAAATTTCTTCGAAAAGGCCGAACATTCCCTTGAGTGTTGCATCATAAGGGAAAAAGACTCTAAGGGCTTCCATATCTACCTGAAATTTTTCTTTCATGTACTGGTTGCGGTAATAGCGCCAGTCCCAGATGTTGATTTTGGCCTTACTTTTTCCCGTATCCTTTGCTTTGAGGGCTTGAAAGGCGGAGATTTCGGCCTCAAATTTCGGCTTTAGCCCCGAGTTCAGATTTTCAAGGAAGGAAAGCACATTGGAGGCGCTTTTTGCCATTTTGACCTCGGTCCGGTAATCGCCCCAGGAGGAATAACCGAGGCTGGAAGCAATTTGATGGCGAATTTTAATTATTTCATCAAGCAGCCCGACATTCTTCTCACGAGCCAGGGAATAGCGGGCCAATTTGACTTTTTTGCGCGTATTCTCATCACTGGCATTCTGCATTACGGTCAGGAAATGCCAGGTAATATTTGCCTTTATGGTGTATTCGTCCTCTCCAGTCTTGACTTCCTCCTGGCTGAGAAATGACTCCGGCACGCCCTCGAGTTCTTTGCCGGTAAAGATCAGCGAAGCGGTCGCATCGACAATATTGGTGTCGAAATCGTTGGAGAGCTCGGCTAATCGTTTTTGCAGGAGCTCTATTTGCGCTTTCTCCTCTTTGGGCAGATCGAAGCCATTTCTTTTGTAGTCCCGGAGAGTTTCCTTGAATAATTTCGCTTTTTCGCCTTCCAGCTTCGGTTTGGTATCGGCGTAATTTTTTACCGACCGATAAACATCTTCTCGAAATTCAAAAGCGACCTCCCATTCATCGTATTTTTTCATGGCCTCGGCAGCCGCCTCCCTGATGGCGGGATCAGGCGAGGCATTTTTCAATATCCCGATCATACTGACCCCCGATTCGATCCGGAAGAACAAATCGTCAATGGCACCGATGGTGTTCTCGAAGGACACTTCGCCTTTTTTCAATTTGGCGATGGCATCCCCTCTCATATCTCCCACCGCCAGCAAGTGTAATATGGAGTTATTGATTTGCTCGGGTTTCCGGGAAAATTCCGGAACTTTTAAAACCGCATCAAAACGCTGACCTTTTTTCTGAAAATGATCGAGGGTTGTTAAGGAAGCGCGGGAGTCGGTTTCCGGCAGGAGCAGGCCGGCCACAAGGAACGAAGCAAATATAAAAATCGGTGCAGATCTCATTTTTTGTCTAAAATATATTGTATATGGTAGGGATAATTCAGCGCTGGAAATATTCCTCAAAATCCTTCCGGAGTCGATTGATCGGAATTGGTGATCCAGAGGCCTCATTTGGCCATATTACGAAGTCGATTGCAATGGCAAAAAGACATCCCCCGAGTCGCTGTGGCAAAGGAAAACAGGGCAGGCAATTTTTTTGCCAAAAGCTGGGCATTTTTTTGAATCCAATTGCCAGTCCAGCGGGGTCATATATTGAAAAGCAAGGAATGGAAGCGGTTTCCTTGAAGGGAAAACCCGCTTCCAACGGCAAAAGCATAAAAATCAATCGATGAAAAGATACCCACCCATAAAAGCCTCTAAACGACCCTCTCCTCTACCGGCCGTATGCCTACTGCTGATTTTTGGCATTCTCGCGACCGGCTGTCGCCACCATTTCAGCGGCGTGAAAGGTGAAGGAGAGATTAAAACCGAAAAACGCTCATTGGAGTCTTTCAACAAAATTGATTTTCGCGGTAAAGGACAGGTGGCGCTCATTACCGGGGATAAATATGCGGTCCGGGTGGAAACCCATGAAAACCTGTTGCCATTGATCGAAACGAATGTGGAAAACGGACGCTTAAAAATCACCTTCGCAAAACGCTTGCGGAGTAAAAATAAAATTCGCTTTTACATAACAGCGCCGGAATACAACGAAATTTACGTCAGCGGCGGCGTTGAAATTAAATCGGCGGGGCGCCTGGTCTCCGAAGAACTCGAGCTGGATTTTTCAGGCGCCAGCGAAGGAATTCTGGAATTGGAAACGAGCAAATTGGAAACAAGCATTTCAGGCGCCGGCGAAATGACTTTTTCGGGAAGCGCCGATTATCACAAAATTACCATCAGCGGAGCCGGTAAGATCAAAGCGCTCGATTTGAAGACGGAAATCACTCAACTAAAAATCAGTGGGGCCGGGGATGCTGAAATTCACGCCACGGAAGAGTTGAAGGTGAAAATTTCAGGAGCGGGGGATGTCGTCTATAAGGGAGATCCTGAAATCGAGAAAAGGATCAGCGGGGCAGGGAGCATCAAGAAATTGTAGTTGTTGGCTCAGTTTTCAAGTTGATTGCGGAGCCTTTCCCCGGCATAGTTTTATCCTGATGCGGACACCCCGGTTCCCAGCCGGTGGTTTCCGTGTTTATATCTCAAAACAATCATTACATTAATCGGCTGACACCCCTATCCACTGCTCCAATAAATTAAACTAACCATGAAAATTATGAGAAACACTCAACATACGAAAACTCTGCTCACAATTTTGGCCCTCGCTACATTTCCCGGTTTTCTCGGCGCTGGGGAAGCGACAGAGATCGAAGGTTATAAATGGATAAGAGAACTGGGTGGAATCGAGGAATATCTGCTGGAAGGGAATGGCCTTACGGTGCTGCTGATGGAGGACCACTCGGCGCCAGTGGCGACTTTTATGGTCACCTATTTGGTCGGCTCCCGCAACGAGGTTACCGGCTCTACCGGATCGACCCATTTGCTCGAACATTTGATGTTCAAGGGAACGGAAAAGTTCAACAAGGCCAAGGGCACCGATCCCACCCGGCTGATGCAAAATGTGGGCGCACTCATCAATGCAACAACTTGGTACGACCGTACCAACTACTACGCCAATCTGCCAAATGACCACCTCGAGATGGTCATTGAGATCGAGGCCGACCGCATGCGCAACTTGCTCCTGCGGGATGAGGACCGGCAACCCGAAATGACGGTCGTTCGGAACGAGTTCGAACGTGGAGAAAACGATCCCGTGCGAGCGCTACTGAAAGAAATTTATCAGGCGGCTTTCGTCGCCCATCCCTACCACCATTCGACCATCGGGTGGCGCTCGGACATCGAGAAGGTGTCGATCGAAAAACTGCGTGAATTTTACAACACCTTTTATTGGCCCAACAATGCGACCGTTTCCGTTATCGGAGATTTCCAAAAAGAGGAAATCCTGGGAATGATCATGAAATACTATGGCAGGATTCCCTCTTCACCCCACCCGATTCCTGTCATGTACACGGAGGAACCCGAACAGAAAGGTCCCCGACGGGTCACCTTGAAACGCAATGGGCAGTTGGGAGTCGTCAGCATTGCCCACAAAATTCCGGAGGGTCTGCATGAAGATACTTTTGCCCTTAGCGTATTGGAGAGAATTCTTTCTTCGGGGAAAAACAGCCGTTTTTATAAACTATTGACAGATAAGGGGTTAGCTGTGGATGTTTTTCTTTGGAACTTTCCTTTCCATGATCCAGGGCTTTTCGCGCCCTTTGTATTCATGACGCCTGGAACCACCCACGAATCCGTGGAGGAAATTGTCCTAAAGGAGTACGAAAACATTAAATCCAACGGGGTGACAGAAGAGGAGGTCGACCGGGCCATCAGCCAAATACTGGCTGATACCGCTTATGCCAGGGACGGTTCATTTTCCATTGCCAGTGTCCTCAATGAAACCATTTCCATGGGCGACTGGACCTTTTATCTGCGCTACCCGGAAGAAGTCGCAAAGGTCACCCCCGCCGACGTTCAGAGGGTGGTTGAAACCTATCTGGTGGAAGATCATAGCACCACCGGATATTTTATCCCTGTAATACCGGGAGGAGGATCACCAGCCGAAGCCGCGCCCCAACAATTTTCACCCGAAAGCAGCGCCCTCTTCTACCGCAGGCCGGGTCTTTCCGAAATAGACAGACTCACCGGTACCGCAGTCTCGAAATCTTCCAAAGCGGAATCGGGCTCTACATCGAAAAACCAGGAGAGTTCCTATTCCGCCGCGGTGGTGAAAAACAAAATTCATGGAATCGAAGTACTTTCACTGAAAACGGGAGTTAAAGATGTGGTAACCATTAGCGGTAGCTTCCCGGCAGGGGATGTCTTCAGCCCCAAGCACAATTCCGCCATCGCAGATTTAACCGGAAACATGCTGGACAAAGGAACCGCCCAAAAGGGGAAATTCGAGCTGGCTGAGCAATTGGAAAAAGTCGGAGCTTCGCTCAGTTTTTCAGTTAGTTCACACCTGCTCGGCATCAGCGGCCAATGTTTGCGAAAAGACCTGCCGTTGCTGATCGATCTTCTGGCCGAACAATTGAGGGAACCGGCATTTGATCCGGAAGAACTGGAAAAATTGAAAAAGCAGCGCACGGGAGAACTGAAACAACTGCTGGAAGATCCCAATTATCTAGCCTCGGACCTATTGGGGCGGCTTGTTTTTCCGAAGGATCACCCCAATAATCAGCCATCGGTGGAAGAGGTCATCGAAGACATTAAATCCGTTTCGGTGGATGACTTGCGAGCTTTTCATAAATCGACCTATGGGCCCGATTCGATGATCCTGGCGGCTGTCGGCGATCTGGATGCAAAAGAATTGCAGACTTCCATTAGACAGGCATTTAAAAACTGGACTGGAGGGGCAAACATTCCATCCTATGAACCGGCTGGAAGGCGGAATCCGGGACATGAAGAGACTGTCTATATGTCAGACAAACCGAGCGTCAGCGTTCGTCTGGCGATGGCTTCAGGATTGCGTAAAACCGATGACGATTACCTCGATCTGATGATGGGGACGTATATTCTGGGAGGAAATTTTGCCGCCCGGCTGATGCAAACTGTGCGTGATGAAGAGGGACTTACCTACGGAATCGGTTCACGCATGAGCGACGACCTCTACAGTGACGGTCTCTGGCGAATAAGCGCAACCTTTGCCCCGCAACTGCTGGAAAAAGGTCTCGCCTCCACCCATCGTGAATTGAAGCGCTGGTATGAGGAAGGGATTACTGAAGAGGAACTGGCAGCAAAAAAGACGACCTTGATCGGCTCCTATAAAGTAAGGCTGGCTACCACCGGCGGCCTGGCCGGAAGAATTCTGTCATTTGTCCAAATGGGGCGCCCGGTCAGTTACCTCGACCAATACCCGAAAGATCTGCAAGCAATCAGACTTGAAGACGTCAATTCCGCCATTCAAAGGTATTTAAACCCCGATGATATGATAACCGTCATGGCCGGAAGTGTAGAGCAGGAGGGTGAGAAGGAATCAGGGGAATAACTTGAGAGGAGGGGTTCAGAGCCAGTTTTCAACACCGCTGAAAACCCCCACCCAGGCTCTGGAGAATAGATTCTAATAAAAAAGAACCCCCGGCCTGAACCGGGGGTTCTTGAGAAAAACTGCACCGAAGGAACCCGGCAGCCTCTTACTAACAATGGCGTATTGTCTTTAGGCGCTAGGACACCATCAACTACCGGGCCCTCCAGTGCCAATATAACCACCAGATCGGCCGATTTCTGCTTAACATAGTGATTATATTGTTGGGTTTGCTCAACAGTGGGGTTGTTTCTGTTACAGTTTGAATAAATCAATAATTGGAAAATTAAAAGAAAATTTATCAAATAAATAACATTTTTTTGAATCCCTAGCCCAATCAGGCGCATCAAAATAGGAAAACCAAGAAAAAACATGTCAAAAATTCAGTCCATTACTCTCTGCCTCAGCCTGATTTTCGCATTCTCGATTCCAGCTGGTCTACCATCGGCAACGGCCCAGGAAAAAGATCCCGGAAACTCCGTCCAGATCGATGCCGATTCAACAACCGGGTTGGCGGAGCCGGAACCGGAAGAAGAAAAGGAAGAAATAGTAGTGGTGGCCGGTGATGATTTTTTTGACGATTTCGGCTCCTCTTCCGATGAGGAAGACGAAGACCATGGAATATCCATCGACCTGGATGGTAAAAGCGGGGGCAAAATGCTCGCTGCGATCATTATCTGCGCAATTATCTTTTTTTCCCCGGCAATCTTTCTGGGGGTGATCCTTTATTACTTTTATCGTCGGCGTAAACTGGCAAACGAAACAGTCTTTTTGCTGGCCGAAAAAGGTGTTGAAATTCCGCCCGCTCTTCTCAGGCCGCAAAGAAACGATTTGCGTAATGGGATTTTGTTGATTACAGGTGGGATTGGACTTACCGCCTTCTTTCTGGCGACTGTGGGTGATCTCTGGGGATTGGGGCTTTTCCCTCTATTTCTGGGCCTCGGCTACATGATCGTCTGGAAACTGGGCAACAAGGAAAAATAGACGAGTGAAGGATGGCCAGCTTTGGAGGCCGGCAATTTTTTCTTCGATTCATTTTTAGAGTTAGAACAGCAGTGGAACGGAAGTGCCCCTTACAGATGCAAATCTTATTGATCGGATTCTGCAGGATGACGACCGCAATGCCTTTAACGAACTTGTTCGCCGTCACCAATCGGCTGTTCGAGGTTTGCATAGAAGGCTCACCAATGGCAACGAGACTCTGGCCGACGATCTGGCCCAAATCACCTTTATTCGGGCCTACCGGTCTCTGGGCAAATTCAGGCGCAAGTCCAAGTTCGGAACATGGCTCTACCGGATCGCCTACAATGTATTTCTCAGCGAAATCCGGCGGGCCAGCTCCCACAAGGAGACCGAGCTGGTGGAGGAAATTCAGGAGAGCGCCCAACCTTCTCATTCGCGAAAAGTCAGCCTCAAACAAGATCTGGAGGAGGGGATGAAGCGATTGACAGAACCGGAGCGGGCCGCAATATTTTTATGCTACAATGAAGGCTTTTCCCATGAAGATGCG
This sequence comes from Opitutales bacterium, assembly GCA_021772535.1. GTDB lineage: Bacteria > Verrucomicrobiota > Verrucomicrobiia > Opitutales > UBA2987 > JAJFLU01. The sequence goes on along the minus strand of JAJFLV010000004.1, from coordinate 18,326 downwards.
GCAAAATCTTTGAATATGCCATTGGGGACAATTAAAACCCATATTTTACGCGGAAAAACGAAACTACGCCACTTTTTAAAGGATTGGGCTCCCGGAAGTTAAATTCATGCCATCGAGAGATTGAAATGAAACCTGAAGAAAAAGAAGACTGGCTGGATACTTGTTTGCTGGAAAACACCGCCTACATCGCCGATGACGGATTTTCAGCCCAGGTGATGCGTTCCCTGCCTCCATTGCAACCGGTCCATGTATGGGATTGGAGGCGAATTGGGGTATTTTCCGTGCTGACCGCTCTGGCTTTCGTGGCCACCGTATTCCAGATGCCCGACCCGGAGCTAGTCCTGGCACAAATCACGATGGCTTTCAAACTGCAATCCCTGGGCACACAACTACTTACTTCCTTGATCGTGGGTGGAGCGGCCCTCGGGGCTTCAACCATCCTCGGCGCAAGCCTGGCCGTTTTTTTGCAGGCGGAGTGATTTATAATTGAGGCACCCCTGATGGGTGAGGGAGAGATAAAACCTCAATCTCCGAACCGGCGACCCGTATCTTTCAAAAACAGGCTCGTATCGCTTTTCGGGTTCTCTGGGTCGAATTCGGAAAGATTGGCGGTGCTGGCGCCCAAGTGGGAACCAGTGGTGCTTCTCCCAATTTCCTGACGCTGCCAGGTCCAATCCAACATGGCCATCAATCTTTCCGGCTCGCCAGTACCCGGTTGCACTATTGCACCTCCCTGGGCTACCTTTTCCTTCAATTGACTGACAATTTTCTCGGTAAGGTCGGTCCCGTTCTTATCGATTAAGGCATATACTTCCACCTGTTTTGTTTCCAGGTCGGCGGTAAACCAGTATTTCTTTCCCTTATGATTGGTGGCGATGCCTGTAACTTCGCTTTCATGCCAAACCAAATCATTGCTCAAAGTGATCGGGTTGTTATCCGTTTCCTTTGAAAAGCCGTTTTTCCAAAGGACAACAGCGGGGTTGGTGGAGGCGCAACCCATAAAAAACATGAGTGGGGCGGCTAGTATAAAGAACACGAGTGGGGTAATTTTTTTATTCATATAATAAATACAGCAGGATAATGGAGGAGAGTGTGTGTAATAGAGAGTTAGAAGATTTCCTGGATACAACATCCGATTAATTACATGGAAATACAGATGTATATAATTATTTTCTTATCACCCTCCTCTTCTGGAACGAACCTGCACACCGGGGATGTTATTCAAATCCTTAACGCTATCGACGATTTCCAAATTATCGGCTCCAAAACCCAAGTGGGAACTAGTTGAAGAAATCACATCTTTGCTTCGCACCCAGGTCCAATCCAGTTCTTCCATGGCTTGATTGGCGGCATCTCCTTCGATGGCAAACAAGAGTTCTTCACCGCCCTCGTTAAAAACTTCATCCATCAGCTTCTGGATATCATCACTACGGTCGATGCCTTCCATATCCATTGTGGTGAAAATATTCACCTTTTTGGTGGAAGTATTGGCGATAAACCAGAATTTAGTACCTTTTCGGTTGGTGGCCAATCCAATGATATGGCCGTCATTGGAAACAATTCTGTCGCCCAGATAAATGGGATTATTGTCAACCTCCTTGGAAAAGCCGTGCTTCCAGAGCTCGAGCGAGGGATTAGAGGCGCAACCGATAAAAAACAGGAAAGTGGAAATTAAACTCAGGGAAAGCAGCACTCCTTTTGTAGTTTTCATGATTACCGGCAGTTAGATTTTCAGGTTGGTTGTGTATTATAGAACAATGACCCTATGAACATGCCCACTCCAACGGGCAGCTTACAAAAAATCCATTTTTTGAATCATTGGCTAGATTCTGGTCTTTAATATGCGTAATTTGTCCAGAGGGGTAAAGCAATTATAGCCATTTTTACAGCCGTGTAAAGAAGTATCATTCAATTTTCTAATAAGTTTAAATAATTTTTCTAAAGGTAATATTTTCCTCGGTAAAATTAGCCTAAAAATAAAGAATTCAGCGGACGCGGGTAACTTGCACAGACGCTTTGGAGCCTTTAATATGCAGCCAGTAGGATTCCCCTCTTTTCCTGATGATGATTTCGGGATCGGTAAATTTTCCGGCATAGGTGCCACCCATTTTACCTTGCTTCCAAACTTGTCCGTTTTCGAGATTAAAAACGGTGTTGCCTCTCCAGCCATAAATAACACCCAGAATTCGCGATTCGATGGATTCGACCACTTCCTCGGCGGCGATTTCCTTCAGTTTGTCTTCGCGATTAAAAAATCCGAAAAAACGTTCTTTGGTTTTCCTCCTTTCGATGCCCCGCTTCTCCTCCTTTTGAACCATTTCAATACGCATCTTCTCTTCTTTTTTATCCATTTCGACGCGCATTTTTTCTTCTTTTTGGCCGAGGTAACCGCGCATCCAAGAGTTTAGCTGTTCCATTTGTTCCGACTCCAGTTGCTTGAGGCCGGTTTGATCCATTTCCTCCTGGCTCATTTCCTTGCCAAAATCAAACAGTTCTTTGTTGTTTTTACCTGGATCGGCAACAATGAGAGATATGCTCGAAATCAGGCAAATAGCCGTCAAAATGCATTTATTTATAAGGTTCATAGTTTTTAAAATAATTTATCCTTTCTCCATTAAGCATTGGGTTGAGATAAAGATTAACTTCAATTTTTTCCAATTCAAGACAGAATCAAATATTATTCCCGAGAAGATAAACAAAAGAGCCAGGGCGGATGCCCTGGCTCTTTACTTAAATGTGCAAGAATGTTTGAAGAATTAGCTTAGAGCTTCTTCTTGATGCTTATCCAGAGAAACTGCACTTCTGCGGTATAGAGGAAGGAAGGATAACCCTGGGTGTTTCCGAAATTGGCAAAAGCGCTTGGGGGTTTCTGGGCGAAGAGATTGTCCACACCAACCGTGATAGTTGTGCCGCCCCACCATTTTTCAGAATCCTTGAAGAAGGTGTAGGAGGACTGAACGTCCCAGATCCAACGAGCATGAACTCTGTCGATATTCCCCCAGTTTGGAGGAAATGCTTCATCGAAATCAACGAAACCGTCAGTAAAATAACCGCTAATGGTTGAGCTGAAGTTGCGCCAGTTCCAGGTCAGGGTCTGGTTAAACTTCCATTCTAGCTGGGCATCGCTGGCGGAACCGGCTTGGGAGACAACCTGGGTTTGGTTGCCGAAAGGTCCAATTATGGTCTCACCGGCAGCTTGGTCATTGTCCACCAGGCGAAAGTCGACGTCATCGGAAAACCCGACGAAGTCAAACCTCGGCAACCCTGGAGCATCGGCATCCTGGAATTTCAACAATTTGGTGGCATTAACGGAGAAGGAGAAGGTTCCCCAGTTTTCCGTTTGTAACAGATAGCTGGCGGAGAAATCGAGACCCTTCACATCGGTGCGACCAGAATTCTGGAATACCGTGGTAAGGAGAATGATCTCGTCGTTAATATCAGTATCGACCTGTTCACCCGGAAAGAGTGGCTCATTGGCAAAGAAGCGTCTTACCGTATCCTGTGCGTTAAACCCGACTGTGCCAACACGTTTGACGTTCCAAAAGTCCACACTGACAGTGGCTCCCTTGATGAACTTGGGCGAATAAACAACGCCAAGGTTCCAGGATTCGGTATCCTCAGGGGACAGCGCCGAGTTACCGAGGAAGACCACATCCTGCTCTTGCTCGAACCTGCCCGTGACAGGATTGGCGATCGGAGTGAGGGAGAAGGTAGCGGTTGAGAACAACTCATAGAGTGAGGGTTGGCGGAAACCTTCGCCCCAGCTTGCGCGAAAGACAAGTTCTTCCACCGGAGCCAGGCGAACCGAAAATTTCGAAACGTAAGTATCAATCCCTGTGGCAAGGAACTTCTCATAGCGGCCTCCAAGGTTGAACTCCAATGAATGAACCCAACTGTCCATTTCCGGGCTGATGACCGGAACACTCATTTCCCAGAAGGCCGAACCGACTCTCCTGCGACCCCGTGTGATGGCAGCCGTGGACGAGCCGATAACGTCGCCAGTGGAGCCTGAAGAATCCGGGCTCTGGAAGAGTTGTTCCTGGCGCCAATCCCAGCCAGCAGCAAAACCTACACCGCCGCCGGGAAGATTGAAAAGCTCTGCCGTGTTGATACTTCCCCAAGACTGGAGCAATTCCGACTCGTTGCGGTTTTTCTGCTCAACAAGACCGAGGGGAGCAAGTAATTGGTTATTGGGCAATGGGTTTTTCCAAAAAACGAACGGATTGAAGGCCGTAGTTGTCCCAGTAAAATCGCTGCTCGAGGGATCGAAGAATGAGTCGTTCGAATTGACGAGACGGTTGAATGTGCTGATCGAGACCAATGTATTCAAATTGGTTTCGTTAATAAGGCCATAACCAAAACCGAAGTCCGCATTCCACTTGTTGAACAGGTTGGTAGCTCTCATCCCCCAATGGACGTTAAAGGCCTCCGTCTTGGTTAAAAATTTACGGTTGCCAAAGTCGAAGAGACGAATGCGGGTAAATCCTTCCAGATCCTGATTGAAGGGATTGAACTCATTGAAAGCGCCATTGGCTACCTCGGGTATGCGCCCGGTGCGGTCGGGACGGATAATCGGATCGGCTGTATTGGCCGGAATGACCAGAGATACACCACCCGGATTCTGGAAACTACCGGTGGCCGAAGGGGCCAACTGATTGTCAGCCTCAGCGTTCTGGTAACTGAAGTAACCGTAGGTTTCCACGTTATCCGTGCCAAAGAGGTCGTATCTGAAGTTCATGAAACCGCCAACTCGAGTTGTTTCTGGAAAGGAGCCGGACTGTTCGTTGAAGTTGAACCTGGAGTGGTTGCCAAATCCTGTATCGAAAAAATAATCCTGTACCGGCACATTGCCTTGGTTATTGGCATTTTGATTGGCCGCGGTGGGAGCTCCAAAGGCGTCCGTAGGACCAGAAGTGGAAAGAAGCACATCGTCTTGCGCGATTGTCTGGCCTTCCAGAAAGGGGATATCAGCAGTCGGGGCTAGACCCAAAGCATCCCTGACTGCCTCAGCCGATACCGCGATATTCAGCGGGCTTGAATTGGAGCTGAGGAATGGGGGAAGCGAGAAATCGTTGTCGCCATTAAAAATGGGATTGCGGGTGTACCAGTTGGCCCCAACAGTAATGCTGCCCTTTTCGCTTTTTACACCATAAACAACGCTGGCCAAAAATTCGGAGGAATCATTACCTCCGCTATCATTGCCGTAGCGAACCGTAAGTTCTCCGCCTTCGTAGTCGTCGCGCATGATGATATTGATCACGCCGGCAACAGCGTCAGCGCCGTAAGTTGCTGAAGCGCCGTCCTTGAGGACCTCAATGCGTTGGATAGCGGAGGCAGGAATGCTGTTCAAGTCGACGAAAGCATCGGTTCCGTTAGTCCCGGTGGGGAAGACAGGAGCGCGACGCCCGTTGATCAGAACGAGGGTGGCCTCTGGGCCAAGGCCGCGCAGAGAGGCGGAGGTGGCGCCGGAGGTGAACCCGGTAGCGTTGTTGGAAACTGCAACACTGCCAGCGTTATTAGCGGTCAGTTTCTGGAGCAGTTCCTCAGCCGTAACGAAGCCAGTTTGGTCGATTTGGAAGCGCTCGAGCACCTGCATAGGCGTCGGGCGGGTTTCGTAGGCCGTTTCAGTAGTGGGAATCTGGGAGCCCGTAATGGTAAACTCCTCGAGTTCCTCCTCGTCCTGGGCAGTCAGGTTGATCGCGAACAAAAGCGCGGGGACAACGAGCAGCCATCCAAAACGGAGGTGCAGTGGGTTGTTTTCTTGTAGTTTGTTATTCATGGTATCAGGTGTGTATTTACTAGTTTTTGCTATTTTCCTATGAACAATCATGGGGTTTTCTTTGGATTGGATCGACAGCTAAACCTCAGGCGCCAGTGCAGCCGGAATAAATCGGCAGTTTGAGGACTCACAAAGGAAACAGGGGTATTATGGCGACTAAGCCAAAACACACCGCAGCTTCATTTGCTTAGCTGGCGGTCCGATTAGATTAGTCTTTAATCCCTTCCGGGGATTGTTTGGCGCTAGTCATAAAGTGGGTGAAATATTTTTGTTTATCCTTACCCATGAAAATGGACCGGTTAGAAGCCCTTTTTCATGGAACAGCTATTAAGAAAAAGGATTTCGGGAAAAATGTCTATACCTAATGTAAATATTTTTTAAAAAAATTGAACGCCAATTAAATTATTAGTATTCAACGATTTACGTAAATATTTTCTCATTTTTAAACAAAAAACGGAACCTTTTTAGGGAATAACTAACTACAAAATTACGATATAATGGGCAAAAACACCCATCAGGCGAAGTCCTCCCAAATGCTTAATGGGGACTTGCCAGAGGCAGGACAACCGGTAGCGTAGAAATCAATGGCGCTTATAAATTCCGGCGGCATTCAGCATGGTGAATAGTGGAAATCCCAGTCTTTTCAAGATTCCTCCGCGGGTTCTTATCGCGGACGACCAACAGGATGTCTTGAAGGCAATGGCCCTTCTGCTCAAGGGCGAGGGCTTTAAAACCAGGTCGGTGACATCGCCGCATGATGTTCTGGCCGCCTTGGGCAAAACCGATTTCGATGTAGCTCTGATTGACCTCAATTACACGAGGGACACCACCTCGGGCCGAGAGGGTCTCGATCTGGTGGAAAAAATTCGCTCTCTGGATGCCGATCTGCCCATTGTCGTGATGACCGCCTGGGCCACCATCGATGTGGCGGTCGAGTGTATGCGGGTGGGCGCCTGCGATTTTGTGCAAAAACCATGGGACAACGCGCGAGTGCTGTCCATAGTCCGCACACAAGCCCAGTACTACAGAACCGTAAAACGGAAAAACCTTTTGGAAGAGGAAAACCGCCTTCTGCGGGGACAGGATGGAACCAATTTGCTGGCTCAATCGAAGGCCATGCGCCCGGTTCTGGAAATTATCGAGAGCGTGGGCCCCTCCGATGCCAATGTGCTCATAACCGGGGAAAACGGCACCGGCAAGGGCGTGGTGGCCAGAGTATTGCACGAAAAATCCGCCCGGCATGACAAAACCCTGGTCAACGTCAACATGGGGGGGCTGCCCGAAGGGATTTTCGAAAGCGAGCTGTTCGGGCATGTCAAAGGGGCCTTTACCGACGCCAAAGCGGATCGGGCCGGTCGATTCGAGATGGCCGCCGGAGGCACCTTGTTTCTCGATGAAATCGCCAATATCCCGCTGGCTCAACAAAACAAGCTGCTTCGGTTGCTGGAAACGGGCGAATTCGAGCGGGTAGGCTCTTCCAGGACTCAACAAGTGGATGTGCGGCTAATAAGCGCTACCAATGCCGATCCGCAAAAAGAAGTGGCTGAAGGACGTTTCCGGCAGGATCTGCTTTACCGGCTCAACACAATCCACATTCACCTGCCCCTGTTGAGTGAGCGAATGGAAGATATCCCCTTGCTGGCCGAACATTTCCTGCAAAAACATCAGCAAAAATATCGTAAGGACATCACCGGTTTCGCTTCCTCGGCGCTCGAGACCCTGCGCTCCTACCCGTGGCCGGGAAATGTGAGGGAGCTGGACCACTGTATCGAGCGGGCCGTCCTTCTGGCCAAGGGCAAGCAAATTCAGCCGATCGATCTCGGATTGAGCGCCACCGATGCCGGTCCCTCCTCTCTCGATGACATGACCATCGAGGAGGTGGAGAAATACCTCATTAAACGCACCCTTATGCGGCATGAAGGCAACGCCACCCAGGCGGCCAAAGCCCTCGGGTTGAGCCGCAGTGCTTTTTACCGCCGGCTGCAACGATTCGACCTCTAAGCCCTTTCCATTGAGAAATTACCTCTCACTGAATCCTGTATAAACCCCAATGTTGCAAACGGCTTCTTATGGGCGGGTGGTAAATATTTTATAATGAAAGAGTTAAGATGCAGAACCGCTCAAATCTGGTCGCCACTGAATGTGAGGATACGAATATGCCCTTAAGAAGCCTAAATCCGACAAGCGCGAATAGCGGCGTTGCAGCCCGCTACCGAGTGGAACGACATCCTTCAACCGCTTGGTTACGTAGGGTACTACGCTCCCGCGACGGTTTACGAACTGCGCCTTGCTTTTCATCACTTCTCGAATTTTTGAAACAATGGGGTAAAGGTGAGTCCTAATATCATTCGAAGGCCAGCCAGAGGGAAGCACATGTACCGGGTGCTCTGTCTGGCGATATTGAGCGGGCTACCCGGAGTTTTGGGAACGATGCTTCTGCTCCAGGTGGGAAACTACCCGTTAAAGGTTCACCTGACCATGATGACCTTCGTCATCGGTTTTTGGCTGATTTTTGTCATGATGCTGCAAACCCGGGTCATCCGTCCCTTACAGGCCGCCTCGAACATGCTCTCGGCCTTGCGGGAAGGAGATTTTTCCCTGCAATCGCATGGCGGAGACAACGAAGACCCCATGGGTCAGGTTATGTACGAGATCAACGCATTGACCGATGTTCTGCGCAGCCAGCGCATGGGGGCAATCGAGGCTTTCACCCTTTTAAATAAAGTGGTGGAGGAGATCGATGTGGCCATTTTTACTTTTGATGAAAACGACCGCCTGAGAATGGTCAACCGGGCGGGAGAAAAACTTCTGGTCCAGCCGACCGCGCAATTGACGGGCCAGAATGCGGCCGATCTGGGCCTGAAAAATTGCCTCTCGCGCCCCACCAGGGAAAATCAATTAATCGCCTTTCCGGGCCGTTCGAGCCGTTGGTACGTGAAAACGGGCCACTTCAGGGAATCGGGCAAACCCCATCAGTTGCTTCTCTTGACCGATGTCAGTCAACCGCTCCGGGAGGAAGAACGAATGGCCTGGCGCCGGCTCATACGTGTGCTGGGGCACGAACTGAACAACTCACTGGCGCCCATCAAGTCCCTGGCCGGAAGCATGGAAAAAATCCTCACCCGGCGTCCATTGCCGGAAGACTGGAAGGAGGACCTCAACGAAGGCCTCGAAATCATCGGTTCGAGGGCGCAAGGGCTGAGCCGGTTCCTGGAGGATTTTACCCGCATTGCCAAATTGCCCCCACCGAAAAAGGAACCCGTCCTAGTCGGTCAAATGGTGGAGCATGTCATCGGGCTTTCCACCGGCGCTCCGGTGGAAATTGAAAAAGGACCTGGGTGCACCGTCATGGTAGACCGCAGTCAAATTGAGCAACTTTTGATCAACCTTCTGAAAAACGCCCAGGATGCAGTGGAAAACAAAGATGGCTCCATCCGCACCGGCTGGGATGAACATGAAGATCGGGTCGATATCTGGGTCGAGGACGAAGGGCCGGGAATTGCCAACCCGAGCAATCTTTTCGTGCCGTTCTTCTCCACCAAACCGGAAGGTTCCGGCGTCGGCCTGACTCTCAGCCGCCAGATAGCGGAAGCCCACGATGGCACACTGGAAGTAGTTAACCGGACCCAATCCCCCGGTTGCCGAGCCACCCTGACCCTGCCGGTGTGACTTTGCTTAACCCGCTTTTACAGAGGCAGTCCCGAAACCTGAGTCTGTGGAGATATCCTTGGCTAGTTGGCCGAGGGTTTTGAGGGCCGATTCCACCCTTTCGTCGCAAGGGGAACCGCAAGACAATCTCAAGCAATTGCGAAACATGCAGGGTTCATTGTTGGGAATGCAGGCGGTCAGGCAGCAGGCTGAGAATAGCGGACCCGGAGCAATCAGGATATTTTTCTCCAATGCGCGCCGGTAAAGCTCTAAGGAATCGACTGTTTCCGGTAAACGCACCCAGAGGAGATTGCCGCCTTCGGGCCGTGTGACCAAAGAACCCTCCGGGAAATACCGGTAAACGGCTTGTGAGATATGGCAGACATGGCGCTGAAAACAGCTTCGCAAGTTTCGCAGATGCCGGTCGTAGCCTCCACTTTTCAGGTATTCGGCCAGCGCTCTTTGGGGAGTCTCCGGCATGCCCATGGTGTTGAGGTATTTGAGGCGCAGGACGCGATCGCTATACTTGCCGGCGGCGACCCACCCAATCCTCAAGCCGGGGGATAAGGTTTTGGAAAATGAGCTGCATAATAGAACGGACCCATTTTTGTCCAACGCCTTGAATGGCCGTGGGCGGTTTCCGTTGAAATGCAAATCCCCATAAACATCGTCCTCGATCAGGGGCACCCCATAATCGTCCAGAATATCGAGCACTTTTATCTTTCTTTCAGCGCTCATGCGAAATCCGAGCGGATTTTGAAAATTGGGCATGAGAACGCAGGCTTTGACATCGTTCTCTTCGAGAGTATCGGTGAGCGATTGCAGGCAAACGCCGTTTTTCGGATCGGTACAAATTGCGACCGCCTTCATGCTGAGGCTCTCGATGATCTCCAGTATGCCGTAATAAGTGGGCGATTCCACCGCAATGGTATCCCCGGCGCAGGCCACCGCTCTCAGGCTCAGGTTAAATGCCTCGGTGCATCCGCAGGTGGCAATAATCTCTTCGGGATGAAGGGTGCATCCATATTCATAAGAACGGATGCTGATTTGCCGGGCAAATTCAGGGTCGGCTCCATGAAACTTGTAACGGCTTAAATATTCGCTATGATCCCGGCTCACACGACTGATGATTTTGGCCAATTTCTGATTGGAGATCAACTCCGGCATGGTGCAGTTGACCCCAAGGGGAACGATATCGGGACTTTCGGCTGCCCTGAATAATTCCATCACGTTATCGGCCACTCCGACAGATCTCGGCGGGTCTGCAGGGAAAAACTCCAGCGGCTCGGGAAATCGAAGCAGCGAAACAGCAGAGACATAATAGCCGCTCTGAGGGCGCGCCTCAATCAGCTTTTCACTTTCGAGGGCCATATAAGCCTGCAGAATCGTGGAAATGCTGACCTTCTTTTGACCCGCAAGTTTACGCACAGAAGGCAGCTTGTCTCCTGGCGAAAGGGTTCCGGTTTCAATCATGGTCCTTATTTCACCCCCAATTTTCTCGTATAAGAAATCTCCGGCCTGAGTTCTTTTTTCGATCATGACATTTTTATTATAATGGATAAAGGTTCCCTGCCACAGGTACAGTATTAACCTTATCCAAGCAATACAGTTTTTGAAAAACTATCTGTTCTGGTTACAATTTCAGATATTTGTATCTGTTTTGCTTTTAAAAAAGAGTTTATACTCTTGCTTCAATGAATATTGCAACGAACAGACGAACTCCGGTGTTTCAAGAAACCACGGACCGAGACGTCCCAAATTTGGGACGGAAGATGTCCCGCAAGCGGCACATTTCCTTCTCGAGAAAGAATTGAAGATGATCTTTAATTTTTTATTTCATTGATAGCTAAATGGATAGGGAATTTTGAATCCGATTGGCACAGAGATAGCGTCTTTCATCAAACAGATCAGAAAAGGAGTACTAAAAATGAATACCAGAATCAGTCAATTCACCTCGTTGGCAATGATGGCCACGGTAATGGCCGGAATCACCATGGGCTTGACAGGGCAAGGTCCGCTTGGCGGAGGCGGGGGAATAATGAATATATTTTATGCCCTTGCAGCATTAGGTTTGCTGGAAACAATTTTGCAGGAATACAGGCTCTTTCCAATCAGCCCGGCGTTCAATTTGCCCTCTCCCCGTAAGTTCGCACTGCAGGATGAAAGCAGAAACGGAGCAGAAACGGCGATAAAAGCGCCGTCACCAACTTTTGTCAGAAGCAGGGTTAATTCGGGTCGCCGGCCACGCTCTCGTCGTTGTCCTCAAATCGGCCGAGGCAAGCTGGTCAAGGCCGCTTAACTAATTTGATAATTTATTGAACCAGAATTTCTTACTAGGCGCTATGGATACCAATGGTTCAGGTCCCGGAGAATTTACCAGTCCCAATACAAACAAATCTAAACACCTGAGAGAATTTCACCAAGGTTAGATATCAGGTCCGGGGCCTGAACCATTCCATCACTTTCAACCTCAACAAACTGAATTGTATTTAATGAAATGAATTTCTTGCCATATCAGCACCAGGTGGGAATAGTCGAAGCCCGTTACCGGGCTTTGCTTTTCCCTGTGGCGGGAAATATTGTAAGTCAAAGATGTTCCTGTAAATGTAAACATAAAGCGGGGGGACGGATTTGAATACCCTCGCATTAGAACGGAGAATCACCAAAACCCTGGCGCCAACCGTGAGTATTGGAAACGAAAAGCTGATCGCCCTGGATGGCATCACCAAGATATATTTGACCGAGGAAATCGAAACCCATGCGCTTTCCGGAGTTCACCTGAAAATCCAGCCGGGCGAGTTCATGCTTATTTCCGGTCCTTCGGGTTGCGGTAAATCTACCTTGTTATCCATTATCGGACTGCTCGATGGTCCTACCGATGGGAGCTACCATCTAGGGGGCAGGGAAGTCTCCGGGTTGTCTCTCGACCAACGAGCCAACATTCGCAACCAGGAAATCGGTTTCATTTTTCAAAGTTTCAACCTGATTGGGGATTTGTCGGTATATGAAAATGTGGAGCTCCCCCTGGCCTACCGGGGCCTCAAGCCCTCCGAGCGCAAAACCATGGTTCTGGAGGCCTTGGAGAAAGTGGACATGATTCACCGCAAAAGCCACCTGCCCAATCAACTTTCCGGAGGTCAGCAGCAGCGGGTGGCAGTGGCCCGTGCCATGGCCGGCAAGCCAAAAATACTTTTAGCCGACGAGCCAACCGGCAACCTCGATTCCAAGAACGGCATGCTCGTCATGGATATGCTGAAACAGTTGAACGAAAACGGGGCCACCATTTGCATGGTTACGCACGATGAACGTTACGCTAAATTCGCCCGCCGGGTGGTCCATCTTTTTGATGGAAAAATTGTGGACGAAACCACCAATAACCAAGCCCACAATTAATTATTCTACTTAATTTTAACTAAGATTTTATTATGGATCAATTCTGGAGAGAGATTCGTTTCGGATTTCGCGCCTTGCAAACCAAGCCCGTCCTGAGCGCTCTAGCAGTGGTAGCCCTGGCCATTGGGATCGGGCTTACCAGCAGCATGTTCAGTGTGGCCAACGGCATTTTATTCAAGAGTGAGAGCTACGAATATTTTGATCGCTTGATGCATCTGACACCCAATGAAAAATCGAGCACAGATGAAGAGGAAAAGTATGGTATTCATATCGATGATCTCAAGCGATTAAACGAGGAGTCGAAGACCTTTGAAGGATTCAGTGGGTGGACTCGCGGCACCGTAAACCTGAGCGGTAACGGGTTGCCACAACGATACGATGGCGCTTTTATTTCCGGAAACTTTCTCGACGTGCTCGGTGTAAAGCCACTTCATGGGCGCTGTTTCACGGAAGCGGATTGCCACCTCAACTCCCACCGGGTGGTCATCATCGGTTACAGTGTCTGGAAACACCGCTATTACGGGGATCCCAAAATTATCGGTAAATCGGTGCGCGTCAACGGCGTCGATACCAGCATCATCGGGGTCATGCCGCGCGATTTCAAATTTCCTTCCAATCAAGAGATTTGGCTTCCACTGGAGCAAGCTCCAACCAACAAAAATTATGACATGGTGCTGGTGTTCGGCCGGATGAAGGATGGCGTATCTCGGGAGGAAGCGGAGGCGGAACTGGTTTCTTTAAGCGAGAATATGCCTCGATTTACCAAAAAAGAAGATGTCCCACGACCCGCTTATACCCTCAGCATTAAACCTTTCACTCGCCTATTTGTCAGTAATAAACGGACCACGCAAATTCTTCTCGGCTTAAGCACCGGCATTTTTGTCCTTTTGATCGCCTGCGCCAATGTGGCCAATCTTCTGTTGGCCCGTTCCACCCTTCGGGCAAGAGAAATGGCCGTCCGCTCTGCCCTGGGGGCAACCCGTTTTAAAATAATTCGCCAACTGCTGGTGGAAAGTCTCATTCTGTCAGGTTTTGGCGCCATCGGGGGCCTGATCCTGACCAGTTGGGGAGTGGATTTTTTATGGTCCAGCGCTCAAACGCTGGAACCGCCCTACTGGATGAATTTTCGGATCGACAGCAATGTGCTATTATTTGTCGTTTTCATCACCCTGCTTTCAGGAATCATTTCGGGTATCGTGCCAGCTTGGGAAGCTTCCCGCACCAATGTGATGAATATGCTCAAAGACGACTCTGCCACCTCGTCGGGTTTCAGCATCCGCCGCTTCAGCAAATTTCTCGCCGTTGTCCAAATAGCCATCTCCTGCGCCCTTCTGATCGGCGCTGGCCTTACTATAAAGACTTTGGTCAACCTCCATTATACGGAAATTGGCTTTAACCCGGAAAAGCTCCTCACGGTACGAATGGGGCTTTTCCCCTCCGACTACCCAGATAACAAAAGCCGGTTGGCATTTTACAATAAACTGGAAAACAATCTGCGGTATCAGACCGGGGTCGAGACCGCATCCATAACCAATTGGCTCTTCCTTTCCAAAGTAGGAGGAGGAGGAGAATGGGCCAAAGAATGCCGCATAGATGGCAAAGATTATGCCTCGGAAAAAGATTTGGACAAGGTCTACCAAACTTCGATTTCCCCCAGTTTCCTCACAGCTTTGGGCATACCACTGGTGGAGGGAAAATATTTCTGCTTTCTCGATAAGAAAAAGCAGAAAGGGAAAGTAACCATGGTAAACGAAAGCTTCGCCAAAAAAATGTGGCCCGGCCAAAGCGCCATCGGAAAACGTTTGAAATTAGAAGACAAGATGCACGAGGCGGGCGAAGACTGGCTGACCGTAATCGGGGTGGTTAAGGATTTCAAACTGACTGGACACGACAACCATCTGCGGTCGGATGTCGATGATATCCTCCTGGAGCCATTCTGGCAGGAAGAGGAGATGGGTTTCGCTACCCTGCTGGTGCGAACCTATGGCGACCCTAAGGCGGCCATTACCAAAGTGCGCCAGCAGGTCCAGGCCATCGATCCGCACCTTCCGATCTATTTCACCAAAACGATGAAAGAGTATTTCTACGACTCGAGCTATTTTTATCGCCTCAATGCCGGCTTGTTTTCGGTTTTTGGAATAATGGCCCTCTTTTTGGCCTCTGTGGGAATTTATGGCGTCATGTCCTTCTCAGTCACCCAGCGGACGAGAGAAATCGGTATCCGCATGGCCTTGGGGGCCAAGAAAAAGAGCATTCTCAACCTCATTCTCAAACAAGGGGCACTACAGGTCTTTACCGGACTGGCCATTGGATTTCCCATGGCCTTCGGGTTGGCCAACATGTTGCAATACCTCCTTTACGGGGTCACCCCAAACGACGCTCCAACCTATATTGCGGTGATTTTGTGCCTGGCCATTGTGGCTTTGCTGGCCTGTTTCCTGCCCGCCCGGCGCGCCACAAAAGTGCAGCCCATGGATGCCCTGCGCTATCAGTAGGCAGCTGACAAAACGACATCTTTTGTATTTCGGATACAGGTCGGAATAAGGCGAGAATAACTTTGCCTATGGAGGTGGTTTTGTCCAACTTGCGGACAAAAAACCTTAATCCCGATCAACCGTGAAACATTCTCTAATTCGACTATCGATTCTTTTCCTGTTTCTCTCTTCGACCCTCCTTGCAAACCCTGGCAGCGAATCCTTTTTTCAGGATTACCAGGACTTGCTGGAAAACAAAGGAATGCTTTCGCCTCCAGAAAGGCTGCACCGGCTTTTCGAGATTTCCTGGGAACATGCCTTGTTTGAAGATCCTGTTTTCGCCACCCAGTTGGGGCGCAGTGATTACGATGCCCGCTGGCACGAATTGAGCCTCGAGGCGGAACAGCGCCAACGCAAAGCCACTCACTGGCAAAAGAAGGTTCTTGATGCCATCGAACCCGGTTCCCTGGGGACCGCAGATCAGCTTAATTACCAGCTATTTGCTTACCTCCTGGAGCAAACGTTGGATGGCTACCGGTTTCCTCCGGAGTTTGCTTCCATGCCGGTAAATTATATGCAAAGCGTCACCCAGACCATTCCCAACACCATCTCCATCATGCCGACGCGCAAGGAAGAGGATTTTGCAAATATAATCTCCCGTCTGAAGGCGATTCCCCAACTGCTCAAAGAAGCACAAACGGTGATGGAGCATTATTCGGCCCAAGGGGTAATTCCCGCAAAAGTCACATTGCTCAATTTTCCGGAGGAAATTCGCGCGACCGCAACGGATGACCTCGATAAAAACCCCCTCTGGCTGCCCTTTAAGAATTTACCCGAATCCATCGTAGGGCAAAATCGCGAACTTCTCCTGAAAAAAGCCCGCTCCATCATTCTGGAAACAGTCAATCCGGCTTTTCTCGCCTTCGGTCAATATCTGGAAAACACCTACATTCCCCTCAGCCGGGAAAAGATCGGCTGGAGCGCCATGCCCAACGGCAAGGAATGGTACGCCTACGCAGTTAAATACCACACCACATCGGATCGCTCTGCGCAAGATGTACACCAAATTGGTTTGAGTGAGGTTAAGCGCATCCGGGGGCAAATGGGAAAGGTCATCGAGCAAACCGGGTTCGAGGGCACGCGCCAGGAGTTTTTCGAATTCCTGCGGACCGATCCCCAATTTTATTTTGACAAAGCTGAGGACCTCATGACGGCTTACCGGGCTATCTGCAAGAGGGCCGATCCCGAATTGATCAAAATCTTTGGAACCCTTCCACGCCTCCCCTACGGGGTTGTGGAAGTGCCCGATTACATGGCCAAATCGCAAACCACTGCCTATTACCGGCGTGGTTCTCTCCGGGCGGGCCGCCCGGGAAGCTTTTTCGCCAATACCTACGATCTCAAATCGCGCCCGAAATTCGAAATGGAAGCGCTTTCCCTGCACGAAGCAGTGCCCGGCCACCACTTGCAAATTGCCATAGCCCAGGAATTGGAAGGCCTTCCAGAATTTCGCAAGAACCTTTGGATCACCGCCTATGGCGAGGGTTGGGGACTTTACTCCGAATCGCTGGGGGAGGAAATGGGATTTTATCAGGACCCGTATTCAAAATTTGGGCAACTCTCCTATGAGATGTGGCGAGCCATCCGGCTGGTTGTCGATACAGGCATGCACGCCCTCGGGTGGAGCCGCAAGGACGCCATCGATTTTTTCAAGGATAACTCGGGACTGTCGGAAAAGAATATAACGGTGGAGGTGGATCGCTACATTTCCTGGCCAGGACAGGCTTTGGCTTACAAGACGGGCGAACTTAAGATCAAGGAGCTGCGCCGTTTTGCTACCGATCGACTGGGTGTCAGCTTCGACGTGCGGGAATTTCACGATCAGGTTCTTGGTCACGGGTTGGTGCCCCTGGATGTGCTTGAAGAGATAATCCACACTTGGGTAGCAGAGAAGAAATGAAAAGTGTGCTGTGGGCAGCATTGTTGGCGATTTTGTTGGCAGCTTGCGCTAAAAGGGAAACCCCGGTCGAGCACGGCAACCGAAATCAAATCCTGCACCTTGGCAACCAGGTCGAACCGGCCGACCTCGATCCGCACATCACCACCGGCGTATCTGAAATCAATATCCACATGGCCTTGTTTGAAGGGCTTGTCAGCCCACACCCCGAGGACCTCAGCCCGATTCCAGGTGTGGCCGAAAAATGGGAAATTTCAGGCGATGGACGGATTTATACCTTTTATTTGCGGAAAAATGCCCGCTGGTCCAACGGCGATCCTCTTACGACCGATGATTTTGTCTTTTCCATTAAGCGCATCTTGAGCCCGGCTCTCGGTGCAGCCAATGCCGACTTGCTCTTTGTTCTGAAGAACGCTCGCGAATACCATTCAGGTGAAACCGATGATTTTACCCTGGTTGGTGTTGAAAGCAAAAGCGGCCAAATCCTGGAATTTGTCTTGGAGGAGCCGACGCCCTATTTCCTCTCCCTACTGCTGCACCCTGCCTGGTATCCTGTCCACGCGCCGACACTGCTCGCCCATGGACATGCTGTTGAGCGAGCCACCGGCTGGACACAGGCGGGCCATCACGTCGGCAATGGTCCTTTTCGCCTCAAGGAGTGGAGTGTCAATGAAGTGGTAACGGTTGAAGGAAACCCGTTTTATTGGGATGCAGAGCAGGTTCGCCTGCGGGAAATCCGATTTTATCCCATCGAAAACCTCAATACCGAAGAGTTGGCCTTCAAAGCGGGTCAATTGCATGTCACCGAGCAAGTGCCGTCGGCCAAACTGGCGCATTACCGGCAGGAAAACTCACCTTTTCTGCGACTGGATCCTTATCTCGGCACAGAGTATTACCAGTTGAATACAACAATTCCTCCGTTGGATGATAGCAGGGTGCGGCGGGCGCTCAGCCTGGCCTTGGACCGCCAAAGCCTTGCCGATAACGTCAAAGGCGGTGGTCAGGAAGCAGCCTTTCATTTCACCCCGCCGAAAACGGCTGGCTATATTTCCTACGCTCGCATTGAGGAAGATGT
>JAJFLV010000030.1 GCA_021772535.1 Opitutales bacterium | reverse complement strand
TGAAGCCGCTTCCGAGCTTTTTTCATCCTGAATCTCGATCACTTCCCCGAGAACCTTGACCAGATTGCTTTTATTGTTCTTACGGGTAGCTCCCTCGACTTTAGCCAGGAGGAAAAAATCGGCTCCAGCATTCCATTCATCCAGTCTGGCCACAGGCAGGTTTTCCCTCTCCGTAGAGGCCACAACTTTCCAGGTGGGGACCGGACTCCCATCGATTTTTTGCAAAGTGATTTCAGCACCGAATGTCCCGATGGCTTCCCGGTTCCAGGTGCCTGTGGAGAGGATGACCAGAGCGGTGATCGTGCAAATGCAGATCGTGTCGATAAACGGACCGAGACCGCCGACAATGCCCTCCCGGGCCGGCTCATCGGTCTTGGCGGCGGCATGGGCGATGGGGGCGGAGCCTTGCCCGGCTTCGTTGGAATAAAGAGCCCTTTTCATTCCTTGAATAAAAGCGTAACCTATCCCGCCTCCGATAAAGGCCCCCGTGGCTTCAGTGGTTTGGAAAGCACTCTCCACAATAAACCATAAAAGGTTTGGAATTTCGCCCACATGCCTGGCCAAAACAGCAAAAGCCGAGAGGATATAAAGGACACACATAAAGGGGACCAGTTTGGCAGCCACATGCCCGATCCTTTTAATCCCCCCAATAATGACCGTTCCGACGAGGATCGCTATGACGATTCCGGAACCGATCCGGGGAACTCCAAAATAGCCTTCCGTAACCGTGGCAATGTTCCAGGTTTGAAACATGCTGGAGCTGGTCAGGGCAGAATTTATGAGAGTCAGGCTAAAAAAAATACCGATGACTTTAGCCACCGGTTTCCATATACCGCCTTTGGTTCCCAGAGTTTTTTCCACCACCCACATGGCGCCACCGTGAGGATTATCGGGGTCGTCGGTGTTGCGATACATCATGGCCAGGGTGATTTCCACCGTTTTTAGGGCCATTCCAAAGAGGGCCACCATCCACATCCAGAACAATGCCCCCGGGCCTCCCAAACTGATGGCCAGGGCGACCCCCCCGATATTACCCAGCCCAACCGTCCCTGACAAAGCCGCCGAAAGGGCCTGAAAGTGGTTAATGGCGCCGGGATCTTCGGGCCTGTCGTAAACCCCGCGGACAACCGCAAACCCATGGGTCATGGCCATGTATTGGGTGAATCGGCTCCAAATCGTAAACAATATTCCCGAGAGAAAGAGGAGCCAAGGCGTCCAGGGTCCCCAGAGGACTTTGGCGATTAGATGCAGGAATTCCATAATTGGCAAATGGGAATCATTGTGCGAAAGGAACCAAAGGCGGGTAGGCTAATTACTCCTAATCCGCCGACAGGTATACGGTCGCTAGATGGGGCTTGGGGTATGAGAAGGGGCACGTCAATTACTGGTGGTCGCCTTTCGGTAACGTTGCAGGTATTCGTCCAGATCGACGTCAACGACATTGTTGAATATATTGTTCACCACCATCATTGCTCCAAATACGGTCAAATCGATAATTTGCTGGTCCGTGAAGTACTCCTTTAACTGGGAAAACATTTCATCGGATACGTTTACCGAATCGGTGGCCAATTTGCGCCCGAAACGGACAATCAGATCTTCCTGCGGATTGAGGTCCAGGTTATCCGGGTCTTCACCGTTTTCAACCAGGATGCGCCGATAATAGGTGGAGCAAACCAGGCAATCGGTCTGGCTGGATACGGCCAACATTAGCAACCCGGTCATTCTTTCGCCCAAAAACGGTTTAACAACATCCAGCATGGAGTACCATTCCATGACCGCTTTGAGGGCGGTAGGGGAGTGGATTAGGGTTTTTTTCATGTTCGTCATCATGCCATGTTCACGGACGATTTCGTCCCACATGGCCTGACCTTCGGGGCTGGTTTCTTCCCGCTCCAGCATTTTGATTCTAGACATTATTTTTTTCCTTTCCTTTCGACTCTCCCTGGCTACCCGATTGATTGCAGTATCCCATTCCTGTTAAGAACGGAATAGAGGGTTACCGCTCATTTAATTTAAATTTCTGCCATCAACTTAATACAAATAAAGCGACCTGTTACAAGACTTTGGAAATTATTTGGTGGAAACATTTCCGAAAGAGGTATCTTTCCCCGGTTGACGTGGTAAAATTCGAGATATAGGTTCTAGTCTGCTTTATTATGCACTAACTTGCTCCTAAATCATCCTGGCGCCATGACCGATTTTCTAATTCGACCTGTTGAGCAAGCCGATCTGGACGGCTTATTTGAATTTGTCCAGGCCGTGCCTGACAGTCTGGCCACGGTTTCCCGTGACAAGGGTCTTCTGGAGGAAAAAATCGATGCCTCCCTGCGCAGCTTTTATCCCAGAATAAAAAATCCCGGGGCCGAGCATTATTTTTTTATTCTGGAAGAAAGGAGCGCTGGCCGGATCATGGGTATTTCCGGGCTCATCGCCAGGGTAGGGGGATTCGATCCTTTTTATACCTATGAAATAAAAACCGAAAGATTGGTCCACAGGCCAATGGACATTGACAAGCCGGTGGAGGTGTTGTCCTTGAAAACCGACCACAAGGGCCCCTCGGAGATTGGCAGCCTTCTGCTGCACCCGGATTGCCGCGGCAAAGGATTTGGCCGGTTGCTTTCCCTCAGCCGGTTTCTCTTTATGGGCCGATTTCCCGAGAGGTTCGATCCGCAAGTGGTAGCCGAATTACGCGGTTTTATCGATGAC
>JAJFLV010000029.1 GCA_021772535.1 Opitutales bacterium | reverse complement strand
AATCTAACCGGTTGCATTTACAGTCACTCGGGTGGAAACGATGACGCCATCTATAACGAAATTGAACCAGTCTTGAGGCAAAAGGTGGGTCGGCTGTTGAATGACAAAATGCCGACCGGCGTCCTGGTCTCACCCGCCATGAACCACGGAGGCCCCTATCCGGCAACCAGCCACCCGGGGTTTACGGCGGTAGGCATTCCCGCCTCGCTGATTCGATTTGCCGCCTTGCACTGTTATGACAACGTGCGGCAGGACCGGCTTCCGCCCGAACTGCAAAATCCCAACCCCACCGGCAATACCTGGCGTTCGATTGATGGTGAATGGACCAAAAAAGATTTATTGGAGAAAGAGTCATCGTGAGTTTACCCAAGGTTTTAACGACTTTTTTGCCCGAGGAGGAAGGCGTCGCTCCATTGGCGGGGCTGGCGGAAATCGTGCCGGGTCCGGGAGGCGGGTTCCAGATGCCGCGGGAGGAAGCGCTGGAAAAAATCGTCGATTGCTCGGGGGTTATCAGCCAGAGTGAATTGCGCATCGACGCAGAGCTGCTCGACCTGGCCCCAAATTTGAAGATCGCGGCCAACGTAGCCATCGGGACGGATAACCTGGAGTTGGATTTGATGGCCTCACGGGGCGTTTGGGCGACAAATGCACATGAGCCGCTGGTCAACCCGACGGCCGACTGCGCCATGGGAATGATTGTCAGCCTGGCCCGGAGGCTGGGCGAAGCAGAGCGATTTGTGCGAGCCGGTGATTGGTCTCAATCCCAGCATGGCCGCTGGAATGGAGTCCTCCTATCGGGTAAAACGCTCGGACTGATCGGTTATGGCAAGATCGGACAGGCGGTGGCCAAGCGAGCGCGAGCCTTTGGCATGAAGGTGATTCACCACCGGCAAACAAGCACCGAGGATAACGAAAGCCGAAGTCTGGAAGCTCTTTTGGCGGAAGCCGACTTCATCTCCCTGCATACTCCGTTGACGGCAAAAACGCATCATCTGATCAATGAAGAACGCCTCAAACTGATGAAAAAGGGCGCTTTTCTGGTGAACTCCGGGCGCGGCCCGGTAGTGGATGAAGCGGCATTGGTGGAGGCTCTCGAAAATGGCCACCTGGGAGGGGCCGGGCTGGATGTTTTTGAGAACGAACCGGCTATCCATCCCGGATTATTTGGTCGGGAAAATGTATTGCTTACGCCCCACCTCGGCGGCAGCGCAGCCGAAAGCCGCCTGGAGGGCCTGCGAGTGTGCGCCGAAAACGTGGCCGCCGTCCTGAAAGGGGAGACTCCCCCCAATGCGGTCAATCAGCCTAAATTCGAATAGGTGAACAACCTTTCCCGTTTGGTATTTATACTACTATATCCGGGGGGGTTGTTTCAGAGGCATGAGGCGGGAAAACCCCACAAAGGCAATCAGGCTGATGATTAATCCGGGAATGACCGGCTCCAGGCCGAAAAAGGCTTCCGTGAACTGTTCGGCCAGGATTACCGTCCCGCTGCCAGCAGCCAATGAAGCCAGGGCGCCAGCCAGACTGGCTTTTTTCCAATAATGACCAATTACATAAGGAAAAAAAGCGCCGCCCGCCCTCAAAGTGAAGGAGAACATGAGAATTGTGATAAGGCTTTCGGAGTGCGCCAGGGCAATGGTCATGGCCAAAATTGCCACGAATATCATGGTCAACCGGGTAACCTTGAGCAACTCCGGGTCGGAGGCTTCCTGGCGGATTAATTTGCGGTAGATATCGTTGGCAAAAATGGAGCCCGCCGCGAGCAGATCGGAATCCGCACTGGACATGGTGGCTGAGATCAAAGCTGCGAACACCACACCGACCAGCCAGGAAGGCATGACTTCCAGGGCCAGTATTGGCAAAACGTACTTTTCCCCCTGTTCGGCAATGACGGCTCCGTCAATAAGACCGCTTTGCACCATGCTATAGGCAATCACTCCGAGGAGGGCGGGAACAAAGGCGAAGAGGAGGTAAACCGTCCCGGCATAGAGAGAACCGAGCGCCGCGGCCCGGCCGTCCCTGGCCGCATAGTATCTCTGAACCGCCTCCTGCCCAACGGCGAAGGAGGTTACATAAATGATGATTAAGGAGATGATGGTTCCTCCGCCCATGCCCTCGGTCAGACTCAGCTTTTCCTGGGGAATGTGATGGACAATATTGCTCCAGCCTCCGCCGTAATGCAGGGCAAAAGGGACTGCTGCCAGCAATCCCGTGACGATGAGGAAACATTGCACGGCATCGGTCAGAGTGACACTCCAGAGGCCACCCATGACTGAATACGCGGTAACCACAACAACAACCACCAATACGCAAATTGTGTAGGGAAGGCCGGTCATCACGGAAACGATGACAGAGGAGGCGATGATTTGGATAGCGGTCAATCCGACGAGCGGAAGAATCATAATCACAGCCGTCAGGATGCCGCTGGGTTCGCCGTATCGCCGTCGGAAATATTCTGGAACGGTGGCCACGGCAGCCTTTCGCAACCGGGGCGCCAATATGGCCAGCAAGAAAAAAGTAATGGTCATGGTGAGAACATACCATCCGGCCGAGAGGCCCCAATTCCCGTACGCCTTTTCGGCCACTCCCATGGAGCTACCACCACCGGCCTCGGTGGCGGCTAGTGTTCCTGCAAGGAGGACAGGTCCCAACCTGCGCCCGGCCAATGTAAAATCCTCATTGGCCCGGATTCTTTTGGATGCTCTGTAACCTATGTAAAGCATCACCGTCAAATAGAGAGCGACAATGCCGAGGACAACCGGATCCGGGGTAAAAGATTCGTCCATGGTTACACCTCGAGTCTGCTATTCATCGTTTGATACCGATTATTTCAATATTGAGCGGAGTGGTAAAAAATGCCTCCGGATTATCGCTTCGGTCACGCCAATCAACCAGAAATGCCTCCTGCTGATCTTTAGAGATCAACCCCATTTCAATGAGGGTCGGCATATAGCTGATGAAAAAGGTTTCCGGCCATTTC
Source organism: Opitutales bacterium (assembly GCA_021772535.1). Taxonomy (GTDB): domain Bacteria; phylum Verrucomicrobiota; class Verrucomicrobiia; order Opitutales; family UBA2987; genus JAJFLU01. The sequence continues at coordinate 15,204 of JAJFLV010000029.1, read as the reverse complement.
CAGAGAGCCGTGCCGGGCCTGGCAATACGGACAATGGGATTAAGGTGCATGATTTCAATACCATTCCCAGCCATCATTTCAGGCAATCGCCGCCCTACATCTGCGCTGCTGCCACGTATTTTCCAGGATTTCCAGACGGCATCGTAAACCTTATTGAAAACCTCACTGTCGGGGTAGAGATCAAGCGTATGGTAATTGAAATAATCCTGGATAGCCAGGACACCCCCTTGTTTAAGGGCTCCGGCAATTCCGGTTATAGCCGCCTCCGGTCTCTGTAGAAAACAAAAGACCCAGCGGGCATAAGCGCCATCAATGCTTGCCGGGGGGAGGTTCAAATTTTCAACATCGCCCCATTGGACAGACACATTCTCCACCCCGCGGGCCTCGATTTGTTTTTTGCAGTAGTTGACAAAGCGCCTGGATTTATCCATCGCAATGACACTGCCTTCCACTCCGGTCAGTTGGGCCAGGGCAAAAGTGGTGTATCCGGGCCCGCAACCGGCATCCAGTAAAGACTGCCCAGGAGCGAATCCTGCCTTTTCCCATGTTCGCGCAGCGATTTCGCCCCACACCTGATGCTGAAACCCCAATCGAGCCAGTTCCTCGTCATTCGTTCCCAAAACATATTCCTGTTCTTCAAGATCCATTTTCCTTCCAGGGGAATCGCTCATGAGAATACTGGATAAAAAAAGCAATGGGGCGAAAATAGAGGGACAAAGGATCAGGAGCACGTTCAATAAACGCCTCTAATTGATGACTAAGTACCGTAAACGTTTGTCAATAGCAAACGCCCATCGGAAGGAAATCGCGTTGATGGGAGCCGTTTTCCCAGCCTGATAATCAGCCCGGCCAATTGCCGGATTGAGAAACGAAACTACGAGAACCTATCTCAAAATCGATGATGTTGATGCAGAGAGCAATTATGCGCTTGGAGCAAGGCGCACCGGGGTTTGCCGGGCTGGAAGCCCCGCTGCCCCGGCGGAACGCCGCTCAAACACATAATTGCCTCTGTCCAAAGGATTCGTGCGGCATGGTAGCACCTACGGCGTTGGTTTGCGCCCGTGGGGCTTCGAGCCCATCCGGGTGCAAAGCCGACTGGTATCTGCCACCATGGCGCTACAAACATCATTCATCTGTGAATTTGAGATAGGTTCTAGCTAAAATTCGTAGGAGACCACCCGGCCGTTGATGGTGGTTTGCACGCGGGTGGTGTTTGTTCCCAAGGTAAAGTCGTAGGTTTCGTCGGCCACGCTGGAAAGGCCGGTCATATGAAGGCCGGGGCCTAAAATATTCGTTATACCCACCTGAGTGACCCCGTCATCAAGCATGTATTGCTGTGAAGCTGAGGCAATTTGGCGCAGGTTGTTGAGGACTGCTTTATCCTGAGAAGTTTGCCTCACCTTGTTGAAGGCTGGAATGGCCATGGCCGCCAGCAACCCGATGATAACCACCACAATCATTATTTCTACGAGTGTAAAGCCCCGTCCACTTTTTTGTATATGCCTGGAATTAATATTATTCATTATGTTCTTTCCTTATTTGTGATATGATTGATCAATAATTATGTACGCAAAAATTTAAAATCACGACTTGCCCAAGGAAAAACCTCATTATGGCTCTCCCCAATCTTAATTTCGGAATTAATCGGATCAGGAGTGACGGCGACATTTTAGATAGTTCCCTAATGATAATAATTTACCCCTTAACTAGATCAACCCATTCATTGGGCAAAAACAGGAAGATCATTAAATAACTTTTTTTCGCAACTTTGCAACCAATAACCTTCCACTTCGAGAAGATTCAAATTCCTGTGTTAAACAAGTAGTTATGAGAGATTTGTGAATAATTTACTCTTGTCCGGTTAAAATCAAGCGCCTGTAGTAAACCAAGATTTTAGGAAAATTTTCCAGTAAACCATGTCCGATCAGAAGACAACCATTGCCGAGATCAAAGAAATAATCCGCAGTTTCGTGGAAGAGAGGGATTGGCAACAATTTCATTCCCCCAAAAACCTTTCCATGGCGATAGCGGCCGAGGCGGCCGAATTGATGGAGCATTTCCTTTGGGTTGACTCCGAGCAAAGCCGCGAACAATTGACGGATACGGACAAAGCAGAGGAAATCCGCCAGGAAATTGCCGATATCGTCATTTATGCTCTGGAGTTCGCAAATGAAGCCGGTATCGATCTGACCGAGGCAATTTCCAGTAAACTTGAGCAAAATGCTCACAAGTACCCGGTAGAAAAATCAAGGGGCAACTGCCTGAAATATACCAAATTATAAGGGACTTTTCCCTTTAATCTTCAATCCCGTGACCTTCCTGAGAAGAATTCCAGGGCCCCATAATGGTTGGGCATTTGAGGCCTTCCTGAAGAGCAAGCAGGAATTTTTCCCTCGGCCACGGGCTAGCGCCGAAAGTCGCTAGATGAGGGGTTTGCAACTGGCAATCGATGAAGGAAAAATTCCAATCCTTCAATTGAACCACCAATGAATGCAAGGCTACTTTGGAGGCGTTGGAAACATGCTGAAACATCGACTCTCCGAAAAACAGGTTTCCCAGTGAAATCCCGTAAAGACCGCCTGCCAGGCGGCCCGCCTGCCAGCATTCCACGCTATGGGCAAAACCTTTGTCATGCAGTTCTCCATAAGCCTCTCTCATTTCCGCCGTGATCCAGGTGCCCTCCTGGCCCTGCCTTTCAACGGTGGCGCAATATTCCGCCACTTTTAAAAAAGCGGTGTCGAATGTGATTTCCCACTCTTCTTTTTGGAGGACTCTTTTAAGGCCATGGGGACAATGGTAATCTTCCAGCGGAAGGACCATGCGGGGATCGGGACTCCACCAGTAGATGGGTTCACCTTCGCTGTACCACGGAAAAATGCCCTGGGCATAAGCCGACAGCAACATGTCAACCGACAGCTCCCCCCCAACGGCCAACGGCGCATCGGCGGGAGCCTGTCTCGGATCGGGGAATGTTACTCGCCATTCTGAGGTCATGGACTTGCCCACCCCACTACGGCTAGCTGCGGGAGTCTCCGGCTGCTGTGGTTACTTTTTTTTGCTTCCTGTGTCGGCATAGATACTGACCCTGGCTTCTTCCCCGCCCAGAATCTCCTTGGCCCTCCTCAGGGCCTTGGCCGTGGAAAGGGTTGGGTTTTGGGCGGCATCGGCAAATATGTTTTCCCGGCCGATGACCTCGATCAGGCCGGAATTTTTGAAAATACGTATAACCTCTTTTCGAGCTTCGCTGACCAACAGATGGCGGTTATGCTGTCCCATGGATTGAATCAATTCCATGAGAGCGAGGACACTGGTGGCATCGAGATGGTGAGCATTTCTCATTTTCAATACGACTATTTTCAGGTTGGGATCCTCTACGACGCGCCGCATCTGGTCTCGAAACAGTTCAGCCGCTCCAAAAAACAAAGCCCCTTCCACGTGAACGATGGAGACCTCTGGATCCGGTCTCTTGCCATCCACTCCCAGCGGCGTTAATTGACCTGTTTTATCGGACGTGTATTCGACCAGTTCGGGCACCGCGGCTTTATTTAAAAATAGCATTATCGAAGTGATGGCTCCCAGAATAATCCCGAATTCCAGCTTGATGAAGAGAGCGGCCAGAAAGGTGGTAGCAAAGACAATGGCATCCGACTTCGTAGTTTTAATGGCAATGTGAATCTGGAACCGGTTGATAATCGAAAGCCCCGTGGCCATGACCAGCACCCCCAGGACCGGTTGCGGGATAAATCGGGTAAACGGTCCCAGGGCCAGGGCCATGCCGCCGCAGGCGACCCCGCAGATAATGCTGGCCAGGGGGGTGGCCGCCCCGCTGGCCATATTCAGCTTGGAACGGCCCAGAGAACCCGAGGCCTGCATTCCCGAGAAAAAGGCGCAGGCAATATTGGCCATTCCCAGGCCGAACATTTCCTGGTTGACGTCGAACCGTTCGCCCGATTGGGCTGCCAGCGGTTTTCCGATGGAGTACCCCTCCAAAATACAGAGAAAAGCGATGATGAGGGCCGTTCCCGCCAATTGGCTGAACCAAGCGGCATCCAGGGGTGGAATCGAAAACGTCCAGGAGGTTGGGTCTATAGGCGAAAGCATTTTAACTTCTCCGAAACGCCAGTCAGCGAAGGTCGTGGATCGCCCTGAGGCCCAATCCATGACCCACGCCAAGAGGGAGCCGAGAACCATGCAAAGAGCCACATTTGGAAGGGCCCGGAATCTTTTTTGCATAAAGACATAAGCACCCGCGGTAGCCAGAGCTAGGGCAACCGAAGGTAAATGGGCCTCTCCGGCGGATTCCAGGGAAAGCCCCATCAATCCGAAAAACGTCGTCCCCTCTGGGATTTCGAAATCCGTGCCCAACACTTTTCGCATCTGGTTGACCACAATATAGAGGGCCGCCGCAGTGATGTAGCCGGTGACAACCGTACGGGACACATAATGAATAAAATTGCCGACCCGAAAAAATGCACCCACGACGAGGAAACTCCCAACCATGAACACGAGTAGAGGGAGCAAAGCCAATTTCTCCGTTTGAGAGATGTTGATGGCCAAAAAAGAGGTAAAAAGCAGGATGGAGGTCGCGTTGGTGGGACCCATCATGATAAAACGGGAGCCGGAAAACAAGGGTCCCACCACTGCCGCCAAGGCGGAACCATAAATGCCGTACTGTATGGGCAGCCCCGCGATGTAGGCATAAGCCATACCCTGGGGAAGGGCCAGCAGAGCCGTGTTGATGCCCGCCCGCAAGTCTCTCCAACCCTTCTCCGCTTCGTAGCCCTGCAACGCACTGGGAAAAGGAAAAAGAGCCAGTTGGTTTTGCCGGCCCAAAAAGGAAAGCCAGCCACGAACATTGGCAAAATATTTTCTCATCCCATTCACAAGGCCGTAAATCTTATCCGGTTGACGCGTCGTCGTCCATTTCCGTAATCAGGAACCGGCACCTCGGGAAGCTTCTTTTCGTTTTTGGGCTTCCGCATAGATGCTGACTCTCGCTTGCTCCCCTCCAAGAATCTCCTTTGCCCTTCTTAGAGCTTTGGCGGTGGACAGGGTCGGGTTCTGGGCGGCGTCGGCAAATATGTTTTTCCGCCCAATGACCTCGATCAGCCCGGAGTTCCTGAACACCCTGACAACGTCTTTGCGGGCCTCGCTGACCAGCAAGTAACGATCGTGTTTGCGCATGGATGCAACCAGCTCCATGAGGGCCAGGACACTGGTTGCGTCAAGGTGATGGGCGTTTCTCATTTTCAGTACCACCACTTTCAGGTTGGGGTCCTCGACCACTCGCCGCATCTGGTCGCGGAACAGCTCGGCCGCACCGAAGAACAACTCTCCCTCGACATGGACGATGGATACCTCCGGGTCGGGTCGTTTACCCTCCTCTCCGAGGGGGGTAAGTTGGCCGCTCTCATTGGCGGTGTATTCAACCAACTCCGGCACGGCGGCTTTATTCAGGTAGAGTACGATTGAGGTAATGGCCCCGAGAATGATCCCGAATTCCAGCTTGATAAAGAGCGCGGCCAGAAATGTGGTGGCAAATACAATGGCATCTGAGCGGGTTGCCTTGATGACCAATTTAATATGGAATGGGCTGACCAGAGAAAATCCTATGGCGATAACCAGCACCCCCAATACCGGCTGAGGGATAAACTTGGTCAAATATCCCAAAGCCAGTGCCACCGCACCGCAGATAATTCCGCAAAATATGCTTGCCAATGCGGTTGCAGCTCCGCTTTCGGCGTTCAATTTGGAACGGCTCAAGGAACCGGAGGCAGGCACGCCGGAACAGAGGGCACACGCAATGTTGGCCATGCCCATCCCGAACATTTCCTGGTTGGAGTCCAAACGCTCCCCCGATTGGGCGGCCAGTGTTTTTCCGATCGAAGTTCCCTCCAAAATGCTGAGAAAGGCGATGACCAGCGCAGTGCCAGCCAATTGGCTGATCCAAACAGGATCAAGAGTTGGAATGGTCGGAGACCAGGTGGTGGCATCAATGGGTGGAAGCATTTTTACCTCGCTGGCGCGCCAACCTTCCAGAACCGGGGATAACTGACTTGCCTGGTCCAGAACAATAGCAAACAGGGAACCAAGAACCATGCAAATGGCCACATTGGGAAGGGTTCGAAATTTTTTCTGCATTAGGTAAAAAGCCGTCGCGGTGGCCAGGCAGAGGACAACCGAAGGCAGATGAGTGTCCTTGATGGAATCAAGGGTAAGCCCAAGCACCCCGAAAAAAGTGGTTCCCTTAGGGATTTCAATTTCCAGACCCAGCACCTTGCGCAATTGGTTGACCATAATATACAGAGCAGCCGCGGTAATGTAGCCCGTGACCACTGTTCGGGAAACGTACTGTATAAAATTGGCTACCCGGAAAAAAGCGCCCATAACCAGGAATACCCCGACCATGCAAACCAGCAAGGGTAGCAAAGCCAATTTCTCCACTTGTGAAATATTGAAAGCCAGGAAGGAAGTGAAAATCAGGATGGAAGTCGCGTTAGTTGGCCCCAACACAATAAAACGAGTGCCTGAAAACAGAGGACCCACCGCCGCTGCCACGGCAGAACCATAAATACCGTATTGAATGGGCAAACCGGCAATATAGGCATAAGCCATGCCCTGAGGCAAAGCAAGCAAGGCCACATTGATTCCCGCCCGCAAATCCTGTTTGGCCTTTTCTCCCCTATAATCCCGAACTGCCCGGAGGATGGGAAGAAATTCCAGGCGATTGTGACTAACCAAAAAAACGACCGCACGGCGGATATTGCCAGAATGTTTTCGTGCCCAATTCACAAGGTCGAACAGCCTAGAGCGATCGCCATGAGTCCGTCCAGCCTTAGCTGCCGATTGTGAAATCTCCTTGTGATAGGAAGACCAGTATTGTTAATTGAGTATTTTCCCAAAGAATGTTGCCCTCCTGCATATATCTGCTGGCTGTTCTGGGGGCCAATTTCACGGCTACCTTGTTCAGCCTTTTATCGGCCTTGAGACGAGGTGGTCGTCTCTGCCGCGGAGTAAAAGTATGGAGACTCCAAACCCGACCTCTTCCCGGATGAACCCTGAGCAAGCATTGCAGGAATTTTTCGGTTTCGATGCCTTCCGCCTGGGGCAGAACCGCGTAATTGAGGCCATTCTGAAGAAGCGCGACACCCTCGTCGTCATGCCCACCGGCGGGGGCAAGTCGCTTTGTTTTCAATTGCCCGCCTTGCTCATGGAGGGGGTGACGATTGTGGTGTCCCCCCTGATTGCCCTGATGAAGGACCAGGTGGATTCACTGAGGGAAAAGAAGATAGCAGCCACTTTCATCAACAGCAGTCTTACGCCCAAGGAACAGAGCGACCGGCTGAGAGAACTGGCTGAGGGTGTTTATAAACTGGTTTATGTAGCCCCGGAGCGGTTTCGGGATGGCCGCTTCGTGCAGGCTCTGCGAGGGATGCGGATTGCCTTCATGGCGGTTGATGAAGCTCATTGTGTGAGCATGTGGGGTCATGATTTCCGGCCCGACTATCTGCGTATCGGGGAAGCTCTCGACAAGCTGGGAAACCCGCCCGTATCAGCATTTACCGCTACCGCCACACCGGAGGTGCGGGAAGACATCAATAAATTTCTGAACCTGAGGCAGCCTGAACGCCTCGTGGCCGGTTTCGAACGGCCCAATCTGGAACTGCGCGTTTCTCATCTGAACAAAAGGAAGGAAAAGCTGGCCCGTCTAGGAGAAATTCTGGAAGAGCACAAAACCGGCATCATCTATTGCGCCACCCGCAAAAAAGTGGAGGAGGTGGCCGGTTACCTGGCTGAGTGGGACATCTCCCATATCGCCTATCACGGCGGCATGGACGATGAAACCAGAGTTGAGGCCCAGGAACAATTCATGCAATCGCGCAGCGATGTTGCCGTGGCCACCAATGCCTTCGGGATGGGCATTGACCGGGCCGACATCCGGTTTGTTATCCACTATGAAATGCCGGGAAGCGTGGAGGCTTACTACCAGGAGGCAGGGCGGGCCGGGCGAGATGGTTTTCCGGCAATTTGCGAGCTGCTGTTCGGTTATCGCGACCGGGAAATTCAGGAGTTTTTCATCGAGGGGAGCAACCCAGACCGTGAGTTATTTGCCCGCGTTTACAATTTACTCCGCAACCGGGCGGGAGACGATCATACCGTGCGCATCTCAATTCAGGATTTAAGTGAAGAACTGGGACGTCGCATCAACGGCATGGCAGTCGGTTCGGTCATTTCTCAACTCAATCGTATGCGCGTCATCGAGCGCTTCGATATTCCCGGCGCGCGCATCCGCGGAACCCGTCTGTTGCAACACAACCTGGCAGCACACGATCTTCCTATCAAAGATGAGGCCCTGGCTGAGAAAAAAGAACGCGACCTGAAAAAGCTTCAAGCGGTTATCGATTATAGCCACAGCTCCGGATGCCGACAGGCCTGGATAATACGTTATTTCGGAGAAACAGAGGTTTCCACCTGCCGGCGCTGCGACAACTGTCAGAGTCAATCACCGGAAAGAATGCGGGCTCCAACAGCCCAGGAACTGATAATCCTGCAAAAGGCCCTCAGCGGAGTGGCCCGGATGTCCTGGCGAGGCGGACCGGACGGTTGGCGGCCTCGATATGGGAAAATGCGAATCATCGAGATGCTGGTGGGCAGCAAGCGGGCCGAAATACTGAATAACGGCCTGGACCGGCTCTCCACCTACGGTCTCCTTGAGGCTGAAGGCTCGGCTTTTTTGAAAGATTTATTTTTGGAGATGGAACGCACCGGGCTGGTGCTTCGAACCGGGGGGGAATACCCTATGCTCACTCTCACTTCCTTTGGCGAGGCAGTCATGATGGGAAAATGCGAAATCCGGATGGCTTGGCCGACAAAGCGAAAAGTCGCCCCGCCACAGAAAAGAAGCCCTGCTCGAGCCAATCGATCCGAAAAAGATCTGTCATCGATCAGTGATGAAGAAGGGGGCTCCGATCTTTTACAAACGCTGAAAGAGAAACGCTCAGCTTTAGCCGCCAAACACCACTTGCCCGTTTATCGTATTTTCCCCAATCGCGTTTTAGAGAATCTTGCCGCAACCCAACCCTTGACTAAAGAGGAAGCCCTGACCATCCCCGGTATCGGGCCGCAAAATGCCCGTAAGTGGCTGCCTCATTTCCTTCCATTGATTGCCGCTCACAAGGCAGGGAAAATATCCTGAATAATTTTTCTGCCGGGAAAATTTACCTAATTCGATTTTTTGTGTAAGGTTTCTTTACTTGGTGAGACTAATAGCATTTAGAAACCCTAGATACGGTACCCATTATGATCTTAGATCACTCTGAAAGAACATTCCCCCCGTTCAGCCTGACGCGGCTGATGCGCACCTGCTTTGGCCAGGGTCAAGGGGAGCGGCTTTGCATATTAATCGATCTGCCCGATCCGACACAGGTCAAGGATTTGGCCTTTTTGCAGGATGAAACACAGACGATCCAGAAATACGGTTACGAAGTGTTTTTCCAGGGCTTCAAAGAAGGCGCTCTGAAAGAACTGAACTTCACCGGCGGTGATTTTTTTGCTTACCGGGAAACCGGCGGAAGCAATCTCGACATGGACGACGACGTCTATGATCCCGAAGGCAATCAACTGAGTCTGGATAAGGATATATACCAGAATTACGGAATCATTCTGACCGTTTCCACCTTTTCCGCAACCGCGCCTCTAACGGCCAAAGCCAAAGAGTTCGGTTTTCGGGGGGCAACCCTGCACGGACTCAACCAGGTTATTCTCAATACTGGTCTGGCAGTCGATTACAACGAGGTCAGCGCTGATGCCGAGACCCTCCGGCTCGGTCTGACCAAGGCGGACCATTTCGAAATCGATTTTGAGGTCGAGGGGGAAAAATCGACTCTCAGGCTCATTTGCAACCAGCAGGAAGCGCAAAAAAGCCATGGCCTATGTCCTCCCGGCAAGCCGGATGTGGCCAATTTGCCCGCCGGGGAGGTCTATTTCGTTCCCGAAGGGGCCGAGGGAAGTTTCCCGTTCAAATACAGCGACGGCACCATCAGCATATTGCAAGTCAGTGACGGGTTTATCAAGGAAGCGAAGCTCCTTCGAGGCGATGCCGCCCAGGTTGAGGCTCATAATGAAAAATTGCGCTCCGACCCCATGACCGGGGCCATTGGCGAGCTTGGGCTGGGCACACAGGTTCTGCCTTTTTCCGGGCGCGATATTCAGGATGAAAAAATTCTCGGCACCGTTCATGTGGCCACTGGCCGTAGCGACCACCTTGGCGGTCACCTGACTCCGGATCTATTCAAAGAAAAAGCGAATGCCTCTCACGACGACATTCTCTACGCGCCCCATAAAACTCCCGAGTTCAAGGTGACTGAAGTCCGAATGGTCCGCGGAAATCAAACTGAGACCATAATTCGTGATTACAAACCGGCAGCCTACCTTATCGGGCTCCTGGAAAAAAGTACCAGTGCCGCATGACGGCTGACACAACCGGTTACGAGAGCGAAAAATATCTGCACGAATACCTGCTCTTCCATTACGGCCGGCCGGAGGAAATCCTCCCCTACTCATTCGGCCCGCGGGAGGCTCTCGGGTTTCCACAGCGCACCGTCAGCGAATGCCTCCGGCCCGAGGCATTACCAGCCCACGCGAGCGCACTCGACCTGGGATGTGCCGTCGGACGATCCAGTTTTGAGCTAGCCCGACATTGCGATAGCGTCCTGGCCTTCGATTTTTCGGAAACTTTCATTCGGACAGCCAAAATTTTGCAGCAACGCGGTTACCTGGACTATGAAATCAAGCAGTTGGCCAATCGCAGGGTACCGGCGGTGGCCACGGTACCGGCGGATATCGACCGCAGCCGGGTTCAATTCGAGGTAGGGGATGCCCATTGCGATCCCCAAGACTTTGAGCCTTTCGACGTCGTTCACGCAGCCAACCTGCTCTGCCGAATGAAAGACCCGGGCCAGCTATTGGGGCGGTTACCGGACCTGGTCAAGCCTGGCGGCCAGCTCATATTGACCACTCCTCACACCTGGCTGGAAGAATTCACACCGCCAGTCAACTGGCCCGGGGCCAAGAGCGGCCAGAGCGATCCTTCCCAAGCTCTTCAAAAAGTGCTTTCGGAATACTTTGAGCTGCTGGCAGAAAAAGACATGCCGTTTCTGATTCGTGAACATGCACGAAAATTCCAATGGAGTGTCTCGTTGGCCACTGTTTGGCAGCGACGAAATATTTCGTCAAATTTTTAAAAAAAAAGTCATTTTCTTCGTATTTTTATTTGACAAACGAAGAAAATTGATCTTTCTTATTAATTGTCGGTGTTTTGCATATTGGGAGAGGGCTCCCGTTCTCTTTGGAGGGCGGGAGCCCGCCTATTTTTCAGATTAAGATATCACTGATTTGAATCAGACCCATTGGTTGGGTTTATAAAAATTTATCCCATTGGGCACGCACTTGCTCGGGGTTGCAGCCATTTTCGCGCAACGTACTGATATTCAGTGAATTGTTCCTTTTGGACAGACGCTTCCCACTTGCCTCGCGAACCAATGGGCAATGGAAAAAGGCCGGTGGAGCCCAGTCCAATTCCCTATAAATGAGCAATTGCCGGGCAGATGAAGTGAGCAAATCTTCTCCTCGTACGACCTCGGTGATTCCCATTTCATAGTCATCGGCGACTACTGCCATTTCATAGGAAGGGAAACCATCTTTGCGCCAGACTATAAAATCTCCGAAGTCTTTTCCGGCCACTTTTTCCACAAATCCCGCTTTTCCATCCTGAAAAGAGATCGTCTCCTCCTCCGGAACCCGGAACCGCCAGTTCAACATCCCAGGATTGGGCTCATCCATGCCGGTTCCCTCCGGAGGCCGCAAGTGGAGGGGAAAAGGCGAATCTGCCTCTTCTTCGTGAGGAGCTCTCAAAGCGCGTTCCACGTCCTTCCTGGAATGAGGGGATGGATAGATGGCGCCGCGATTTCGTAATTGCTTCCAAATATTCAGGTAGAACTTCATGCGTTCGCTTTGATTATAAGGGCCAACAGGGCCTCCCACATCCGGGCCTTCCTGCCAATGGCAGCCCAACCATCGCAGGTCCTCCATCATCGCATCGAAGAATGAGTCTTTGCAGCGCGGCCGGTCCAAATCCTCATTTCTCATAATAAGGATGCCATTGTTCTCCTGCGCCCGTTCCCATGCCGTCCAAAACGTCCGGGCGTGACCCAAATGCAGGTAGCCTGAAGGGGTTGGCGCCAGGCGGCCCCTGTAAGAGGTCAAACCAGAGTCATTCCTAGCAGACATGGTAAAGAAAATCCTGTTGTGCTTTCAATGAGGCTGGCAATCTGAAAAAGTCATTGCCTTTTCTGAATGGTATAGGCAAAATCCTGATAATGATGACACCAGCGATATTTTGTCGATCAGCAAGGTGGTTTCGAGGAAGGGCCGGGCAAGTAGCCTCAACTCCTCGAAATGAATGCCGCTAAAGACAAAAAGCACGCTGTCCTCCTGGGATGGGAGTGACAATGAACGATACTGTACCGGCCCCGCCCTGCGTTGCTTCCTTTTAGTCTCGCACCATGACTCATTATGATTTTGAAAATACGACCTACTAAAAAAATAAACTTTTATTTGAATGAATGAAGAAATAGAAATACTGCCGGAACTCGAAGAATCGGAAGATTTTTCAAATCTGGGATTAAGCGAGGAAGTGCTGCGAGCAGTGCTGGAAAAGGGCTACGAAAAACCCTCACCGGTTCAGGCACAGGCAATACCATTGGTTTTAAAGGGGCGCGACATCATCGCAGCCTCACAGACCGGAACGGGTAAAACGGCGGCCTTTGCTCTGCCCATTCTTACCTTGCTCAAGCAAAATGGGCCTTTGCGCTGCCTTATTCTCGAACCGACCCGTGAATTGGCCCAGCAAGTGGAAAAAGCCTTTCATGTCTATGGAAAATACACAGACCTGAAAACAACCTTACTCCACGGAGGAGTAGGTTATGGGAAACAATGCGATGATTTAAAACAAGGCGTTGATATCGTTGTGGCAACACCGGGCCGCCTGCTGGACCATCTGGGCCGTAGGACTCTTTCTCTGGAGCAAGTCAATTTTCTGGTCCTCGACGAGGCTGACCGCATGCTCGATATGGGATTTATGCCCGATGTGAGGCGAATCATTGGGCAGTGCGCAAAAAAACGCCGGCGCAGCATGCTCTTTTCCGCCACATTAGTGCCGGAAATCGAAAGTGTGGCCGCCTGGGTATTGCACAATCCGTTTCGTATTGCCATTGGCGGCGGCACCGCCACCGCCGAGACCGTTACTCACGCCATTTATCCGGTGGACGAAAGGCAGAAGTTTGATCTCCTGGTGGCCATTTTAAAAGAGATCGATTATCGCAGTGTGATCATCTTTTGCCGAACCAAAAACGGCGCGGACATCATAGCCCGGTGGCTTGAGAATACCGATCACAAAACGGCCATTCTGCATTCCGACCGCTCTCAAAAAGAGCGCGACAAAGCCATGGAAGGGTTTAAATCAGGAAAAGTGGAAATCCTGGTGGCCACCGACATCGTGTCGCGGGGCATCGATATCATGGAGGTGAGCCATGTCATTAATTACGACATACCGCAACACCGTGAAGATTACGTGCACCGCATCGGACGGACCGGCCGCATGAACAACGAAGGGGATGCGGTGACTCTTTTCACGGCCAGCGATCAGGATTTTTTAAAGAACATTGAGAAATTTATCGGCCAAAAAATTGAGCGAATAAAGCTCGATGACTTCGATTACAAATGGACCCCGATTCTGGAAGAGGTTAAACCGCAACCCAAACGCCGCAATCGTGGATTTTCCGGCGCTATCAGCATGAACCTGGGCCGTAAGCGACGCTGACGGGTCGTGGGTGGGCCTCTTACCCATTTGCTCCCTCGCGGTTATTTAAAATCGCATAATGCCGTCGCTCCCTGAGGGGCTGGGGATCGGGAAGGCAACCCACGGAATCAATTTGCTTCTCGATATAACGATCCGGCAGTCCATTTGAACGGGCTCCTTCCAGCACATAAGCCTTATACCAGCAATAGGGAACGAGGGTATCGTCGATATAGGATTTCTCGGCAAGGTAAGAGAAAGCCCCGGTTTCACTGCCATTAACGTGAATAGTCAGATTCACCCGATTATAGCCACAGCCAAGACTTTCCTCTTTATCCAAACGTGGCTGATCTCTCAAATCCATTTCAAATAAGGCACCCCAAACACGGTCTTGGGCCAACCCCGTACAAAAAGCATCGCACTTGCCGGAATTATCGACACCTCGTTTGTGAAAACGCAGAACATGTCCCTGTAGCTCTCCTGTCCCCATGACATGGGCCGAGGGCGCACGAGGGCGCAATCTTTCAAGGCAAAGATTCGATCCGTAGGCGAAGTATCTAACCGGTTCTCTCAAATTCCGTATGGCCTATTCAGCCGAGTCTTTCAGTGTCGGCCAGAAATTGGCGTGAATTTCAAGGCCTTCTTTTTCCTCGACAGGCCCCACCACTGCCACCGTTGGCGCCATCCGGCCATAAATCTCTTCAACGGGGAAACCATTGTATTCTTCCGCACTGTAGATTTTCATCATCTGATCCGCTGTTGTCCCGTAAACGATCTTTTTCACTCCGGCCCAATAGATAGCCCCGCAGCACATGACACACGGCTCCGTGCTGGTGTATAAAGTGCATTCGGACAGCGTTTGGGAATCGAATTTCCGCGTCGCCTCTCCGATGAGTCGTGTTTCCGCGTGTTTGGTGGTGTCGCCGCTGGTCGCAACGCAATTTTCGATCTCCATGATTATTTCCCCATCTCTTTCCAGCAACGCACCAAAGGGATGATTGCCATTGGCAACCGCGTTTCGGGCGATCTCGTAGGTGCGCCGGATGTGCTTGCGATCCGTTTCATTTACATTCGGATCGTCGGGCAAGGGGTTCAGGGGTAAATTGGATTTCTCCATAATGAATTGGGGTAATTAGGGGTTGCTCGTCCGCGCCACGATGAACGATTCACGCAACTTCACCATAGTAAGGGTTGTCGGCCTGCCAAGCTTTTAGACGCCCTCTTAGAAAAGTTACTCAAAGCTCGAACTCGTTCTTCGTTTCGGCAAATTTTTCCAGCGCAAACTCGAGATCCTCGCGGCTGTGGGCGGCCGACAATTGGGTGCGGATGCGGGCCGTCCCCTTGGGCAC
>JAJFLV010000272.1 GCA_021772535.1 Opitutales bacterium | reverse complement strand
GCCGTGGCAGTGGCCATTCATCGCCTGAAAAGTGTCAGGTTCGGATATTTCTACAGGGTTCTATTTGTCATTCCTCTGATTATCCCGGCTATTGTCATGATCCTGATCTGGAAATATTTTTTCGATCCCAATTTCGGAATTCTCAATACCTTTCTGGAATATACCCGATTGATGGAGGGGTTGGTATATATCGATGGCATTTTCAACTGGGGAGTTTTCGTGGAGAATACCAGCCCGGCTTGGCTTTCAAGACCCGAACTCATAATCCCATCTCTCATCCTATGGGGATTTCCATGGGTAGGAACGATCGGAGTTCTCATTTACCTCTCCGGTCTATCCAGCATTTCAGACGATGTTTACGATGCGGCCAAAATCGACGGCGCAGGGCCTTTTCGCACTTTCTGGAGTGTCGAATTGCCTCTCATATTGACTCAGGTTCGCATCAACCTGGTTCTCATGATAATAGGGACAATCAAAGATTATGGCCTGGTGCTTGTGCTTCTGGGCACAACCGGAGGTCCTGGAGGCGCCGGCCTCGTTCCAGGGCTCTACATGTTCCGCAAAGCATTTTACGACAAAGAAACCGAGATGGGCTACGCCTGTGCCCTCGGAATCGTAATGTTCATCATCATTCTTTTGTTAACCTACCTTAACCAGAAATACGTTAGGGTTGATAAGTGAAGAACAAATTTCCATTGAATCAATTCCTTCCGACGCGAGGTTGGGAAGCTCCCAAGCATTTCTTCATCTGGCTGGTATTGTTCTTTGCGTTTTTTCCGCTCTATATGATTTTGAATATCAGCCTGAAAAACAATGAACAGTTTTTCAACAATCCGCTTACTTTGACCGCTCCCTATTTTTGGAGCAACTGGTTGACAGGCTGGGAACAGGTCAGCGGTTCGATATATGTCACTATTTTCATCTCCTTTACCGCGACCGCCTTCAACCTTACCGTATCCATATGTGCCGCTTATTTTTTTGGTCGCTATAGGGTTCCCGGCGGAAGAATCCTCTTTCTGCTCTTTCTGATGCAGATGTTTATCCCCGGTGTGGTGAACCTGATTCCGCTCTTCGCACTGTTGAGGGATCTCAGTCTGCTGGGAACTTTTGCCGGAGTCATCATACCTGCCACGGCGACGGCCCAGGTGGTGGCAATTTATCTTTTGCGGAATTTTATCGAGGACATACCCCAGGATCTCTTCGATTCTGCGCAAATAGACGGTTCCAACGATTTTCGGCAGATTATCCATATCGTCATACCCATGTGCACACCCATTATAGTAACGGTCGCAATCCTTGACTTTATCAACCACTGGAATGACTTCGTCCTGCCTCTGGTGGTATTGGGCAATGAGGAACTTTACCCCATTGGGGTCAAACTTTATCAATTGGATGGAGTGAACCTCAAACAATGGGGACCGATGATGGCCACTTATTTGATTGCCTCCGTCCCCTTGATCATACTCTTTGTATTTGGAATGCGCGTCTTTGTCCGGGGTATCGGAACGGGCGCAATCAAAGGTTAAACCGTATTAATACACAAAGTTGATGACACGAGTCAGTGTAGAAATTATCGAGGGATTTAAAGAGTTCGACACTCCTACCGTATTTAATGCAATGGTCAGAAAACTGGGCCTTCCCAACGAGGAGTACACCAGTCACGAGATTCGATGCCTGATCCCCGGATCACGCCCTGTCGTAGGGTATGCCTTAACCGCTGAAGTGACTACCAATGATCCCGATCCCCCCGCTATCAGTTGGAAAGATTACTACAGCTTTATGGAGAAGAACGACGGCCCGCATTTCGCGGTTATGAAAGACGTTGATTCTCGTCCTGGCCGAGGGGCCAGCTTTGGGGACAACATGGCCACCATGCATAACCGCTTCGGTGCTGTAGGCATTGTAGTTGAGGGAACTGTCAGAGACCTGGAGGGAATCAAGATGGTTGGTTTTCCCACCTGGGCCTGGGGTTTAACCCCGGGTCACGGCATGTTCTGTGTCACCCATATCAACACCCCAGTCACGATCGGACAATTGCGCATCCGCCCGGGAGATCTCCTCATGGGGGACGGTGACGGCATTGTGCGCATCCCCAATGAGCATGCCATCGACATTCTCCGCCTGGCTGGAGAGGTTACGGCGGACGAGGATAAAGCGCGAGAGTTCAGCCGTTCCCCGGAATGCACGGTGGAAGAACTGAACAAACGGTTTAAATGGGACGAACGTGTTAGACAATGCGGGTAGAACGCATAATTTGGTAACAAAATCCCAAGTAAACCTAGAGACCCATTTACTTCACTAAAGTGCCAATCAAGGTTGATAAACTGGCTATAGACGGCGGCCGACAGGTCATCGAATTTCCCTTGCCAACCATAAAAAACGCAACAGGTCGTCTCATCGGGGAGGAAGAGATGACCCTGGTTAAAGAGGTAATCGAAAGCGGATGTCTGGCCTACCTTTATGGTGAAAAAGTGGCGGAATTCGAAAAACGATTTGCCGAGCTTTACCAAATTAAACACGGTGTTGCAGTCAGTAGCGGCACGGCGGCCCTGCATACCGCCATGATCTATCTCGATCCGGATCCAGGAGACGAAATTCTGGTTTCTCCCATCACCGACATGGGGAGCGTCATCCCAGTCCTTTACCAGCAGGCTATTCCGGTTTTCGTGGATGTGGATCCGTTCAACCAGAATATGGACCCGCAAGCTATTGAGGCGAAAATCTCGTCCCGCACTCGGGGAATTATGGTAACGCACATTTACGGGAGCCCGGCTGACATGGGCCCCATTATGGAAATCGCGCGCAAGCATGATTTGTTCGTTATCGAAGATTGCGCCCAAGCCCACATGACGGAATATCGCGGGCGTTTGGCAGGTACCATTGGAAATATTGGCTGTTTCAGTTTTCAACAGAGCAAGCACATTACCACCGGCGATGGGGGAATGGTGATTGCCGATGAGGACCAGCGGTTCGGGCGGCGTCTGCGCGAATGTTTCGACAAGGGCTGGCCCCGCCATAAACCGGGACGCGATCATAATTTTCTGGCCCCCAATTACCACATGACAGAATTACAGGCCGCAGTGGGGATCGCCCAAATCCAAAAATACTCCATTTCAATCGTTGCTCGCCGGGAAGCCGCGGCCAAACTCGACAATCTGCTCCGGGAAGAGGAAGCCTTTGAACCTATCGGCACGCTTCCAGACTGCCGGCAAACTTATTTTTATTACACCTTTCGCCTAAAACTGGAACTTCTCCGTGCAAACACCGAAACCATTATCAAGGCTCTCACCGCGGAAGGACTGACCTGCGAACATGGGTATCCCGGCCCCATACCACTTTACCTCTACAAAATGATCAGGGAAAAGAAAACATTCGGAAAATCAGGATGGCCTTTTAATTTACCCGGTGGACGCAAAAAATGGAATTTTGAAGAAGGTTTATGTCCACAAGCGGAAAAATGCTGCCGTGAAACCGTTATTCTTCCCTGGAACGAAAGGCTGCAAAGTGATCATGTCGAGTTGATCGGAGCGGCTATTGGAAAAGTTTTAAACGCCTATAAGAAGTAAAACAAATTAACCTTGGATATTAAAAACCTATGAAACCGGATATTGGAGTCATTCCTGCACTCATCACTCCCCTCAATGAAGACGAAACCATTGACGTGCCAAGTCTTGGCAACCTCATTAACTGGATGCTTAGCTACGACCTGAAAGGTCTCTTTGTCGGGGGCACGATCGGTGAGGGAATCGCTTTGCGCGATCGGGAGCGAATGAAACTCTTTCTCGAAACCGTCCGTATTGTTGATGGCCGGGTTCCCGTCCTGGCGAGCATCTCGGAGACCGGAACAAAAAGGGTGCTCGATAACCTGGCCATGGCCGAAGCAGCCAATGTTGACGCAGTGGTGACCACTCCGCGAATGATCTTTGCGAGCCGAACGGAGGGAGAGACCTACCGGTTAATGGAGGCCGTAGCGGCTAATTCCGGGATACCCGTGTGGTTTTACGAAAATCCTTTTATGACTCCGGTCACGAGCACTTTCGAGTCGCTTCGCAAAATTATGGCGCTTCCCAATGTGGAGGGTTTGAAATTCAGCGCTACAAATTTTGATCTGTTTGAAAGGTGTGTCCGGGAATTACCCGGAAATTCGCCATGTTTCAATGGGAATGTGCCGGAAATAGAAAAGTCGGCGAAAATCGGCGGAGGTGCAATAAGCGGCATTGGCAGCATGCTGCCGGGTCTCTGTGTGAAGGTCTTTGAGGCCGCCCGGCAAGGTCTGGATGAAGAAGCCGCGAAACTTCAGGAGGCTATCGTGGCAACCTATGCGATCTACCGGGGCGAAGGCTGGCCTTTTTGGCCATCGGCTCAAAAGCATGTTCTCATGCGGCGCGGTCTCATACGGACGAATGTTTCCACCGCACCGTTCTTGAGGCTGAGTCCGGAGGAAGAAGCAAAGGTGGATGAAGCGTTGGAGAAAATTGAGGAATGGGTATTTGAACCAACACCGGTTTAGAAGCTTCGGCCATATTTGGCAAAAACGCTCAGTCAAAACCGTTGCCTCATCAATTCTATAATAGGTTGAAGGTAAATCTTTTATACGGCCAAGGCGGATTGGAAATCGACCTCTCCGGCATAAATGCAACGGTTTTAAAGCCTGATTTCATGGGAGGAATCCCGGACGAATGTACGGCTTTTCAGGCGGCCGTCCGCGATCCAATCGCTTCTCCTCCGTTGAAAAATTTGATTCGGGCCGAAGACAAAGTCGCAGTGGCAATCGCCGATATTACACGGCCGCTGCCCAGCGACCGGCTGCTTCCCTGGCTTTTCCAAGAATTGAGTCATGTGCCTAAAGACCGGTTCACGATTATTATCGGAACCGGTTCCCACCGGGCCAACACCCCCGAAGAAATCGAAAAAATGGTAGGTCGGGGCATCGCGTCGGATTATCGGATTATCAACCACAATGGTCACGACCTCTCAACCATGGCCTATGCGGGGGAATCGTCCTTTGGTTATCCGGTTCATTTAAACCGCGAATATGTGCAGGCGGATAAACGGATAATCCTGGGGTTTATCGAACCGCATTTCATGGCCGGCTTTTCAGGGGGTTACAAAGCGGTTTTTCCAGGGGTGACAAGTGTTGATGCGATCATGAAATATCATGGGGCTGATAACATCGGCCATCCCAAAAGCACATGGGGAGTACTCGAAGGCAATCCAACCCAGGAAAGCGTGAAGGCGGGAGGTTCACTCCTTCCGGTACACTTCTGCATCAACGTAACATTAAACAAGCAGCAGGAAATTACGCGATTTTTCTGCGGAGAAACGCTGGCCGCCCACCGCCAGGGTTGCAAATTTGTCAAGGAAACTGCCATGGTCGGGTGCGAGGAACCCTACCCTATTGTTATTACGACAAACGGCGGTTACCCACTCGACCAGAATCTTTACCAGGCGGTTAAAGGAATGTCCGCCGGTGCCGAAATTCTGCAAATGGGAGGCCTGATTCTGGCGGCGTCCCGCTGCAATGACGGATTTCCGGAACACGGCAATTTTAAGCGCTTCCTTTTCCAATACATGGACGCTCAGGCCATGCTGGACAAAATTTTCGAACCCGGGTTTGAAATGTTCGACCAGTGGGAGGTGCAGATGCTGGCCAACATTTTACTCAAAGGCCGAGTTGGGCTCTACAGTGAAATCCCCGATTCAGAAGTGCGAAACGCAAAACTAATCCCAATCAGGGATTTAAGGCGAAGCTTGGATGAGGAACTTGCCAAAATTGGCAGTGATGCGCCCGTCGCCGTCCTGCCGGAGGGGCCGCAAACCATTCCTTACCTGAGGTGAGGTAAGGCGGGTTTAAAAAATCTTTCGATTCATGCAGGTGAACTGGTTATCCGCTTTATTCTTTCTGTGCGAATTCCTCGAAAAATTTCAGCATGGCGGATATATCCTCTTCACCATAACCCTTGGCGGTGGCCAGATCGTGAACGGATAATACAGCCGCCGCCAGAGGTGTGGGAGTTCCCGTCTCCCTGGCCAGGTTGTTCATATAGTGGACGTCCTTACGGGCCAGTTTCTGCTGAAAATTAATGCTGAAATCCCGCTTCATGAGCCGTGGCATTAATCCCTGAAAAGTTGCATTGTTTCCGCCGCTGACGGAGATTACATCGAATAGCGCTTGCATACCGACTCCATATTTCGAGGCAAAGGGCAGGATTTCACAAAGCGCAACCAAGGCTGCTTGGCCAAAATAGTTATTGATTAATTTGATGGCATGTCCAGAACCGGAATCACCCACATGGAAGACATTGGTGGCACACGCGTCGAAAACCGGTTTCACCTTGTTAAAGGCTTCGTCCGAACCGCCGCACATAACGTTCAGTTTTCCTTCTTCCGCCTGTATTTTACTGCCCGTCAGGGGTGCGTCCAGCAAATCGATGCCGCGGTCCTTGAAAATTTCAAACAAGCGGCGTGTGGAGGGTGGATAGCTGGTAGAAAAATCTACGATGATCTGTCCCTCGTGGAGACTTGGACCGATTCCGTCATCACTCAGTAACAAGGCCTCGACGGTCGGCGTATCGGGCAAGCATAGCATTACTACATCGGAATCAGATGCCAATTCTTCATAGCTGGCTGCCCTTACTGCGCCGAACCCTGCCAATCGCTCGGCTGCGGCTAGCGCCCTTTCATTATCACGAGCCGTAAAGCCCACGGAAATATCCGCTTTAAGCAGGTTTTTGACGATTCCTGCTCCCATGTTGCCGATGCCGATAAATCCAATTCGTAGAGTCATGATTATTTATTTCAGTAGTGGTTAATATCGTCCAATGGAAAAATTGGACGATTTATTTTAGTATAAGGCAACCGCTTCACATTCCGATCCGTACATCCCGGCGTATCAACCGTTTCATCGGAGTTAACAATGTCTGCATAAGCGGCCCGAAAGAGCTTGTGCGATTTTTGCACGATAAAGTCCATGGATTCCGGCTCCAATCCCATGCTTCTCCAAAACTCGGGATCATTCATCATGGATGTGAACTCGATCACCATAAGGAATATATTTTCCTCGACTTGCAGGAGGGCTCGTCTTCCAACATCCAGTTTCATCCCGGAAAAAGAGGTTCCCTTTATTTCAAAGGGCTTATCCGATAACCGCTTGACTTTGGCCCGGATCGACACGCGCAAGTTATAGGCATTCTCATCATCCGATCCTCCGACCGAACAATTGATTGTCCGGCCCTCTCCCACAGCCCATGCTTTCTCCAATGTGAAGGCATCGACGATTGGTATGGCAGATTTTATTTGCCCTTTTTTGGACAATACTTTTCGCAGCAAAACCGTGCTGTCCCCTGCTCCGCCTGCCGTCGTGATGTCTCCGGAATCGACAATGGCAACAGGCCGTTCGTACTGGTCAATACGGGCGAAGAAGCCCTCCACATCCGGGTAATCTTGAATGAATTCCATACGCCTGGCCCAAATATTATCGGACAACAATGAGAGTTCTCTCTCCATTTCCTGAAGGCAACTTATATCGACGTAGGCCAGTAAAGCAATGCCGTGCCCTTTAACATCAACCCAAGTGTGGGTGCAAAATGCAGAGGTGTTAAAAACTTCGGGCCGCTTTTGCCAATCGATGATTGTTTTCATCACATCAGCCATGGGACCTTCCACAGTCTCCGTATTGTCAACCGGAAGGACCATGGGCACCCGTTTGAAAATAATCTCAAATTGCGGTTTTTTGGATACAAGCTTAATCAGTGCAAACGCAGCGCGGCGCCCGGTATCTCCCATGTCAACATGGGGGTAGGTCCGGTAACCCACTAGAATGTTTGCATTTTTCAGCATTCGTTCCGTCACGATGGCATGAAAATCGAGTGAACAGACAACGGGAACCTCAAAACCCACGGTTTTCCTGACCATTTCTAGAATCAACCCATCGCAATCATCGTGTTCTTCCGAGATCAAGGAACCGTGCAGGGAAAGAAAAACGCCATCGACCGGCAAGGAATTTTTCAGCGGTTCGATAATCATCGCCACCAGTTCCTCCAATGTTTCCTTTTTGATGGGACCAGAGGCCACTGCCCAGGCAGCCAATCCAGGTATGACCTCAACCGGGTTTCCCAGGTTTTCGAGCGCTTCATAAAACCCGCCGATTTCAGTATTGGTTCCGACCAATTCTCTTTGAATGGAATGACCTTGCAAAAGGTAGGCACGTTGGAAGAAGCCCAAGTCCGTCAGGACAGGACAAAAGGTGTTAGTTTCCTGATAGAGACCGGATAGAAAAATTTTTAGCATTGTTACTCCTCAACCTTTATCAACCAGACTTCAGCCACCTGGCAGCCTCTTCCGTTTCCGCCCAATCCTTGCTCCCGGCGCCAACTTAGAAATAGCGCCCCATTGGCAGTTGCTTGTCGTGGAATGCTGAATAGGAGGCGGCGAAATGGAGTTTCTCGCTCAATCAGGGGGTGGATTTCAATATGATCGTTAGCTATAAGGCGCATTTTCTTATCGGGACTGTCCCCGGCATAAACCACCTGCAAAAGATATTGAGCGTCGGGATCGAGACCTTTATAACTCATTTCTAATGGCTCGTCGTAGAGTGATTGGGCGTAGCGCCACCAGTAAATCGGGTAATCGATGAATTCCGGCGTTCGCTCTCCAAAGCCCACCAGAGAAGACCGACGGAACATTGGGTCTTTTTCGAATCCAGGACCAGTCACCAAATGAGGTTGCCGGGTGGGATTGCCGAGATCGTCGTAAAATCCACCGAGACCCGGATCGGCATGGTTAACCAATTCGCTGATACCTGCCAAACGATCCTTTTCGTTAAAGACTCTCAGTTCTTTAAAGCGCTTTCTCAGCCACAACCGGTTATTGAGGGGAAGATCGATTGAATCCAGATTTGCCCCCCGGTGAATTTCTGTCGCTTGGTAGAGGTCGACACTGAGTTGCATCCCGATACTTTGAAAAAGGTCTTCCGCCAGTTCGAAAACCCGATTGCGCCAGTCCCGGGAAACCGGATCCGTTTCTGCCCGGTTGAGTATCTTTTCCGCCGCATCAAGCGCCTTAAGCGAACCAACAGGATGCGCCTTGCGAAGTTCGGTCATGGCTGAATCTTCAAGCGAAGTTTCATAAATCAAACGACTTCGAATATAGGCATCGTAGTAGGCGCGATAAAGACCCATTTGAAAACGCCAGTTGGCGAGCACATCGGCCGAGGCCGAACGCTCCAAGAATTGAAACTGCTGTAAGGTTGTGTAAACCTTCACGTTCGGAAGGAGAGGTCCCTTCCAGTTTTCCTCCAAAGAAAGCAAAGCTTGAGCGAAGTCATCACCGTAGTCTTGACCGATAAAGTAGCGGCTGTATTCTCGGAGAATTTCATGCGCCGGGGTTTCAGGGTTCCACCCCAGGCTGCTGAAACAAATTTTGTTTACATCATCATTGACGCCTTCGGAGTAAGTTATAAAGCCCTCGGCATATCGGGCATGGAGATCGTTAATGTGTTTGAAAGCTAGAGGGCGAGGATTGATTGATTCCCGCCCTTCCGTTATTGCATAAGCCATATCCCAATTTGGGACCGGGTACTGGCATTGCCGCGTGTGGCCAATATCCGGGTAACGTCTCAGGAGATAACGGGAAGGCGTCCTTTCACGCAATTGTTTCAGAGTTATCCGCGTATGCGGACCATAAACAATACCGGTCAGCCAGGCAGGTTCTTGGTCGAGAATTTCGAAAAATTCCTCCAGCCATCCAGCACCGAAGTGCTGGGGCGATACCCATATCTGAGCTTCGGGATGGTAGCGGCGCAATACTTCAGCCTGCTTTTCCATGAAAGCCAAAAGATGTTTCGGCCGGGTATGTCCGGGGTCACCTCCTGGGGCAAAAACGGCATCGAGACGCTGTAATTTGCTAAAAATTTTGTCAGCCTCTTGCAGGGCAAGATTAACTGTTTGGTTGTCATCATAGTCCGGATAGCGGGCGGGATACCATAGCCAGACATCGAGATCATAGTCATCCAGCAGGCGGGAGAGTTGCCTCAACATCTCCATTTTGGGCAATGGGAAATGGGGGCTTTGGTCAACATCGTCCGATTTTGGCGGAATTAACTCCACTGCATTGGTGCCGAATACCACAAGATCCCGGATATACTGCTCCCACATTGGCAACGACCAGGCATCGTAGGTGTTCGACTTTGGACGATAGCCAAGTTGGTGCCCTCTTATGGAATAGACCGGAGCGGAAGTTTCCCGAAAGTTATTGGAAAATTCTATTCGCCCTTGCGACATGGCCAAAATTCGCAGCAAGCGGCCGACACCGAATAACACTCCCCTGGAATCGCTACCAGCCACATAAACCACCGACTGCCCATCTGTTTTGATAAAACTTCCCAAACGATATCCTTCGGGAGGGAGGGAAACATGATCCTCTAATCGCCCTTCAAGCAAAGCAGGATGCGTGTTCATTAAAACTTCATACTTGCCAACCACAATTATCGGTTGTTCACGGGAGCTTATATCCTCAGCTTTTTGCCAATGAATGCCGGTTCTCTTCTCTATTTCTAACGTAAGAAGATCGATAGCCTTTTCTTCGGCTCGATGCTGCAGGGACGGTGCAAAGATGACCGAATTGCTCAAATCAAGGGCTTCCGCGAAAAGATTCAATGCGCTGGCAATAAGGAAAAACGCCCCAGGAATCGACTTATGGATAAATACCATTAGAATATCGCCCTCACAGGCCGAAAAAACGACGCGCATTTTCCTCCACAATCATTGACTTAGTTTGGGTTGGAACCTCGGATTTGTCTAATTTGAGAACAGCGGACCGAGTATAGAAAAATGGCGAGTGTGAACCAAAAAGAATTCTCTCGGGTGGAATGTGCCGCAAAAGCGTGACCACCGTTTCGAGGCGTTCGGTGAAGGCGATATCGACCAGAACATTGCTGGTTTCCTGCCCAAGACGGCGAGCCTCTTTGTGGTAGGTATTTAAACAGACAAATGAAAAATCGGGGAATCGGCGATGCAGATCGATCACCCTGTCAACCGGCACACCGGGCACTCTCATGCGGGAATATTGGTTTCTCTCGTCCTCAATCCGCATCTGGATCAGCAACCGAATGTTTTTTCCCTGCAGATAGCGAACAAGGCGGTTAACCGCCCCTGATTTTAAGGAGTAACAATGATAATTGGGATAAATTTTGACTGCTTTGAGACGATTCTGACCAACATAATCATTGAGAGCCTTCTGCCATCCGGGCAATGTTGGATTGATGACCATAACCGGTATCACCTCGGGAAGCCCATTCACTTCTTCCAGGAGTTGGCGGTTATAAAAATCGGTATCCGGGTAAAGCACCGCCCCGATATGAGAAACCAGGGAGGATTGAATTCCTTCCTGCACCAGCATGGATGCTAGTTGCGGAAGTGTTTTCTGAGGAAAAATCTGAAAAGGCCAGGAGCCGAAGGAAACATTTACGTCAATAGGCATAATGGCAAAAACAGTAATGGATCAGTTCCAGGAAAGAGGAAAACTATAAATTTTTTCGGCATTGGGGCAAAGGTTCAACTCTTTTCCTTTCCGGGTAATTTTGCGGACACGATCCGGACCAATTGGGTAAAGTATGGAAATCGATATTCGCCATCGTCCAGCAATGGCCATATTGAGGGAGGCCGAACATTAAGCTGTCTGAACTGTATTCAAACACTATTGAGGCCTAATCAATTTTAAAATAGTAATCGTCCACAGATATTGCCTCGGAACCTTCTTCCAAACTGATATTTCTTGATTGGCTTCCTGTCCAAAACACCCACCAGATTACCGGATCCATCAATTCAACCTTAACGGCAAGGGTCAGTTGGCCGCGGGAACCACGGAGCCGAATTACATTGGACTCGGTCAACTTGAGTTGAGGAGAGGCAATTCTCAATTCCGCCGCAGGCAGGATAATGGTAGCGCTGCCCTCTTCCACTAACCAGGCTGCTTCCGGATTACCGTGCCAAAAATACTCAATTGATTGGTAAGTTCCGTTCCTGATTCGGTCAGCCACAACAACAATTTTCTTCCCTTGAAGCCAGATGGTGCGCACTACCGAAGCGAGGTTGAGTTGCGAAGGATAACAGCAGGTGATATCAACCTCGGTCTGTAGTAGACCATTGCCATGATCACGAAGTATGGGGTCTCGTTTAATCAACTTTTTGGATTGAGCCATTCCGTTTATTACCGGGGCGTTGTGCGCATGTGATCCAATGGTGAATTCTCTTTCCTGAGTATTCATAAATTGCTGGTAACCCGGATCGGTCACAACCCAACGACCCTGATGGCCAATAACGAGCGATCCATTATCAAAGTGAATGTGCCCCATGGGAGAGTTGGAGGCAGACATTGCAACGGCCAGGTCGTCGGCTTTCCAACCACTTCGAAGAACTACGGCATAATTAGCATCCAGCGCGCCGGACTCCGGCTCAGATTCAGTCAGATTATCAGCCGCACGGCAGATTGATTCAAGGGCATCGGCTCGCATCCAATCCAACCGGCACCGACGTAAAAACCATGCAGCGCGAGGATCGTTTTTTAGGTTGAGCAGTCTGGCCGGACTGGAGAGATGGAAGGGCCAATCTTTCGGCTCCATGTCGCTGAGTTCGGCCGTTTGCGCTGCGTCACCGGGGACTGAAAGATTGGTCGAC
Organism: Opitutales bacterium; assembly: GCA_021772535.1. Classification (GTDB taxonomy): domain Bacteria; phylum Verrucomicrobiota; class Verrucomicrobiia; order Opitutales; family UBA2987; genus JAJFLU01. Next base: position 5,181 of record JAJFLV010000272.1, on the reverse strand, counting down.
TCGTTGAGAAAATCATCAAACCGGGGATGGTTCAAAATCGGCATCCGCTCCATCTCCGGTAGAGTTTGCAGCCAAGGTATGGCAAAATCCATGAGGTATCCGTCGTAGCATGTTCCTTCGGAATGCCCAGCCTGACGCAATTCCAGCATTGCGTTGAAAAGAATATGCATTCTCCGGTTCAGGCTTTCTGCCTCGGGGCTATCAATCGCTTTTGCCGCCAAGGTAAGCCCCGCGGTTCCAACCAGATGAATGTTATGAACCAGCTTGTTGGGGTTTTCGGCCCTTAACACGGAATCGACAGAGGAATAAGCGCCATACCTCTGGTCGGAGAGTGGAATTGCATCCTCGACCATTCGGGTGAACGCTTTCTCGATTATTTTACGCATTCGCCGGTCCAGCCAATTCCACCGGGAATACGCCGTCCACAGGGTGCGAGCGGTATGGCCCAAGCATAAATCAGGAAAAGGGAGTTGGCGGTAACAAGGCCACTCGGTTAGAGCCGCAAGATCCTCCCGACAGGTTAATTGAGCTTTCCTGTCGCCGAACCATTCTACTGCCCATCCCAAAGAGTTAATCCTCTCTTCCAGGTTGAGGGCAAGCCATGTTCCCCAGGGATAAGGATTTATACCGGGAACGGTGATGGCGGGAATATGGAGTCGAGCAACCGGCAGTGGATAGGCAATGCGGCGGCGGATTCGATAATAATCTACTATCAGGTGCTTTTGAGCCAGGTAAAATTCGGCTCGCCGACGAATCTCGCTTTCTATTCGAGAACGAATGGGAGAAACGGATTCGTACGCAGGTTTGCTCATATTTTTCAAATTTGCAAACGCCCGAAACGTGTCATGGCAGTAATTAAAATAAAGGTTTAAATTACCTCCAAGGCGCGGATAAAGTCGTCAACGTCGAATACATACCCGAAATTTAGGGCAACCCTCCAGAGGGCGACCTCTTTGCAGAGCTGCCGGCGGGCCGTTTCCTTATTTTCCACAGCCGTGACCGCCTGCCGCAAAGTAGAACACATGACACCGTGTTTTTTCATTTCTGCCATGCCGCCGGGACTGAGGAGCAGACACCAGTTGATGGCAAAGCCGACATAAATGAGATGATTGACCTCATGCTCCCTGCACAAGGCAAGCAGTTGAGGGGAATTTTCCGCGATCCCCTCATTATCCAACGGCATGGCTTCTTTGGCAAAGTTCAAATTCCGAAAGCCTCTTTGGATGTCTGGGGCATTATGCCTTTCGAGTTCGTTCTTGAAATCCCGAAGCTTGTCGAGAACCGGATCACGCATTACCTGCCTTATCGGTTCGATCTCCACTCCGGCCAATCGGACGGCCTTAATGTAGCCGGGATAGTCCCGATAACAGTCACCATTTTTAACAACGTGAAATAATGGCATTGGCGAGACACGAACCGCCTCCAGCAAGGAGGGGAAAACATTTTTGCAAATCTCCTGAGCCCGAGACAGGTATTCAACGTTGCGATACCATCCAGGATATTTCTCGAAAGTTCCCGTATCCCAGGCATGCATTACAACAAGCGCGGTATGTCTGGGTTCGATTTCCAGTTCAGCCGAATCCCATCCACCGAAGCCTTCAGCAGGAATGCTTAAGGAATAGTCCGCGTCGAATTGTTTGTAGAAAAATGCTCTCAGTTTGACCGGCATATCCTCTGATATAAGGTTTTCTCAGGTGGATTGTGATTTCTACCTTTTATTTATATTCCTGAATTGAGTGAAAGACTCTGGCAGCGATTCGTTTTTCAAAACAAACCTGCCGTCGGATTTCAGGGAAACGAGTTTCGCGCTTTCATAAAAAATGATCCCGGAAAGCCCGGCCTGATAGCTTTTTTCAAACCATTCAAGCGGGGTTTCGGGTGTTTCCAGTAGGTCGCCATTGCAAGCGTAAACAGGTATGTCAGCTGCTCTCCCACGGCGAATCAATTCAGCCCAAAAGGTATTTTCATCGATTGCTGAAAAAGTTTCGGGACCCTCTTTCAGGGTGATTTCATCGATAATCCCATCACCGATCCATGTTGCCCAATTCCAGGAGGTTTCGTGAAAGCAGTTACTTTCCGGTCCAAATGCCATGAATGAATCGACGTGCATCTGAAAGGTTCCGTCAAATTCATGAACTACATTGCTTATCTCTCGCAGGAGGGTATCGATATACTCCCCACGCAGCTTTCTCCACAAGGCACGATCAAAAATATCCCTGGTGATATCTACTCCATAGCGATTCCTGAATTCATCCACCACCGGTTTGCTAAATCCATAGTTCTCCCAATCGAGAGAATCGGTATGATTGGCCAAGCGAAAATCGACACCATCCACACCCAGCTCCATTAACTCTCTAACCCGTTCGATGATCCAATTACGCACTTCAGGATAGGAGGGATCAACCGTGGCAGTGGGAAACTCGTTGCGGCCTAAAGCCAGTCCCAGCCAACCTCCCGGCTCCAGAACGAACCGGCTGCGGCCCAGTGATTGTTGCAGACGAGCACCGCCCGTCCAGCGATCATATCGGGTCCGCTCTCCAGCATCGAAAGCGATGCCAACTTCTCGAAAATTTCCCACTTGGTAATGAAAATTTTGAGGATCGAACCTTAGGCTGGGAGATAATCCATAAGTTACCGCCATCCGGTCACCGGTGCTGTTTTTAATTTCCACGAAAGCTGAGAGAAAATTCTCTAATTTGGCGCTGGTTGTGCCAGCCTTCAGTTCAAGGGCCAGGTAAGGGGAATGTATGTCCAACTCCGAAAATCGGAAGGTGCGAACAGGACGGCTCGACCCATGACGCTTTTCAGGAGCCGGCGTGAACCTTTCGGGCTTCTTGTCGATTATCAGATTTTTGAAATTTAACGGACCATCGTACGGTTTATAGGTTTCATTATCGTCGGAGATCCAGATTATGAAATCTTCGGCGGAAAGAACCAAGGGAGCATCATCCCAGTGAAAGAGCGATATCTCCGCCACCTTTTCCGATTTGCCATTCCTCAGGAGGGAAGGATGCAGACGGGTGCGTAATTGAGGATGCTCCCGGATGAAACGACTCGTACCCCCAGTCCACCCACCAACAGCCCGAAGACCGTTTGAATTAGGTCGGTTTTCGGGATAAAGAGCCCAAGGAGTTCCGTAGGCCATATCGAAGGGCTTGATGATGGCAAAGGCTTCCATGCCAAAACGGTGACACTCTTCGCTTAAAATTTTCATCGGCTCCGGAACAGCTTTGCTCAAATTAACGATCCGCTCCAAGGAAAAGACGCCTAATTCTCCTTGTCCTATAATTCCGCCAGATCGACCTAAATAGTCGATCCAATAAAGACGACTGACTCCCATTCTGGCGTAGGTCCGCACGAGTTCCCGAAGAGTATTATCATCCCAGTCCTTTTCTGAAAGAAGAAGATCGTCGGGATAGTCGATGGCGACATGGAAGGCAAAATCGTCACGTTTTACGGGGAGCATCCGATTCTCCGGTATGGCCGGTGTAATTACCAGGGACAAAGGCCGTATCTCCACCTTTCCCTCGACATTGAAAGAAAGTGCACTTAATAGCGCGAGGGGGTGTTGATCGAACCCATTAATAATTTCCCTATCGTCGATCGCTAGACGCAACTGTCCTTCATCATATTCGAGAGTAAAAATGTGCGGGACGCCAAAACTAACACCGGCAGGTTCCCAGTGTTCACTGAAAATACGCCCTCCCCTTTTACCCAGGCTCTCAATGCTGTAGAAGTCTCCCCTTCCCTGGCCGCAGCGGAAATTATAAGCGCCAAAGCGGGACTTCCAACTGCCATCCAACTTCATTTTTTTATCTTCCTTGAAGCCAAGATAGAGACCAAGCTCGGACCGTGGTGAAAGAACAACTTCGAACTTCAATTTTATACGGTTGGAAGGAGTGAAAGGAATGATCAGCCTTCCGGGCCGGTCAATTTGCCAGGTTCCGTCCGTATGCGACCATCCGTCGGAAACCTGCCATTCTTCACGGCTGGAAAGCATCACTTTTTCCGGCCTGCCGAGACCAAAGCCAACCAGACGCGAGGAATTCTCTTGCGCAAGAAGCCCGCTTCCCCTCTCCATGACAATGAGGAAAGCATAAAGTGCTAACAGAGAAAAACGGCGCATTAGCGATTTGGTAATATTATAATCCCGGTGAACCTCATTAATATCATGGGAGACTAAGATGATTGATATAGCGGTCTTCAAAATCGGGATCAAGATTGAGTTCAATAATTTCGATCCTTTGGCGGATGGTTTCCATTTGGACGAGGGCGTTTCGATCGAGCAGGCAGATATAGGCGCCAGCCAAAGCAGAGTTTCCGACAACTTCCACCTGCCTCGGATTGAGACCGGGCAATAGCCCGCAGGCAATGGCATTGGGTATATCGACGTTGAATCCAAATCCACCGGCCAGATATAGTTTCTCGACCTGGCTAGTATTAATTCCCGCGCGTTTGAGGAGAATTTCCATTCCGGCCGCAATGGCGGACTTGGCCTGGAGGAGCTGAGCAATATCCTGCTCGGAAATTGTTATCGGCTCCTTCAGATTGGGCAAAAGAGAGAATGCTTTGCCTGACTCCATATTTAATATGTATCCAGGGGGTAAGGACTCACAAAAGGCAGGTTCGAAGCGTCCGTGCCCGTCCAACAAACCTATTCGACGTCCTTCCGCCAGAAAATCAAGGTAAGCAGAACCGCAGATACCCAGAGGCTGCCGACCGGAGGATCGTTGCCCAATTACCTCACAGACGGGAGCCTTGAGGGGATCAGGAAAAGCAATTCGACTAATGACGCCTTCGACCGCACGCATTCCGCAGGATAATCCTGCGCCCTCGAAGGCAGGCCCTGCCGCAGTTGCACAACCCCAAAGGTTTTCGCCATATTTTAAAATTATTTCGCCGTTAGTGCCAATATCCGTAAGAAGAGTGGGAGGTTCCGAATAGTGCATGCCGGTAGCATAAATTCCGGCTGTGAGATCTGCACCCACATAGGCTGCCAATCCAGGCAGAAGGCAAATTTCGAAAGGATTCGAATCGTTTTCATTCCTATCAAAATCGAAACCAATGCTGTTGGATTGCAGCCGCCTCGAATTGAGGAAACGAGGTGTAAACGGAACCACCCCCATCGGAGTGGGATCCTCCCCGGCGAGAAGATGCAGCATGGTGGTGTTGCCGGAGACA
>JAJFLV010000271.1 GCA_021772535.1 Opitutales bacterium | reverse complement strand
AGGTGATTTTGCCGTGGTCCTCCTACAGGTGCCGGGGGAGTGGAGGCCTATCGTTGTTCAGGCTCGCTTTTATAGGGATCGATTGCATCATTCGTCCACATGAATGCCTGGAAAGTTCTTTTACTGTTCGTCTCGATTTTGTTTTCTATCCAACTCTACGCTGATGCTAAAGAGGCCAGCAGCGATGAAAAGGTATTCATTGCCGTGGTAGGTGGAACGACCTTCGGCGACCAGACAACGTTTGGAAAGGGTCTGGTCGAGGAGGAGGGAGTTTTTACAATTGAAACCACGGTTGGAACGAGCCCTCCTATCTACCGCATGCGTTACAAGGGGGTCCCTTTCTATTACATCCGCATGTATGGCTACGAGGCACGGAAAGATGGTGAAAGCGAAGCCATAGGCCACATCCGCTGCTGGGTGGCCCTTTACGACCTTGGCATCACCCACGTCATTGGTGGAGCCAGCTCAGGAGGAATTCGGACCGACTACGATTATGACGACCTAATCATCGTGGACGATTTTATGGAAATGGAAAATACCCGTCCCCATAACATCCTGGATTATTCCGGAATCGAGCGACCAGGTGTCTTTCAGAACTACTACCAGCCTTATAGTCCGTCTCTGCGGAAACTTCTCATTTCGGAGGCCCAAAAAGTCCAGGAGGGCTACACTGGAAACCTCTACCAACATGGCGTATTCGTGCAGCACAATCCGGAACGGTTCGAGACCGCCGCGGAGGTCCGCGCCATGCGAATCCTCGGTGGGGACCTCTGTAGTGAAAATATAGCAACCACCACAACCTACGCCCGACAGCTTGGCATCCGCTTCGCGGCGATCTGCTCCATCGCCAATCCGGCAGTCGGCGTACGCCCCTTCAGCTTTGTCGACATGCAAAACAGCGTGCAGCGAATTTCCAAACAAGCTGTACCAATCGTCCTCGAAGTCATCGCCAGGATCCCACAGGAAGCCATGAACCCCGAACCCATCTCAACCGGCGAAAAATACCGCGGCTCCTATACCAATCCCGATTCAAAAACCCACCAAATACTGGACGAGTAACAGCTTACCGGACGAAGGTGAAGCCGAAGTAGTTGAGGAGCCAGATTTCTTTCCAGAAGCGGTAGCGGCCCTGTGAGGTGATTTTGCCGTGGTCCTCGTGCAAATGGCGGGGGAAGAGAAAGCCCAGGTCGGTGTTGATCCGCTCGAGGATGCGCTGCTGGTCATTGAGATCGATCAGGGGATCGTCCTCCCAGGGGAGAAAATCGGTATCGGATTTTTCCATGCGCGCGATGTGGCGCTGGAGCAGTTTATCGAGCGAGCGGGTCCATGGTTTGCGTTCAACCAGCCAAGTTTCGGGGTAAAAGCCGCCAAAGGGGAGAAAATAATTGTCCGTTATGAAGCGGTAGCCGTCACGCCCCTGGGAACTGAGGATATGGCAAACGGAGACATTGCCGCTGCGATGGGGTAAAAACATGATCTGCAGGCGGATGGTTTGATCGGCATTCTGGTAAACCGAAAGGCGTAAAACGATCGACTCGACGATCTGGGCACGAAGGGCCACCAGGCGCTGGTATCCTTCCTCCCGGAGCCATTCACGGAGACCGATGAAATGCTTCTGGGCGGGCCATTCGTCCCCCGATTCATTGACTTCAAATTTCGGGAAAAGAGGAACCGGGCTTTTACTAAAGGCCGCGATGGCCAGCCAATTGTAAATTGTTTCGAGAAGAAACCAGCCGATAAAACTGCAAATAGCGAGAATCCAGAATGGGCGCGCGGTAAAACCCCAAAGATGGGTAATATAAGCAATTCCCAAAGATATGACAATCCATCGCAGCCAGCGGTTAAAAATGGCCACAACGGGGGAGGTGGAAAGACGATCCTGGTAGAAAAGGAAACATACCACCAAGGAAAACAACAGCATTTGCTGGAGCAAATAATGGGAATTTTCCTTCATGGATTCGTTCTTTTAAACCGTGATATTTTTTGAACTGCCATATCTACGGGGATATACCCAACTTCAAAAAAGAATTACCTATCAGACTCTCTTTGACGGAGCCGCCGATCAAACCCGCAGGGGCATAATCACGCAGAGGAAATTTTCCGTGGTGCGGACCACACCGGGGCTAAGTTCGTCTTTGAATTCAAATATTATTTCGTCCTTGGTCACCGCTTTGAGGGGATCGGCCAGAAATCCGGGATTGAAGGCAACGGTAATTTCCGGACCCTCGAACTGCACGGCCAGCGATTCGTGAGACTGGCCGTACTCGGGGCTGGAGGCGGTTATTTCCATGAGATTGTTGTGAAGTTTCATCTTTATGGAATTACTCTGATCGGTGGTTACCAGGGCGGCCCGGCGGACACAATCGAGAAGGAGTTCGCGCTCCACCTTGATTCTCTGATCCGTCTCCTTCGGTATCACCTGGAGATAGTTGGGATACTTGCCTTCGACAATCTTGGAAACCAGATAAGTGCTCCCGATCAGACCGGAAGACTCGTCGTCCTCGCCGCTACTGAGTTCAAAAGCGGCCTGCCGGTCGTTAAAAGCTATTTTCACGGAATCGCCCAAGCCTAGAATTCGCTCCAGCTCCGCCACCGTTTTAGCTGGCAAAATCAGGTTGCCCGCCTTCTCCTCGGAAGTATCCAGCTCTTTTTTGAAAACTGCCAGTCGCCGCCCATCAGTGGCGGCCAGAGTAAGCGAATTTTCTTCGAAATTGAAGTAAATTCCGTTCATTATGTAACGGGTTTCATCACTGCTTTGGGCATAGGAAACACACCGCAGCATTTCCGCCAGCTCGCTTTGGGAAAGATTATAGACGTGGTCGTCACTAAAACTCGGCAAAGAGGGAAATTCCTCTCTTTCAATGCCCATAATCCGAAAGAGGGAACCGCCCGAGGTAATCTTGGCTTGATGCTGGGCTGAGGTTTCCATCTCCACGTCCAGATTGGGAAGTTCGCGAATTATGGTGGCCAGCTTGCGAACCGGCAGGGTGATTCCGCCGGGTTCCGACACCTCAGCCTTGATTTTGCAGCGAATGCCGAGATCCAGGTTGGTCGTGGTGAGGGAAATGGAATCATCCTCTGCATCGATGAGGACATTGCTTAAGATGGGCATGGTGGCACGAGTGCCCACCACATTGAGAACTCTGGCCAAGCCACTGGAAAAATGGTCGCGATTGATTTTAAATTTCATGGTTCTAATTTATCAAAAATTAAGGCGATTTAGGCAGTTCCTGACAACTGTTATATATATACATCTATTTAAATTAAAAATATCTATTACTATTATATGCTGTTAGCAATTTAAACAAGGTCATTAAGTGATTCTTAGACAAGCCTTTATTGAATTTTAAACCCGTGAAGCCCGTCTTTGCAAATATTTACATATTTTCTCTCTGCTTATAAATTGCTGCTTGTTCCTAAATTATTCACAGGGAATTGGTCGGTTACCAAGACTGCTTTTAGAGGGTTAAGACCCCGGTGAGTCACGTTCTTCAAATACCTTGAAGCGATTATTTTTAAGGTGCCTGAAAAGTCCGTAAAATATGTAAACCAGGAAAATTGCGGCGAAGGATACGGAGTGAAAGAGAAATATCAAACCGAGGCCGGCAAACAGGTATATGAAACTGCGGAAGCGCGTGCGGGTATCCCAGCCAATGTTTTTAAAGCTGGGATAGGGCACCGAACTGATCATTAAAAACGCCACCAGAAGCAACAATATGGGAAGAAAAAAGGCCCATGCGCGAAGATCGAAACGATTGAGAACCAACACGATAGAAGCGATCATGCCAGCTGCGGCGGGAACGGGAAGGCCTTGAAAATCCTCCGAGTCCGTTGATTTTTCGCCGTGCACGAGGGGGTGCGTAATGACATTGAAACGGCTGAGCCGCACTGCCGCGCAGAGCAGGTAAATGAACCCAATTAACCATCCAACCTGGCGAAAATAGGGAAAGGCATCGGTCGGTGACAAAATGAGAAAGAAAACCATCAAGGCGGGAGCCATTCCGAAAGAAACAATGTCTGCTATGGAATCGAATTCTTTGCCAAACAATGATTCCTTGCCGCCCAGCCTGGCCAGCCGCCCGTCAAGGGTGTCAAAAATGACCGCCAAAAGAATGAGCCAGACTGCCTGTTTGTAGAAACCTTTGGTTTCCGCCTCCAATACCGCGCCGGCGGCACTTTCCAATGCATTACTGGAGGCATATTTGGCTTGAATGCACCGAATAACGGCGAGGTAACCGCAAAAGAGATTGCCCGCAGTCATCAAACTGGGCAAAAAGTAAATGCGACGGGCTTCGGCCGCGTCGATGTGATTAGAAATGGTACCTTCCTCTTCGGTCATCCGAGGTCAATGGTTTTTGGACAAAGTTTCCAGGTATTTCCAAAAGGATTGGTGCTGTTCCACCAACTGTTCTTCGGACAGGGGCAGTTTGGTCCGCACGATAAAATCAGTGAGGGTATTTTTGTGCAACATGTAATGATTGTTGATCAAATCCTCGCTGACCTCGAAATAGAGTCTGAATTCCCCCGCCCGCAGGCGGTATAAGGTTTTACCCTCCCGATGAAATTTACCCAATGGTTCGCGAGGCCGAGCCAATTGTTGCGGTGTGAGGTTGGTGATGCGCTCCACCAGTTGCATCTGCTCCAGGATCTCCAGCTTGTTCAGCTCGTCCATGCTTTGATTGCTGAAAGTGATCTGGTACATCGATTCTCTGAAATTTTTTATAATCGGCGGGTAGTTTCACTGCCGGATTCATGGTCAAAAGAGGGAAATATCCTTTGCGAATAAATGCCTCTCTGCAACTTTTAAAAAATCAGTCTGTTTAAGATTGCGTAACAAAGCTTGAACAACCGGACAAATTCAAATATCGGAGATGAATCAATTTATGAAAAACCAAAACCAATTCCTGAACGTATTTTCAATCGTTGTCCTTGCCGTTCTCTTGGGCACATTTCAATCGGCAGTCAAAGCCGGGGACGACATTCCAGGCCATCATGGGCGATTCATGGAAAAATTCGACGCCGACGGTGACGGGATTATTTCTCAAGAAGAAAAAGAAAATGCCCGGGAAGTCATGCGGGAACGCTTTGCTGGGGGGCCCAAAGGGCCCGGTTTTGACGGCCGTGGTCCTATGGTAGAACGCTTTGACCATGACGGTGACGGGATTCTCTCGGACGAGGAGAAAGAAGATGCCCATAATTTCTTTAAAGAACGGAGGGCACAATTTATGGCCGAACGGCTGGCCAAATTCGATGCGGACAGCGATGGTGTACTTTCTGATGAGGAAAAGACCCTGGCTCGCGAGGAGTTCAAAAAGCGGGGCAAACGGGCTGCGCCGTCCGGACAAAGACAACGTAACCAGTTGAAACGCTTCGATGCGGACGGCGATGGTGTGCTCTCGGAAGAGGAAAAAGCAACCGCCCGGGCTTTCCGGGAAAAACGCCATGCAGAAATGCTTTCCCGTTTCGATGCCGATGGGGACGGAGTATTGTCCGCAGAGGAAAGAGAGGCTGCTCGGGCTTCCCGCCGGGAAGGTAGCCAGGACTCCGATGTTAAGTAGCATTATTGGATTAATACTGGAAAAGTGGAGTTTTATAGTAAACCGTTGGTTATTAACGTATTATATATACATCTATAGATTGCAAAATGCAGATTAAATTAGCCTGTTACACGTAGGTTCTGTAATATGGCGTTCTTCCCGAAGCCGCTTAAATAGTTTCCTACTGGCGTGAGCCGGATCACTTGTTGACAACCTGTTTTCCCTGCGAAAATATCCTTCGACTATGCCAAGGTACTTTCCTCCTAAATGCTTCAAATGGTTCGCAATTTTCATAGTTCTTAGGTTCCCAGTCGCAGGAGAGGAAACAAGGACTTCCTCAGATTCAGATTCGAAAACTCTCCTCTTCGTAGACGATCATTCTGTGATGTACCGACCTGGTACCAAGCGTATCCTGCGCCCTTTGGACCATCACCCCGAAAATCCTCTCCTTCTTGATGATCTTCCATGGGAGGAAACAATCGCCTATTGCAGTGTTCACCGTGATCACACCGGGCGATACCAACTTTGGTACCAAGCCTATAGAGGGGAATTGGGAACTTGTGTGTGCTACGCGACTTCGGACGACGGAATCAGTTGGACCAAACCCATGATGGATCTCTTTCCCATCAATGGAAAACCCACCAACATCATTTTGACCGGCCGCGGTCACTACGGAGCCGCTGTGTTATACGATTCAAGAGATCAAGATCCCGCGCGCCGATACAAAATGGTTTTTTGGGAGCACCCGAAGGACAAGGACTACGGTTTGGGGGTAGGCTTCTCTGCTGACGGCATTCATTGGGATAAATACCCGGAAATCCCTCTCCTGAAGGCATTCCCAGGCGTCACTCATACGATCAGCGATGTTAACGACGTGATGTTTGACCCCGTGCGCGAAGTATTTGCTATTTACGGCAAGACCTGGATTGACGGCCACACCGGCATGCAATGGAAACGGGCAGTTGTCCGCAGCCAAAGCCGGGATTTCCTTAATTGGACCCAACCGCAATTGATGATGGCTCCGGACGAATTTGACGGATGGGAAGGGGACGATCTGGAACTCGAAACCAGTGAAGTGGGGGGCGGGAGCAAAGGAATCCAATTGCACGGAGGACCGGTTTTTTATTATCAGGGAGTTTACTTTAGTTTGCTCCAGAAAATGGATGCGCGGCTCAGCGGGCGAATGCCGGGAGAACTGGCCATCAGTCGCGACGGTCTCGATTGGGATCGACCCTTTCGAGACCTTCCTTTCATCTCCGTGCCTGATCAGGATTCCTTCGGTAGTTTGGTTTGGAGCAACGCAACGCCTGTTTTTCTCGACGACGAAGTGCGATTCTATTTTGGCGCCTACTCCGGTCGCTGGAGCGGTGGAAAAAAGAACTTCCTCTCCAAACCTACCGGCGTTGGGATGGCTTCCATGCCACTAGACCGATTCGCAGGAATCCGTCCTATTGAGAAGAGCGGCCAGATCACTCTTCAACCGATGCTTATTGAAAACGTTGCCGCGTTGTCGCTAAACGCGGATACTGCCGCTGGAGCCATCCGCATGGAAATTTTGAATTCAAACGGTCGAAAGCTCGAAGGCTATACCCGAGAGGACTCCGAAGTGATTCAAGGAAACCATTTGCGCCATCCAGTGGCCTGGAAAACCAAGCGAATCAATGATTTGCCGACTGGAACCTATTGGTTGCGTATCTATTTGGAAAACAATGCCACGGTTTACGCTCTTACGTTGGAAAAGTGAATGAACCCGATACCCTTAAAAACACTACTCCCTGCCGCTTCCTCTTCTCCCACATGAAAAAGCGCTTCTCTCCTCGCTTGGTCGTTCTCCCCTTGGTCCTTTTTCCACTGGCGATCATCACCCCATTGGCCGCCGCCGAGGTGCAACCCAATCTGATCAACGACCTCGCCCTGTGGCTTTCAGCAGACGATCTCAGCGCGGGACACAATGACGGTCAGGTCGTCACCCTTTGGCCGGATCGTTCCGACAACGGTTACGACGCCGTCTTTGAAAGACGAATACCCCAGGCCGGAATGAATACGGGAATCCACAATCCACCCACCTACAAACTTGATGCTCTGGCCGGTCAGCCTGTGGTGGCTTTTGATGCAGCCAACCGGCAGGGATTGATCCTGAACCGGGCCGGCCACGCCTTGGGCCAGCAAACAAGCGGATTTACCGCCGTTTTCCTTGTCAACCCCACACTCGTCTACGGCCCGCCCCCTGCACCCGATGCTCCCTGGACCAAGAATCGTTACCTCTTCCTCACCCATGTGAGCAACTACAACACTCGTGTTTCAGTCCAAATCATCGAAGGAACCGGCGAAGTGCAGGTTTACTCCCGTGCCGTGACAGCTCAGGAGGACGGCATTGATCACTCGTCTTTCATCGAAGGCGAAAGGCATGCTTTAACCAGCGGCGCCTGGCACCGTTTGATGGTAACGGTCGACTACGAGTCAAAAGTCTCACGTATCGTCATTAACGGTAAAGTTCTGGTCTACACCCTTCCGCCCGAGACGGCAAACGCCTTTGAAGACATCCCGAGCCCAATCACGGGAATCGCCAGCACCACACTCGGCGACTGGCTGACCTGCGAGCTCGCCGAGACGATTTGCTACCAGCGGGCGCTGACCGTCGACGAACTACTTGTTCTGGACCGCTACCTCAGCGAAAAATACCAACTGTGACCTCAACGCGTTGGCAGTTGCGTATCCCTCGGCATAAGGGAGACGCTACGCGACCCCAATATTTCAAACGGCTTCTTAAGAGGGCGTCTAAAAAGTGGAAATGTGCGATGGTGCGCGGCGGAATCGAAGCAGCGCAAGGCGGTTTCTCGCGTAGCGGGCTGCAAGCCCGTGAGCGCGAAACCAACGCCGCGACCTTCGGTGCCCGCCCGCATCCCATTGGGACAGAGTGTTTTGAGGCATCAGCGGCGTTGCATCAAC
>JAJFLV010000028.1 GCA_021772535.1 Opitutales bacterium | reverse complement strand
TTCAGTGTTCCGGAAGGCTTGCAGGTGGATTGAGGAAACCAAAACTAAAAATCAGTGGCAGCAGTGAAGAGTCCTGACACATTTTCGAGGTAACTAGCGATCTTCACCCTGAAACCTGTTTCCCCTAAATCAATTTTGCCGTATCGATTTTCTGAACTTCCCGGAAGGGTCCTCTCAAATGTTCCTCGATAATTTTTTTTGGTTGATTGGGGGATTTTGGCAACGAGGGTTTCCAGTTCAGGCTGGGATTTCAGAAGTGGTCAATGTTCAAAAATAGAATTGTTAGATTATCTGGAGATTTGAGGTGAGAAAAAAGTCTCAGTCCTGCATTCTCGAATCGACGTTGGTTAAATTTGATAGCTGTTTTCAGTTAACAGGTTGAGGTTGAGGGAACTGATTCGACCGAACGATATACATATTCCCTGTTGCCAGAATAGAGGATGGCCTTTTTTTAGATGCTCCTAGATTGGGCCAAACACTCCCGGGAATGCCCCTTTTGCCTTGCCATCCGTAACTAAATTTGACAGGTTGGATGGTGCGTCCCTGCTTCACGGGCACTCACCGTGCTTGGAGAATAGTTATGAAAAGGGTTATAAAGGCCATTGTGGTTGTAAGCACACTGTTTTTGGCTGCAACCAGCCACGCGATTTATATTGCCGGAATCGATTTCGTATCGGGCGAGAATCCGGATGGCAGTGAGACAAATCCCAGGGGGCCATGGACTTATGGCTATCGGTCACCTTTGGAATCTACCACTTTAACTCCCGTTGCCTCGCACATCGATTCTTCGTCCGATTTCAATGGGTTTCACGATGAAATAGAAGGTTACATTGATGTTGTTTCTATTCTTGCCAATACCGGAACAGGCCAGGTCGTATTGGATTCCGGTTTCGGCGATTACGCGCCGTTGAATCCAAATCAAATGGCTATGCATCCGGGAGCAGGGAATCAGTTTTCTATTGTCAGGTGGACCGCTCCTGTCGCCAACACCTTCAATATATTGGCAAGCTGGACGGATCTCGATCCCAATGGCGGGAATGGCGGCAGCGGGCATGTGGTAATCAACGGAACCAATTTTATCTCAATGGAAAGGTTTTGGGATAACGGCGGCTCCGGCGCCTCCTTCGGAACCTTTTCTCTCAATGCCGGGGATACTGTTGATTTTGCATTAGGCTCACGAGGAGACTACACATTCGATACCACAGGTTTCGATGCAACGATTACTGCCATACCGGAACCGGCCAGCATTTGGCTGCTTGGTTCGGGATTAATGGCTCTCTTAGGCATGGTAACAAAAAAGCGTGGTGTTATTCAAGCCCTGCCTGACAATCCGCTGCACCGGTCCGGCACAAGTTACGGGAGTCGTTAAGCAGTTTGGAAAGATCTGGTTCCATGGCGTCTTTTTCGTCCTTACTAACTGAGATTCGGGCCTGCACCATCTGCCAGGCACACTTGCCGCTGGGCCCCCGGCCGGTCCTTCAGTTGCACCCGAAGGCTAGAATTCTGATTGCGGGGCAAGCGCCGGGGAGAAAGGTTCATGAATCAGGTGTGCCGTTCGATGACGCCAGCGGAAATCGTTTGCGCGAATGGTTGGGGGTGACACGCGAAGTGTTTTACGATCCGGAGCAAATCGCGATCCTGCCCATGGGCTTCTGCTTCCCCGGATCAGGAAAATCGGGCGACCTTCCACCACGACCGGAGTGTGCCCCTGCCTGGCGCAAACAGCTTCTTGGGCAGCTTCGCCACCTGGAGATAACATTGGTGATGGGACAATACGCACAAGCCTACCACTTCGGTAAATCGAGGTCATCCTTGACAGAACTGGTGAAGTCGTGGCGTTCCTATTGGCCGCACACCGTTCCGCTTCCGCACCCCAGTCCGAGAAACAACCTTTGGCTGCGCCGGAATCCATGGTTCGAGGCCGAATTGCTCCCCCCGCTCCAGAAACGTGTCTCAGAAGTTCTTGCCCTCTAAACAGCCCCTCAGCATATCAAAAAAGGATCAGTCCAATACTTTTGTAGTATTCGTTAATGCAGAATTGGGGGAGGGAAGAAAATCGACTCGGTTCGCATCGAAAATCCTTTTCTGACCTAAGAACAAAGTTTACACTTTGATACTTTGATAGAAAAAGGAGGGGAATAAAGGTGAATATAGGGGCGCGGGTGAAAATGATTTTAGCAGCCGCTGGACTGCTGACTCTCATGGTTTTGCCATTGGTTGGGTTTCGGTCGGTTAGTCTGAAGACGGGTTGGGAGGTCTTTGAGGACGTTCAGGAGTTCGCCGACAGAACCTCCGCCGCGCTCTATTATACCATGGTGGCTATCGATGGAAAGGGTGAGGTTCAGTCGGGGAAGGCGTTCATGTTTTTCGACATGGTTCCGGAGGATTCGCGAATGATCCTCCATATCACCGAGCCGGAGGAGTGGGTGGGAATTTCAATGTTGGTGATCCAGAGGGAAGACCGGACGGATTCGGTTTACCTGCAACGGCCCGGAATGGTAAAAGCGGAGGAAATCAAGGGGAGGTTGCTGCAAAATTACCTCCTTTTTATGAGTTGGTCTTACATGGATTTTCTGTTCGAGAAAAAAGACGCGGAGAATTACGAGCGACAGGGCGATTATGATCTCGATGGGGTTGATTGCTACCAAGTCGTAGCCCGGCCGATTACGCCCGAAAGACAGCAGATGAGCGGCTATAGCGAACGCCGATTCTGGGTCAGCAAGGAGGAAATGTGGTCCTCAAGGTCAATTTCCTGAACGAGCAGGGGCGTCTATTGAAAACGGTGCGAATGAGGGACTTTCAGTTCCTTGGACCTAATCAAAAAGGTCCTAATCAAGCCCTGCGGATTGAATTGACCCACCACATCCGAAATATCTCAGAGACTTATGTCGTTACCGGAATGAGCGGTAATATTGAGTATCCCCAAAATTTCTTTTCGCCCGAATCATTACCCGGCAGGGATTGGAAAGCGTTTTTAAAGACGCTTCATCCGGAAAAGTAGGCTGTAAAGAACCGTCTCCTTTTTCTTATCATGTTTCTTCCAGAGGGTTGTTGGGGTTTTGTTGAACTTTTTGACGGATTTTTTAATTTTTTTCACTTTTTGATCCAACGCATCAAACGCAGCCAACCTATCCATTGCAGGTTTTCTCTGCCCATGGTATAATGCGCCGATGATGACCACAAAGGCTTTATATCACCTCAAATTAAATGGATTTACACTGATGGTTGATGGATTCAGAAAAGGAAACAGAAGGGACGGGGTGAAATTTTGTGTTGTTCGGGAATCGTTAAACCATAGGGTTACCGCCCACTAAATGAGCTTTTGATAAAATTAAATGGATGAAGGAAAAATGAAAAGACTCTGCCGACTTCTTGTATTGTTAGCCTTATTTGCTTTTGCTCCGCACACCTACCCCTGGGGCGAAAATTCGGAGGATCCGCTCCGGTTGGACAAGAATGTTTTCCCGGTTTCCCAGGAGGTCAATTTAACCGTCGATGCGGACCAGGATACTTATTCCGGTTCCGTATCGATGGACATCAAGGTGATTGAGCGCACCAACACATTCCGCTTTCACGCCGAGGATATGAAAATCGAAAGTATCTCCCTCAGCGGCGATTCCGGGTTGATGGAGGCCAGCCATAAAATCGGCCCGAAGGGAACCGTTACCCTGGAAACGGGCCGCAGCTTGTCCCCCGGTGATTACTCCCTCACGATCCATTTCTCGAACGATTTCAACCGGAGCGCTCTCAGTCTTTACAAAACGGAAACCGAGGGGGCGGCCTATACCTTCACCCAGTTCGAGTCGGAGTACGCCCGCATGGCTTTTCCCTGTTGGGATGATCCGGAATTCAAGATTCCCTGGCAGGTTATACTGACGGTTCCGGAGGGCCATCAGGCGATATCCAACACCCCTGTGCTTATGGAGGAAACCAAGGACGGTCTCCGGACGGTGGTATTCAAAAAAACACCGCCCATGCCGGCCTACCTTGTAGCCCTGGCAACCGGTCCGCTGGAGGCATTGCCGGTCGAGGGGATGAGCGTTCCAGGCAAGATTTACACGATCCGGGAACGCTCCTCATTGGCCAATGAAATGGCCCGCGTTTCGGGACCCATCCTGAGGGAATTGGAGAATTACTTCGATCGGCCCTATCCCTACGAAAAACTCGATCAACTGGCGGTGCCGGAGTTTTTATTCGGCGCCATGGAGAATGTTGGAGCCATTGTCTACCGGGACAGTATCGTGCTGATGGAGGAAGGGGCTATCACCTTCGACCGCCGCAAAAGGCTGGCCGGCATCGTGGCCCACGAAATGGCCCACATGTGGTTTGGCAACCTGGTCACGACCCGTTGGTGGAACGATATTTGGCTGAACGAATCCTTCGCTTCCTGGATGGGATACAAAATAACCGACCGGGCCTTCCCCGACTTCAAGCTTTCCCAAACCAGTGTGGCCTATGGACAAACCGCCATGAAAGTGGATGCCCTGCCCTCAACCCCGACAATTCGCCGCCAGCACCTGGCTTCCGACGACCCCAACAAGATGTTCGACAGTCTTTCCTATAATAAAGGCATGGCCGTCCTGGGCATGGTGGAGCAGTGGATGGGCGAGGAAAATTTCCGCCAGGGGATGATTGAATATATGGAGACCTTTGCCTGGGGCAACGCTGCCTCGGGAGATCTCTGGTCCACCTTGGACGGGCATACCGAAAGCGACCTGACCGCCCTTATGGGCAGTTTTATCGATCAGCCGGGCGTT
The DNA here is from genome assembly GCA_021772535.1 of Opitutales bacterium. Taxonomy (GTDB): domain Bacteria; phylum Verrucomicrobiota; class Verrucomicrobiia; order Opitutales; family UBA2987; genus JAJFLU01. The sequence goes on along the minus strand of JAJFLV010000028.1, from coordinate 26,434 downwards.
CCCCTGGTGAGCGCAGAAATACTGCCCGACAACCGGCTCCGGCTGGCCCAGAAACGCTTGATCAACTTTGGATTGCAAATGCCGGGCGCCACCCTCTGGCGGGTGCCTGTCGTTTTGCGTTACTGGGACGGGCACAAGGTCCGTAGCGAGAAGTATTTGCTATCGCAGTCCTCTCAAACTTTTGATCTGCCCTCGGAGGGGAAAATATTGTGGCTACATCCCAATGTCGAAGAAAAGGGATATTACCGGTGGCAGGTGCAACCGGATGTTCTCAGAAAACTGGCCCAGAACTCCGCGGCCATTCTGGGCCTGCGGGAAAGGGTCGGTTTCATCGATAATCTGTCGGCTTTGTTCAAAGCAGGAAATTTGCGGGGACAGACCTACCTGAAAACCCTTGGTCTAATGGCCAACGATCCGTCTCCGGAAGTCCTGCAAGCGCTCTCTGGAGCCGTCGGCAGCCTCCACCTGACCTTTATAACGGAAGAAACGGAAGAGGCATACCGGGCCTATTTGCGAGCGACCCTAAAACCGGCATTGGAAAGAATCGGCTGGCAACGGAAGAAGGGAGAAGCGGAAGCGGTTTCCTCTCTGCGGGCAACCCTCATCGCCAGGCTTGGGGGCCGGGGCGACGATCCTGAGATCAAGGAATATGCGCGCTCCCTCGCCGAGTCCTACCTCGAAAAACCGGGTAGCATCGATCCATCTCTGGCCGGGGCGGTCCTGGTGGCGGCCGCCTTTCACGGTGACGCCAAATTGTTCGAACAATTCAGTGAAAAATTCGAATCGGCCGAGTCGCCTTCGGAACGGAGTCGTTACCTGGAAGCCCTGGGAAGTTTCCGCACGCCCGCAATGGTGGAAAAATCTCTGCAATACTCCCTCACGGCCGATCTGCGCCCCCATGAATCCACTTCCATTCCACAAGCCATAAGCGCCGATCCGCAGTTTCAGCCCCTTGTTTTCAATTGGATGGTTGATAATTTCACAACCATCTCCAAAAGAGCGCCTTCGCTTTACATTAGCCGGTTACCTAATCTTGTTAACGGGAGAGACCTGAAACAGTTCGAAGAGGCCAGAGAGTTCCTCTCCGTCCCCGGTCGAAAGACCTCCTTGATGGAAAAAAATTTAATCGAAGTGGGCGACAAGGTGCTCCATCGGGCGCGTTTGCAAGAAAAGGAAAACGCCTCAGTCCATGAATTTCTCCTCAAATCGAATGCTGGCGGGGGCGAAGCCGGAAACGCCACCCCGCAATGAGGTGGCGGTTGTCCGGGGTAGAGGATGAGATAAATTTCTTATGCTCCTGGGCAACGGATATTCACCTGGGCACTCTTTGCTTAAGCGTTGCTCTTTTCGAAGAAAAAGACTTTATGAAGAACTCCTGAACATCCCGGAATACTACCTCCGGCCAATACCCCTGAGCAAATTTTGATGGAAAACACTCACCAGAGGCATCTTGCGGCCATTATGTTTACGGACATCGTGGGCTATAGTGCATTGGCTCAAAAGAACGAGGCCCTCAGTCTGGAGCTTCTGGAGGAGCATCGTGGGCTGCTGCGGCCCATATTCGCCCGTTTCGGGGGCAAGGAAATCGAGACCATCGGGGACGCCTTTTTTCTGAAATTCGCGAGCGCTTTGGAGGCGGTGAAGTGCGCCTTTGAAATACAGTTTGCGCTATTTGGCCGTAATTCCCTTCAAACCGGGGAGCGAAAGATCGTCCTCCGTATCGGTATTCATCTGGGGGATGTCATGCAAATGGGGGATAAAGTGCATGGGGATGGCGTCAACATCGCCTCGCGCATTCAAACGGCGGCCCGACCCGGCGGCATCTGTATTTCGGACCACGTTTACATGCAGGTTCGCGACAAACTGGAATTGGAATGGCAATCACGGGGCGAACTGGAACTCAAAAACATTGAGCGGCCGATGGAGGTTTTCGATGTAATTTTTGCCTGGGAAAAAGAGCAGCCAGCGCCGTCCAAAAGCAAATCCAAAGCGAAAACCAGTTCCAACACCAACTCCGGCGCAGGCAAATACCTCTGGCCAGCAGTGGCTCTTGCGGCAGTGATTTTAATTGCCGGTTATTTCTGGACGAAGAAAGGACAACCGCGACCCTATCCCGAGGCTACCCCAAGCGTGGTTTCTGCTCCCCCCGAATTGGCCTCCTACGATTCCATTGCCGTGCTGCCCTTCGATAATTTGAGCGATGATCGGGACAACGCCTATTTCGCGCGAGGTATTCACGAGGATATATTGACCAGCCTCTCGAAAGTGAAGGCCCTCAAGGTGATTTCACGAACCTCCGTCATGGAGTATGAAAACAAGACCCGGAATTTGAAAAAAATCGCCGAGGATCTGGGCGTGGCCACCATTCTCGAAGGCAGCGTGCGGCGTTCCGGGTTGCGGGTCCGCATCTCCGCCCAGTTGATCGACGCCAATACCGACGAGCATCTTTGGGCGGAAAACTACGACCGCGATTTAACTGACATTTTTGCCCTCCAATCGACCATCGCCGAGGAGATTGTAGAGGCCCTCAAAACCACCCTCACCCCGGAAGAAAAGAAGAGCATCGAGAGCGTCCCAACCCAAAACACGCAGGCTTACGATATTTACCTGAAGGCCCGCGATTACTATTCCTTGAGTTTCGAAAACAGAGATTCTGCCGCCACCGCCGAGAGGCTCTACAATCGCGCAATCAAACTGGATCCCTCATTCGCTCTGGCCTATGCTGCGCTTTCGCAACTGCATGGCGATCTTTACTGGTTTGTTTTGGACCATACCGAAGAGCGGCTGCAAAAGGCAAAAACGGCGGTGGATCATGCATTGCGATTGCAACCCGACCTCACAGAAGGTCAGATTGCTTTGGCCTATTACTATTATCAGGGCTTTCGCGACTATGCCCGGACCCAGGAGATCCTGGAGAAGGTAAGCCAATCCGAACCGAACAACGCCGAAATTTACGCTCTCCTGGCTTATACCCAGCGCCGCCAGGGACTCTGGGATAAATGCCTCACCAACTTGAAAAAAGCCGTCAAGCTGGACCCGCGAAACCCTGACTATTGGAGATCTCTGGCCCAAACATACGAGGCATTGGGTCAATATCCACTCGCCGTTGAACACTTTGAAAAAACCATCGAATTAACACCGGAATCTTTAATTGTGCCTATCTTCAAAGGGTATCTTTACATGAATTGGAAAGGGGATACCTCCGCTATGAAGGGAGTTTTGGAGGATATACCGTCTAGTATGGACCTGCAAGGAAACGTCAGCTATGCCCGATGGTGGATTCATTTGTGGGAACGGGATTACCAGGGGGCTTTGGCAGCATTGTGGTCCTATTCCGAGGAAGTTTATGATTTTCAGGATACGATATTTCATAAGGAATACCTTAAAGGAGAGCTTTATCTGCTCATGGGGGAGAAAGAAAAAGCCCGCATTGCGCTGGAGGCATCTCTGGAATACCTGGAACCGGCCGCCGTCGAGCACCGGGACGACCCACGATACCATTCCGCCCTGGGGTTTGCCTACGCTCGGCTCGGGCGCAAGGAAGCAGCCATTCGCGAGGGTTTCGAGGCGGTGAAATTGATGCCCATCGCCAAAGACGCTCTCGATGGCCCTGGTTATGCCAGGGACCTGGCTTTAATATACGCCCTGGTGGGCGAGACAGAACAGGCCATCGACGAACTGGAAAATTTGCTGAGTTTGCCGGCCTCCATAACCAGAGAGCAATTACGCAATTCGCCCCATTGGGATCCTCTCCGAGACAACCTGCGGTTCCAGGCTCTTTTGGAGGAGGGGAATGGCAATCATTAAGTTCAAGAAATTCTTAAGAATCCTTTTCCCTTCCAATTGCGTCTTATTGAGGTAGACTAGTTATCAACAATGGATAGCGAACACCAGAGGCGTCTGGCGGCCATCATGTTTACGGACATCGTGGGTTACAGCGCACTGGCTCAAGAGAACGAGGACTTGAGCATTGAATTGCTGGAGGAGCACCGGGACCTCCTGCGGCCCCTGTTTCCGCGATTCGGGGGCAGGGAAATCGAAACCATCGGGGACGCCTTTTTCCTTGAATTCGGCAGTGTGCAGGAGGCCGTCCACTGCGGCATTGAAATCCAGAAAACGCTCAATAACCGCAATGCTTCGGAGCCCAAGGGACGCAAGATATTGGTGCGCGTCGGCATCCATGTGGGGGACATCGTTCATGTGGGTGAAAAGGTGCATGGGGACGGCGTTAACATCGCTGCCCGCATTCAGCCCCTAGCCAAACCGGGCGGCATCGCCATTACCGACCAGGTTTATGCCTACCTTCGGACCAAGAAGAAACTCGAAGTCATCTCGCAGGGATTACAGCGCCTGAAAAACATCGAATCCCCGGTGGAAGTATTCGATGTGGTCCTCCCTTGGGAAAAAGAGGCGAAAACCGCATCTGCTCCTCCCAGGAAACAGGGAAAGAGAAAAATTCTTTGGCCTGTGGTGGGGGGAGCGTTCTTTATTTTGGCGGCTTTGGCTATTATCTTCGATCAGCCCGAGGTGGTGATCGAGAAGAGTGAGCCTGTTTCGCCACCGCCGCCGGAGCTTCCCTCCTACGATTCCATTGCTGTGCTTCCCTTCGACAACCTGAGCGATGACCGTGAAAACGCTTATTTCACGCGCGGCATTCATGAGGATATTTTAACCAGTTTGTCCAAGGTGAAAGCCCTCAAGGTGATTTCCCGCACCTCTGTCATGCAATACGAGAACAAGGCCCACAATCTGCGCGAAATCGGAGAGGCTCTTGGGGTCGGAACGATTCTCGAGGGCAGCGTGCGGCGCTCCGGTTTGCGGGTGCGAATATCAGCACAGTTGATCGATGCGCGCACCGACAAGCATCTTTGGGCGGATAACTATGACGGGGATTTGACGGATATCTTTGAACTGCAATCGACTATTGCCGAAGAGATTGTAACCGCCCTCAAGGCCACCCTCACCCCGGAGGAAAAAGAGAGCATCGAACGCATTATTACTGAAAACACTGAGGCTTATGACTTTTATCTGAAGGCCCGGGATTACCATTTTCGATCAAGAGGGAACAAAGATGAAGCCATACAGGCAGAAAGGCTTTACGAGCGCGCCATCAAGCTGGATTCCACTTTTGCTTTGGCCTATGCTCAACTTTCAGTCCTGCACAGCGAGTTCTACTGGTTTGTCTGGGACCACACCAAAGAGCGCCTGCAAAAGTCGAAAGATGCGGTGGATCGGGCTTTGCAGTTACAACCCGATCTGCCGGAGGGTCAAACGGCCCTGGCCTGGTATTATTATCACGGGTTTCAAGATTACTACCGGGCTCAGGAAATCCTTTTCAAGGTCCTTGATAAGATGCCCAACAATGCGGAGGCCCATGAAATTTTATCTTACACCCAGCGCCGCCAGGGCAAGTGGCAGGAGAGTATTGCCAACCTGCAAAAAGCCACCGAACTCGATCCGCATAATGTTGGATATTTAGCCAGCTTGGCGAACACTTACCAACTTATGCGAGATTTTCCAACGGCCCTGAATCTTCTGGAAAAAGCCCTCAAGTTGGCCCCCGAGTCCCTTATGCTGGCAGCTGAAAAAGGCGATTTATTGATTGGATGGAAGGGAGACACCTCCTACCTGAAGGAGGTTCTGGCGGAGCTTCCCGATAATTTTGATCCCGGGTTCATGGTTACCAGAATGAGGGTTAGAATGTTGCTGCATGAAAGGGATTACAAGGGCGTCCTTGGCCTTGGAGTATCGTTTCCTCAACAAGTGTTAGAGCAGCAAGATGGTATCTTTCATATAGAATTCTTTAAGGGTATGCTTTACAATAAATTGGGTGATTTGGAAAAATCGGGAGTGGCTCTTGCTTTGGCCGTAGCTTATCTCGAACCAGCGTTGGCAGAGCACAAGAATGATCCCCGCTACCATGCGGCCTTAGGGAAGGTATACGGACTCATCGGGCGGAAAGAGGACGCCATCCGCGAGGGGTTCGAAGCTGTGGATTTGATGCCTATGGGCAAAGATGCACTTCTCGGTTATTCCTATGTTAAAAAACTGGCCGAAATTTATGCCGACGTGGGCGAACCGGAGAAGGCTTTAGACAAATTAGAATACCTGCTTTCTATTCCCGGACATTTGACGTTGGGCGAATTACGATGGGGCTGGGAGTGGGATAAGATAAGAGACCACCCAAGGTTTCAGGCTCTTATCGAAGAAGAATAGTTAATTTATTGTAATGGAAAGTGAACACCAGAGGCAATTGGCAGCCATCATGTTTACGGACATCGTGGGCTACAGCGCCTTGGCTCAAAAGGATGAGGCTCTGAGTCTCGATCTGTTACAGGAACATCGGGACCTGTTGCGTCCCCTCTTCCCCCGATTCGGTGGCAGGGAAATTGAGACCATCGGGGATGCCTTTTTTCTGGAGTTCGGCAGCGTGCAGGAGGCGGTCCGGTGCGGCCTTGAGATTCAGAAAACCCTCAACAGCCGCAACGCTTCGGAGCTGCCGGGACGGAGGATCCAACTGCGCATCGGTGTTCACTTGGGCGATGTCGTCCATATGGGTGACAAAGTGCACGGGGACGGGGTCAACATCGCAGCCCGCATACAACCTCTGGCCAAACCGGGAGGCATTTGCATCACCGACCAGGTATATTCGCAGGTACGCAACAAGCTCGACCTGAAGTGGGTTTCCCGCGGGGAGCAAAGCCTGAAAAATATCGAATCCCCGGTGGAAGTCTATGATGTTCTCCTCCCTTGGGAAAGGGAGGCGGAAACCCCGGCTTCACCCTCCGGAAAACCAGAATCAAAAAAAAGAAACTGGAAAATCCTGATCGGGTCAGCTGTTGCGATAATGGTTTTATTTGTCTATTTGAATCCGCCGAAGGTAATCATAGAAAGTGATAAACCGGCTCAACCCTCCCCGCCGGAGCTTTCCTCTTATGATTCCATTGCCGTTCTTCCCTTCGATAACCTCAGCGATGAACCGGAGAACGCTTACTTTACCCGAGGCATCCACGATGATATTTTAACCAATCTCTCCAAGGTGAAGGCGCTCAAAGTGATTTCCCGCACCTCAGTCATGCAATACGAAAACCAGACCCACAATGTTCGGGAAATTGGAGAAGCTCTCGGCGTGGGCGCCATTCTCGAGGGCAGTGTGCGGCGATCCGGTATGCGGGTGCGGATTACGGCTCAGTTGATCGATGCTCGCACCGACGAACATCTTTGGGCTGAAAACTACGACCGGGATTTGACGGATATCTTCGCACTGCAAACGACCATCGCCGAGGAGATTGTAAGCGCCCTGAAAGCCACCCTCACCCCTGAGGAAAAGGAGGGCATGGAGCGCATCGTAACGGAAAACACCGAGGCGTATGATCTATATTTGAAGGCCCGTGATTACCATTTTCGAGCCAGGAATAACGAAGACGAAGCTAATCAAGCCGAAAGGCTTTACGGGCTGGCCATCAAGCAGGATCCCACCTTTGCCTTGGCCTATGCGCAGCTATCAGTTTTGCACAGCGATTTCTACTTTTTTACCTGGGATCATAGCGCAGAGCGCCTGCAAAAGTCGAAAGATGCGGTGGACCGGGCCCTCCAATTGCAACCCGATCTCCCTGAGGGACAAACCGCCCTGGCCTGGTATTATTATCACGGGTTTAAAGACTATGACCGGGCCCAGGAAGTTCTTTTCAAGGTCCTCAGTAAGATGCCCAACAATGCAGAGGCTTATGAAATATTGTCCTACACCCAGCGGCGTCAGGGTAAGTGGCAGGAGAGTATAGACAACCTGCAAAAAGCGACCGAACTCGATCCCCGCAATGCGGAATATTTAAGCAACCTTTCGAGCACCTACCGCATAATACGAAATTTCCCCACCGCACTGGAATTACTGGAAAAAGCCTATAAGCTGGCCCCGGATTCCCTCCAATATGCGGCCGAAAAAGCAGATTTATTACTGAATTGGAAAGGAGACGGCTCTTACCTGAAAGAGATTCTGGCGGAGCTTCCCGCCGATTTCGATCCGGGTTTCATGGTTACCAGCATGAGAATCAGTATTTTGATGCATGACAGGGATTACAGGGGCGTTCTGGACATTGGGAAAAACTTTCCAAAAGAAGTGTTAGAACAGCAAGATGGAATCTTTCATCTAGAATTCTTCAAGGGTATGCTCTACGATAAATTGGGTGAGGTGGAAAAATCCCAGGAGTCTCTTGGATTGGCAATCGAATACCTGGAGCCGACGGTGGAGGAGCACATGGACGACCCCCGCTACCATTCTTCTTTAGGTCAGGCCTATGCCCTCATCGGGCGGAAAGAGGACGCCATCCGCGAAGGGCTCGAAGCGGTGAAGTTACTCCCAATTGGCAAGGATGCACTTCTCGGTTATTCTTACGTGAAAAACCTGGCATCTATCTATGCCAATGTTGGCGAACCGGAGAAGGCTTTGGACAAATTGGAATACCTGCTGGCCATTCCAGGACACCTGACCGTCGGCGATTTGAGCAGAGGCTGGGAGTGGGATATAATAAGGGATCACCCCAGATTTCAGGCGTTGCTGACTAAGGATGGAGGATAACTTTCTCCCGTTATAAAAACGAAATGCGATGATCGAAATACGTCGCGCCAATCCCGCCGATTGGGAGGAAATCTGGCCAATCTTACACGCCGTGGTGGCCAGCGGCGATACCTACGCCTATCCACCCGAAATCGATAAAGAAGAGGCCTTCGTCGCTTGGTATGGTCCTAAATCGATAGTTTATGTTTCCCTTTTGGAAGGCATTATCGTCGGCACCTACATTTTACGGCCCAACATGCCGGGACAAGGATCCCATGTTGCCAACGCTTCATTCATGGTCCATCCGCAATGGCAAGGCAGGGGATTGGGCAAAGCCATGGGGCTCCATGCTTTGGAAGAGGCGAAAAAAGCAGACTACAAGGCTATGCAATTCAATCTTGTCGTCAGCACCAATAAGGAGGCAATGGCACTGTGGAAAAACCTCGGTTTCTCCATTGTGGGGACCTTGCCTAAGTCATTCCGCCACCAAAAACTCGGCTTGGTGGACGCATTCATCATGCACCGTTTCCTCCATTAAGCCATTTTGCCATCGTTCTCCCATCGCTATTCCCTTGCCGTCGATTCTATTTCGAGTACATTGATTTTGCTGTCTCCCACGGGAGAGAAGTGAGGCAAAGATTTGTTCAAACAGTCAACTTTGACAAAAATGAATAAAAATAGACCGGATACCTCCTGCAAAACTACCACGGTAGGAGAATACTTGGTCCAGCGGCTCCAGGAGTCAGGGGTTCGGCACGTTTTCGGCGTGCCGGGCGATTATGTGCTGGATTTGATGGACCGGGTGGTGGAGAGCCCGATAGAATTCGTGGGAACCTGCAACGAACTCAATGCCGGTTACGCCGCCGATGGCTATGCCCGGTTAAATGGCATTGGAGCCGTTATGGTGACTTACAATGTTGGTGGGTTCAGCCTGCTCAACGCCGTGGCCGGGGCCTGTGCGGAACGTGTCCCTCTGGTCGTCATCAGCGGAGCGCCGGACTCGGCCCACAGGAACAACCACGCCCTCATGCACCACCTGGCCACCGAGTACCGATTGCAGTACGACATTTTCTCCAGGGTCACCGCCTGTGCCGTGCATCTTACAGAACCGGAGGATGCTCCGGAAAAAATCGACCGGGCTTTGAATTTATGTCGGCAGCAAAAACGCCCGGTTTATATCGAAGTCCCGATGGACATTGTCGGCCTGCGTTGCCGGGCACCGGAGGAAGCAAGTTTCGAGGCGGCATTGTCGAGCAATCTGGAGGCCCTGCGGGAAGCGGTCGGAGAGGCATCGCAGATGCTTCAAGAAGCAAAGAATCCGGCTATTTTAGCGGGTGTTGAAATTCACCGTTTCCGATTAAGGGACCCATTGATCCGATTGATGGATGTGTGCGGATTTCCAACCTCCACCACCATTGACGGCAAAACCGCGATACCGGAGGATCATCCCCTCTATGCAGGAATTTACCAGGGCGGCATCAGCAAGCCGGAAGTAATCGATGTGATCGAATCGGCTGATTGTCTTCTTAGTTTGGGGGCGTGGTTTACAGACGTCGGTTCGGGAGGATATACCACCCATCTGGATGAAACCCGGATCGTTTCGGCCAAGGAAGACAAGGTCAAAATCAAGCATCATTATTTTGATCAAGTTTACCTCAAGGATTTTTTGGAAAGGCTGACACAATCCTTGGCCGGCGTATTTCCGCCTAAACATCGGAATAAACCCGTTTTAGTCAGGAAAAAGAATGATTACTCTCCGCGTCCGGATTGCAGTATCACCGTCTCTCGTTTCTTCGAGCGGATGGACGAATTTTTAGGCGATGAGATGATTGTCGTTCCCGATATCGGAGACGCTTTTTTCGGGGCCGCCGAACTGCGGCGGAACAAACCGGACAGCTTTTTTTGCCAGGCTTACTATATGTCCATAGGCTATTCGCTGCCTGCCGCCCTGGGCCTGTCGTTAGCCCATCCGGACAAAAGAGCCGTAGTGTTTATTGGCGATGGGGCTTTCCAAATGACGGCGCAGGAGCTTTCCACCATGATTCGTCTGAAAGTGGCGGCGATTGTTTTCCTTTTAAACAACGATGGCTACGTGATTGAGCGATTGATACATGACGGGCCCTACAATGAAATCCAGCAGTGGGCCTACCACCGCCTTCCTTCAGTATTTGGAGAGTGTCACAGCGTCCGGGTGGGAACCGAAGAAGAGCTGGAAGGGGCTTTGGCCGAAGCCGGGAAAATCACAGACAGGCTCGTTTTTGTAGAAGTTATGCTGGACCGTAATGATTGCACGGAAACTCTTAACAGAATTACAGCCATATACCGCGAGATGTCTTCCGCCCGAAGCGGCTAGGGGAAGGCAATGGTCGATCTAATGACTAAAGGGGACTATCCGAAATCAGTTCACCGGCCTTCACGTCGGTGCCGATAAAATTATCCTCCTCATCCTTTTCCACCGCAGGGTCCTCCCAGCGTACCTCCTTGTGGTAGCGAAGACCGTAAAATTTTGACAGGAAGAATTTAATATCTTCCAGAATAAGGTAATTAATGGGCACCAGAAAAAGCGTAATTACGGTGGCAAATAGAATGCCGAAACCCAAGGATACCGCCATTGGAATCAAAAACTGGGCCTGTGTCGATTTTTCAAAAATAAGGGGCATCAGCCCGGAGAAAGTGGTCACCGAAGTCAGTAGGATGGCGCGGAAACGTACAGTTCCGGCGGAGCGCAAGGCGGTCAGCAGGGGCAGGTTTTCCTTTCGGCCCCAATTGACAAAATGAACCATCACCAGGCTGTCATTGACCACCACCCCGGCCAGCGCCAGCATCCCGAAAACGCTGAAAAAACTTAAATTCATCCCCATCAGGATGTGCCCCAGCACTGCCCCTACCAATCCAAAGGGAATGACCGACATGACGATTAGAGGCTGGATGTAGGACCGAAACGGTATGGCCATCAAACCGTAAAGGGTGAAGACCACGAATACCATCCCGGCCATGAAACTGCTGGTGGAGTCCCGCTGTTCGCGTGCTTCACCCTCGAAACTCCAGTAAACACCCGGATGTTCAGGCACAATTTGGTCCAGAAACACGCTTAACTTGGACTTAATTTCGGCCACATCGATTTGTTCCTTGTTGGCGTCGGCGGTTACGTTAATGGTGCGGTTGCGGTCAATGCGCTGAATGGTGGAAAACCCGCGGCCCCGGGTCGCTTCGGCCACTGTGGAAAAGGGCACTTCCGCTCCATCCGGGGTGCGGATGCGCATCGTTTCGAGGTTGGCCAGAGAGCGCCGCTCTTCCTCCGGGTAACGCACCATGACGCGCACATCCTCCCGCCCCCGGGCGATTCGCTGGGCTTCGTCTCCGTAAAATGCCTGGCGCACCTGCCGGGCCAGGTCGGACATGGACAGGCCCAGATTTTCGGCTTCCGGCTTGATCGCCAGCTTGATTTCCTGTTTGCCATCCTGAAAGTTGTCCATGATGTCGAATACCCCCGGATATTTGGTCAACTCTTCCTTTATCTGATCCGCCAGCAAGGAAAGGGTTTCAAAGCTGGGGCCGGTAAGCTGAACATCTATGGGGTCGCCGCTGCGCCCGATTTCAGCCCGGAAATTCAGCTCCTGGGCTCCTGGGATGACGCCGATCATGCGCCGCCATTCATTCATCAATTCGCGGCTGGTGACATCGATTTTGCGATCTTCGGGCGGAGTGATTTCGAAAACCACCTCGCCCATGTGGGGTCTGCCTCCGCGGGTCGCTCCGGTTCCGCCGATGGTGGTCAGCATGTTTTCCACCACGCTCTTCCCCGTCTGGGCATCCCGGTATTTGTCCTGCAACTGTTCGGCTGCCTTCTCCATACGATTGATATGGGGAGCGGTAATTTCTATGGGAGTGCCCAGCGGCATCTGAAGCCTGGCTACGGCTCTTTCACTTTGGATGCGCGGGAATGGGATATATTGGATCTGGCCACCCATCACCAGGCCTCCCGTAACGATAAGGGCGCCCAAAAATATGGAGAGGGTCAGGTAGCGCCGGCGCAACGCTTTTTCCAGCAATGGCCGATAGTATGTTTTCACGAAATTCTCCAGGCCATCGGCAAATCGGCGCTGAAAACGGGATAAAAAGTTCAACTCGCTTCGTTTTTTACCTGTTTTGATGTGCTTGAGGTGCGCCGGCAGGATTAATTTGGACTCCACCAGGGAAAAGAACAGAACCGGTATGACGATCAAAGGTATCTGGGCGATAAACTGGCCCCGGCGCCCCTCGATATTTGCCAGGGGCAAAAAGGCCGCCATGGTGGTGAGTATGCCGAAGGTGACCGGTATCGCCACCGCCTGTGTCCCGCGAATGGCCGCCCGGAGGGAATCCTCACCCGCCTGCATGTGGCGAAAGACATTTTCTCCCGTCACGATGGCATCGTCCACCACGATGCCCAGCACTAGGATAAAGGCAAAAAGGCTCAGTATGTTGATGGTTACTCCAAACAACGGCATCATCGCAATGGCGCCGAGGAAGGAAATGGGAATGCCCAGACAGACCCAGATGGAGAGGGAAAAACGCAAGAATAAGGTCAGCACCAGAAAAACCAGAATTCCACCGAACAAAGCGCTGTTCAAAAGGGTGGTCAGGCGCGCCTTGATGATCTTGGAGCGGTCCCGCCAGAAGGACAATTCGACTCCCGGCGGCATACGTCCCTGCGCCTTTTGAATGTACTCCTTAACTTGATCCGCCACCGCAATTGCGTTCTGCGCTCCTACCCGGTAAACCTCGATAACCACTGCCGGTTTTCCATTAAACCGGGCGATCAAGGGGTCTTCCTCGAAGCCATCCTTCACTTTGGCCACCTCGCCAAGAGTGACGTGGGCCCCGTCTTCGCTCGTCAAAAGGACGATGTTCTCAAAATCCACCTGATAATAAGCCTGTCCCTTGGTCCGCAGGAGAATTTCCCCCTCCTCGGTTTTTATGGAACCCGCCGGAAGATCGATGGATGAGCGGCTGACCGCCCGGCTGACATCATCGAAAGTAAGTCCGTATTGCTGCAAGGTTTCCTCCGACACATCTATCGAAACCTCGTAGGGCCGAATGCCCCCCAGTTCCACCTGTGTAATTCCCGGAACGTTGGCAATTTCATCGCGCACCTGCTCGCCCAACCGGCGAAGTTCATACTCGGAGAGATTTCCAGCTACAGTCACCGTAATTACATTTCTCCGGCGTTGGGCTAACCGAATACGCGGTCTTTCGGTTTCGTCCGGAAATGTATTGATGGCATCGACCCGGTTTTTCAGGTCTTCCAGCAATTCGCGCGGCTCATAACCCTCTTTCACCTCGACCCGGACCGTCCCCGATCCCTCTGAAGCCGATGAGCGAATCTCCTTGATCCCTTCGAGATCCTGGATTGCCTCTTCGATCCGCACCACCACGGCTTCCTCCACTTCAGCCGGAGTGGCGCCGCGGTAGGGGACGGAAATGTTGACGATATCCAGTTCTATATCGGGAAAAACCTCGATCGGTATTTTATTCCAAAGGGCATTGATCCCCAGCAATGCGATGAGGACCATCATCAGGTTGGCCGCAACGCCATTTTGGGCGAACCAGGAAATAATCCCCTTCACGAGGGCCCTTTCTTTTTACCTTTTGGTTTTCCGGCCACACCGCGTTCATTTTCTCCCCCTTGCCAATTCCTTGCTTCATCGCCGCCGTTGCCCTCGCCTTCAGCAACTGCCTCTCCCTGGATTTGCGGATCGACGGGCGCTCCTTCCGCCGCAAAGGACAAGGGGGTCAGGCAGAGGACCTCTCCCGTCCTCAGCGAATCGCCCACCACGATGTTTTCCTGATCGCTCCAGAGAATTTCGACCGACCTCTTGGCCAGTTTATTTTCCTCATCGATAAGGAGCACATCGCGCCCCTCCCGCAGGGCTGACCGGGGTACCGTGAAGACATCTTTCATCACATTGCCCTCGATTTCCGCTTTCACAAACATGCCCACCTTCAACGGCGGCCTGTCCGCCTGTGAACGCCCATAGGGATTCTTCACCTGTGCCACCACGAATAATTGCCGGCTTCGTGTGTCGATGGAGCCTTCGGTTCGCACAATGCGCCCTTTCCAGGTGTATTCCTGTTGGCCGAACAAGGCTTTTAAAGTAACCTTGGGCCGGTTCTTTCCCGCAGTCGCGGATTCCCCCCGGTAAAGCTCGGGCAGATTGATGAAGGAGAGCTGCCGGTTGCTAAGTGGAAGCCGAATCTCTGCATAATCAACGGCATAGATCCGGGCCAGAACCGTTCCCGGAGTCACATACTGGCCCACATCGACACGTTTTTCCAAAATTCTCCCCGCGTAAGGGGCTTTTATCTGAGTCCGCTCAAGGTCGCGCCTGGCCTCTTCCACCTTGGCTTCTGCCGACCCGGCCGATTGTTTGGCTTCGGCCAGTTGCGGCTTGCGCAGAACAAGGGGTCCCGGCTCCTCTCCGGCCCCAAGTTTCTCCCAATCCCTGATGGCTTGTTCGACCCGGGCTTCCTCCTCCGCCAGCCTGAGCTGCGCCTGGGCCAATGCCGCTTCCGCCACCACCAATGCCGTCCCATAATCGCGGGGATCGATCTTCAACAGGACATCTCCCTCCTCAAAAAATTCACCGCTTCGGAAGGCCGACGAGATTTCCACGATGCTTCCGGAGACTTCCGGTATCAGTGTGCTTTCCGTGCGGGCTCTTACCGTCCCCTGACTCTCCAGGAAAACGGGGAAATCCCTCTTCTGCAGCCGCACCGCATCGACCCTGGTGGTGACCGGAGGCGGGTCCCGCCGTTCCGGCTCCTTCTTTAACACAGTCAGCCAAAAGGTGATCGTTCCGCAGACCAGCAGGATTAATGGCGGGAGAAAAATTTTCAGGGGTTTCATATCAATTTTCCAAGCCGATCCGGAAGAATACCACAATAAGCCAGGACATAGGAAGTGTTATCCGTCCTCGATTTGTTTATTTGGGGTCCCATCAGCTGGTTCAGCTGCCGCCACGGCCACCTTTTCTTCAACGGTTTCCTCCGTATTGAAATTTCCGCCCAGGGCGAGGTAAAGATTGATGCGGTTTTGCAACCGCTGGTTAATGATCTGCAAGTGCTGGCGCTGGGAATCGAAAGAACGCCGCTGGGCCTCCAGAACGGTGATGATGTTGTCGAGGCCCGACTGGTAGGCGTCCCAGGCAAGTTGCTCCGCTTCAATCGACTCCTCCGCTGCTGTTTGCAGGGCTTCCTCCTGGTCGGCCAGGAATTTTTCCGCCGCCAGGGCGGTCTCCACTTCCCGAAACGCAGTCAATGCGCTGCTGGCGTAATCGGCCAGTGCCCGGTCCCGCAAGGCATTGAACCGCTGGGCATTGGCCTTCAGCCGGCGACCCTGAAAAATCGGTTGGGCCAGATTGGCCCCAAGATTCCATACCTTGAAATCCGTGTTCAGCAATTCGTCGAATTCATCCGTGCTGGTCCCTCCGCCGGCGGTCAGGCTGAGGCTTGGCAGCATGTTCTTGCGGGACTCTTTTAAACGCATGCCGGAGGCTGCAAAACGCCGTTCCGCCGCCACGATATCCGGTCGCCGGTGGAGCAGATCGGAGGGCAATCCGGCTGGGACACCCTGGGTGAGGGCAGGCAGATCGGTGGCTGCCTGGACTTGGTGCGCGGGATAGCGGCCCAGGAGCGTTTCCATGCTTCGCGTAGAGCCGTCCCGCTGGCGATAGCGAAATTGCAGTGAGCTGCGGGCTCCGGCCACATTGGCCCGGGTCAGGCGCACATCGAGCGCTTTGCTCAGACCGGAACGAAATCGCTGCTCGATGATGGACAGATTGGACTCGAAGCTTTTCAGCGTTTCACTGGCCAGACGGACCTGTAGATCGGCTTCCAGCACATCGAACCAGGCCTTCGCCGTCTGGGCCGCCAGGGACAGCCGGGCGGCGCGATAATCCTCCTGGGCGGCCTGCCAATCGCCGATCGACGCTTTGTGCGCGGCCCGCAGTTTGCCCCAGACATCGACCTCCCAATTCATGCTCAGGCTGAGGTTGAAGTTATCCGAACGGTTGCTGGTAATGGCAAAACCGCTTGTCCCGGAGCGCGTCCGGCGATCGCCCGCAAGTCTTCCCGAAATTTGCGGAAAGCGGTCGGCCCCGGAAATGGTGGCAACAGCGCGAGCGGCTTCCAGCCGGGCTGCGGAGGCCTGCAAATCGTAGTTATGTTCGATCGCTTCGGCCACTAATTGCGGCAGCAGAGAGTCGTCGAAATCGTTCACCCAGCCGGTATCGGCCACCGGTGCGGCAATGGCTTCCCCGGCACCGGTTGCGGTCCAGGCCATTGGTGTCTTGACCTCGAGCTTGTCTGTCTGGTTGGCCGGGGGTGTAACGCACCCCGATGCAACCAGAACCGTTGCCAATGCAGATGTTTTAACAATTTTCCTCATCATGACTTAATCCCCACTATTTCAAAATTTGTTTTTGGCAGAATCGGCGAACGAAAGCCCGCACAGATAAATTCGATCAGTCGCAAAATCAAGCCCTCAATATCATCGGGATCGCAGTGCCCATGGGAGGAGATTTTCAGCCTTTGCCGCTGAGTCATGGAAGAAAGCATCAAAGAGAGGGCAAAATGAAATCTCCACAAAACCTCCTCCTCTGCAAGCTCCGGCTGGGCCTCCCGGATGGCTGCAATGAATATTTCCTGAATATCTTTAAAATGCTCCTCGTAGAAAGATTCCATGAAGCCGGGTTTTTCCGAAAATACCCGCCCCAGCATATGCATAAACAAACCGTTCCGGTCGCCCCCCGGAGCCCCTGCTTCGAAGTAGGGCCGCAAAAAGGCATCGAAAATTTGTTCCAGAGAGGCCGGCCGGTCGTCGCTCTGGCTCTGAAATTGATATCTCTCCAAAAGAGCCTGCCGTGTCTCATTCATGGGCACGATTCGCATACGCAGCAATTCCTTTAGAAGCCCTTCCTTGGACCCGAAATGGTAATTGACCGCTGCCAGGTTAACACCCGCCTCTCTCGTGATTTGCCGCAAGGAAGTGGCCTCGAAACCGCACTCCGCGAAAATCCGCTCGGCAGCTTCGAGAATCCGTTCCCTCGTATCCATGGTTACTGGTGTTGGGCCGTTTTTGCTAATGGTATTCATTTAAACACTCACTTTAAACGTTTGTTTCAATTAATTTCCTCTTCAATCCATCAGACACTCCTCAATCCACCCGCAGATTCAAACAGTTGTATAATTCCCACCATCGAAATTGGGAGGTGGATCATTGTGAGGGTGAAGTCTTGACAAACTATCAAATGTAATTACTGTTATTACATCATGGAAGAAGCCAAAGAACTGAAAATAGCGCGCATCGGAAACTCCAGGGGGATTCGCTTGCCCAAACGCCTCCTGGAACGCTACGGTTTAACCGATCGCGTGATTATGGAAGAACACCCCGATGCCATAATTTTGAAACCCCCTCCGACCAATAAACTCTCATGGGAAGACACCTTTGCGGAAATGGCCCAGGAAAAAGAGGATTGGAATGATTTCGATCAGATAACCGGAGAGGGCCTTGATGATTAAGCGCTATGGTATTTACTGGGCCAACCTCGATCCCGTCATTGGCGCAGAGATGAAAAAAAGACGGCCCGTAGTGGTCGTCAGCATGGAACAAATGAATTCCATTTTGGAAACAATAGTGATCTGCCCTTTAACCACAGTTCTGCATCACAAGTGGCGCACTCGCATTCAGATAATTTGTGCCCATAGAAAAGCCGAAATCGCGGTGGACCAAATACGTGCCATCAGCAAAAAGCGCATTGGCAAAAAACTGGATTTCCTCCCTCCCGACACAGCCGAGGAATTAAGAAAACTAATTTCGGAAATGTACGCCCTCCCATGAAATTCTGACTCCTGACTTCATCATCTCTCCCCATCAAGCAACCTCTCTTCCAAAATGCCCTGAAGGGGCAACATTCGCCAGCCAGGGGGTGAAACCCCTGAAGACATGGAAACATTTATTTTTATCAAAACCCTGAATGGGTTTCATTCCTCTTTCCGTGGAGAAACCTTATAACATCACTATCCCGGAGGATATCCTGATCGTATCTGAAATTTCCCGACTGGGGAGGAACTTGGGGCAAATTATCCAGTTAGTGGATCAACTCATGGAAAAGGATATCCGGCTGATCGCCATCAAGGAGTCAATCGACTTCAAAAAGGATACTCAATCCATGCTGGATAAAGCGATGATCGCCCTGTTCAGGTTATTTGCAGAAATTGAGCGTGATTTAATATCCAGGCGCACTAAGGAAGGATTATTGGCTGCAAAGGCTTCAGGGAAGAAGTTGGGGCGACCTATGGGTTCACTCGGAAAATCAAAATTAGATGGAAAAGAAGCCGAAATTCGGCTGTTGCTGGAAAAGGATGTCTCCAAGGAATCAATCGCCAAAATCCTCAATGTGTCCCGGTCTGGATTGATTCACTATATTGAATCCAGAAGGTTACTTAGTGTAGCTTGATATTCTTTACTGGAATGATCCAAATGCCAATTGCATGCCTAACCAGTTTTGAGGATTGTTGCAACGATTCTGGTTGCGCTAGAAACAACACATGGAGGCGGAGGGACCTTGTTTTGGCGTGTCTGGATAGTAGGGGAGCAGGTGCACTAATGGGCAACCACTCCGAGAAGCTGGCATCAAGGTTCGCCAACAATTGGCATTTTCTTTGCTACGGTGTGCCCTCTATTCGCTATCATGTCGCCAATTTTTTTAAAAAAGAAGCCAAGCTGGCTGCTTTGTCCCTAACCTCACCACTACGCTTTTCGTTTTTCGATATTTCGACTACAACATCAACTGCCTCTACAAGATACAATAACTCGACAAGGTCCAGCATATCATACATGTCATTGTCAGATATCGTCTCATCTTTCAATCTATCGAGTACCTCCTTATCGTCGTCTTTAGCCATTAATTTGCTGGAGAAAAAAAAAGGGAGAAAAAAAAGGGGGCAAAACTTTATTCTTGATATAATGGATGGGTATTTTATTGTTTCGTATGTCACGAAAATTGAGATTTCAGTATCCGGGGGGGTTCTATCATGTCATCAATCGAGACAGTTATTGATCCTGGATTTTTAAAAAGGACGGGGGGGGGGGAATAAGGGGTCAACACTTTATTCTTGATATAATGGATGGTTTTCTTTTTATTGTTCCGTATGTCACGAAAATTGAGATTTCAGTATCCGGGGGGGCTCTATCATGTCATCAATCGAGGCAACTATAGATCCTGGATTTTTAAAAAGGACGAGGCAAAGATATCGTTTGAAAAAACCCTGTTTGAGACGTGCGATAAATTTGGCTGGATTCTGCATGCCTGCGCCATCATGGGGAATCACTTTCATTTGGCCCTGGAGACTCCCCAGCCGAATCTGAGCGAGGGCATGAGGTGGCTTCAGTGCGTCTTTGCAACCCGGTTTATCAGATACCGGAAGGAGCGCGGCCATATCTTTCAGGGGCGCTTCAAGAGCATCGTGGTCGAGGACAAGCAGAGGCTGGGTTGGCTATGTCACTATATCCATTTGAATCCGGTTCGGGCCAAGGTCTGCAACCTGGAAGACTTAAAGGAATACCCTTACAATAGCTACCGCTTCCTGTGGAAAAAACGAGGCCGTCCGGATTTCCTGACAGTGGAAACTTTCCTCGAATCGGCTGGATCGTTGGGCGACTCTTATCATGGCCGGCGCAAATACGCTCAATATCTGGGTAGGCTGGCAGAGGACCTGTCTGCCCGCAGGTCCCTCAACTTCGAAAGGATGAGCAAAGGCTGGGTTCATGGCACCAAGGAATTCAAGTTGGCTCTCCTGGAGGACGAAAAGGACATCCTCGATGGCACCAAGCCGGGCCCGGAGCATGCCAGGGAAATACGGGAGCTGGTCGGCGCCAAACGGTTGAAGCAATGCCTGAAAATTCTGGGAAAGGACAAAAAGCACCTGCGCTCGGAACCGAAATCGGTTGATTGGAAAGTGGCCATTGCCGGCGTCCTCAAGAATTCCTTGTCCTGTCCCAATGCATGGGTAGGCCAAAATCTTGCCATGGGGTCCGAGTATGGGGTCAGCAGGTATGTCAGCGAAATGAATAAAGGAGACCGCAAAAAAGCCGCAAAAATCTACCGGCAACTGACCGCGAAAATTACGGATTAAGGCGAATGGCATTAACCTAACTAAAGCCCGAATTAAAATAATCTTCGTCCTCTTCATCTTTGTCCCTAAAGTATATCAGAAACACCACGACACACAAATTCAGAGGAAGAGGAAGAGCAAGATTACATGCTTAAATTAGTGCCATTCAGGCGCGACTCTTTCCCTTAAACAATGACTACACATGAATGATGCCGATAAACAATCTTCCGACAGACCCACCAAGGAGGATTCGGACTCAATTTATCCCGACCTCATTCCTTGGGAAAAAGATCACCCAACCTTTTCTCATTTCGAGGTCGTGGGCACGGAAGATCCGCGAGGCCGGGGGTTACGGGCCAGGGTGATCTTTCAGCCAGGCCAACTTGTGGCCAGGATTTCAGGAATAATCACGAATCGAACGACCCTGGATACTATGCAGGTTTCGCCCCCACTGCATTTCATGGACCCATGGTTTTGCCGGTTTCTCCTCCATAGCTGCAACCCCAATATCGCGATTGATATTGATTTATTGGAAGCGCGGGCGACGAGGGTTATCCATCCTGGCGATTACCTCGCCTTTGATTATGCCACTACCGAGGACTTCATCGCACGACAATTCGCCTGTCACTGTGGCGCCCCGCAGTGCCGGGGCTGGATTACCGGCCGCCGCGAAAAACCAAACGAGGAAGGCCTGGCGATCCTATCTCAAAACCGTAAAAGCAGATTGTAAATCACGAACCGTCACTGTCCAAAAGAACAATCAAAAGCCGAGTCTTTTGCGCAGACCGGGGAGGTAGGCGCGGCCGGTTTTCAGATCCGTTTTGTTTTCATCGCGCATGATGGCCAGGTAGCTGCTTTGAAACCAGCGGCTTAATTTTTCGATTTTATCGATGGCCACGATGGCGCTTTTGCTGATCCGCACAAACCGCTCCGGATCGGTCTGGATTTCAATTTCTTTCAAGGTGGCGTCGTAAAGGTGCTGCTTGGTTCGGGTGGCCAGGTAAACGCATTTACCCTCGGCTTGAAAGTAATACACTTCCTCAGCAGGGATGAAGCGAACCTCGTCTCCGCATTTGACCGGAAACAGGTGTGAAAATTTTTCCTTTTTGCTTTGGAGCAGGGATTTGAGGTCCTCCATCTGTTCCGGCTCAATCCTCCGGCGGTCCCTCAGAACTCGTTCGAGGCATTTTTTCAAACGATTCCGGGAAACGGGTTTAAGCAGGTAGTCGATGGCATTTTCTTCAAAAGCTTTGACCGCGTATTCATTAAAGGCGGTCACAAAAACAACCATGGGAGAGCCGGAAATCCGGTCCAACACCTCGAATCCGTTAAATTCGGGTAACTCGATATCGAGAAAAACCAAGTCGGGTTTTAATTTGTTGATAACGGCCACAGCGCCCTCCCCGTCACGAGCCTGGCCCACAACCCGGATTTGCGGGAAAGCCCCAAGCTGTCCCTTCAACCGCTCCAGCGAGGGTGTTTCGTCTTCAACGATTACTGTGTCAACGCTTGCTTGCACGAGGAATTTCAAGAGTTGCCTCCGTTCCGCCCGACGGGGCCCTATTTTCTTTAAGATAAATATCGGCCCCCTCTTTGTAGAGGAGTTGCAGGCGTTCCCGCAGGTTATACAAGGCCGTGCCGTTACCGGAAAACCGTCCGTTCAAACCGGCGCCGTCATCCCTAACGGTCAACCTGAGAATCCCGTCCCGATTATTTGCGGATACGACAATCAAGCCCCCCTCCTTCTTTTTGCTAAGTCCATGCAAGACGGCATTTTCCACCAATATCTGCAGAGCCATTTGCGGGATACGCCACGATTGCAGCGTTTCATCCACCTCGATTTCGTAACTCAGACGGTCTCCCATGCGTGCCTTTTCCACCTCCAAATAATCTTTTACCAAGTCCACCTCCTCCCGCAAGGAGGTTAATTCGTGGTCGGGATGGGTGAGAACTTTGCGGTATATTCGTGAGAGGTTGAGAATGATTTCCTCCACCCGGGCTGGTTGTTTATAGACCAGATCCGCCACCGTGTTGAGCGTATTGAAGAGAAAATGCGGGTTCACCTTGGATTGCAGGGCGGCATAGCGGGATTCCGCCTGAAGGCGTTTGAGGCGCTCGTTTTCCCCGATTGTGAGGGCCAGGTCCTTTTTCAGGCGGGCGTGCCAATAGACGAAATAAGAAGCCAATACGCTTATGCCTATAATGACCATATTCGCCAGGACAAAGGCAATGTGGGCCTTGTCGACGGGATGGGGCACTCCCATCGGGCAAACCATTTCGACGATTCGGGGCGCTACCTGGCGGGCGAAGAGCAGAATGCTGGCAATAACAATTCCAAGGGCGGAAATTCGTAAAACACTTTTCTTCAACCACCGTTCAAAAAACGGTGCCAATAAGGCCAGCAAGAGGCTGAAGGCGAGGGCGACAATATTGGTAAAAACCAGGATCAGGATTAACCTGTTGGTAAAGGAGTGAAACCCTTGCCGGGTAAAAGCATAAAACAGGGCCGCCGCCAACCCGAGAATTTGCCACCCCGCGAGAATCAAGGCCCAATCCTTGCCCCAAAACATCCATTCGCTGCGCTGCGGGAGTGATTTTCCGTTCTCCCGGTTGGTTCCGTCAATCAATTGTTTCATAAGACTCCCTCTCGGAATTGCCGCCCAATTTTTGCTGCCAAGGGATTGTCCGTCAACAACTATGAGGAGCCTTTGTCCCTTTCGGATGTCAACCTCTCTTGTCGGTTGTCAAAATCCGAATCTTTTTATAAAATTGTTTTTTTAAGGATTCCTGAGCAACCGCAACCGCATCGAAATCCAGGGAGTATGAGCAACCAAAGGCAATTGGTGAGATTTTTATCATGGGGCTGGATCGTGGTTTTTACCGGTTGCGCAACAGAGAATCCTTCGCCCCTCCCCATCATTAGCGTTCCCGCGGAAAAGGTAACTGAAATCGATGGTTTTCTCATCTATGACAAGCAGCCGCTGGACCGGACTTACGATGTTCTGGGTTATGTGGATGTAGAGCGCCGGGCGGGAACCCGAAGAATGAGAGTCCTCGACGACCTGAGGGTCAAAGCCCTCGCCATGGGAGGAAACGCCATAGTGGATTTGCAAAGGGAGGTATTGCTCACCACGGAAATACCCGGAGTGGTCCGGGGAGTGGCCGGCAGCAACCTCGGCGGCTACGGATCAATCGATATGACGGAAATATTTCGCTGGCGAGGTACCGTAGTTCTCCTTAAGCAATGAATATTAAAAGGAATAATTGGGGAATCACCCGCCTCCTCCATTTGCCTTAACGCCCTATGTCTATGAAACCAGGTCCAATTCTATTAACGGCTATTTTTGCCCTCATTGCGATTGAATCTGCCCCTGCCGCTTCTGTCAGGGACAAGCATGTCGAGGTTGAGCTGGTTTCCGAAGCGGTTTCCATCCAGCCTGGCCATCCTTTTACGGTAGCCTTGAGAATCCGGCATGATACGCATTGGCACACTTATTGGGAAAATCCGGGCGATGCAGGTCTCTCCACCACCCTGAAATGGGAATTGCCTGAGGGATTTTCAGCCGGACCCATCCAATGGCCTGCCCCCATCATATTCAAACTGACGGGGTTGACCAACTACGGATACGAAGGGGAGGTTTTTCTCCTTGCGGAGATTACGCCGCCGGAAACTCTTTTTCATGGCCAGGAAGTTACCCTGCACGCAGAGACAACCTTTCTCATGTGCGACGATGTCTGCATTCCCGGCAAGGCATCCCTGGTCCTCAACTTGCCTGTCCTCGATCAATCTCCTCAATTGAATGAAAAATGGGGCCCGGTTCTTGCCCGGGCACGGGACAATATACCCAAACCGGTCAGCCAATGGAAAGCCACAGCCTATCGGGAGGGAGACAAAATGAGTCTCGCCTTAACGGCACCGGAGGGCTTCGACCAGACCCAGGATTTGGAAGATGTTTACTTCTATTCTTCCGACGCCCAGGTGGATCCCAATGCGGGGCAAAACCTGAAATCCTCTCCCAATGGATATATTCTTGAACTAGTCCGGTCGGCCTATGCCGAGGAGAAGGCATCTCTGCCCGGGATATTATTCACTCCATCCGGTTGGGGCGAGGGGGAGAATCAGGCCAGGGCAGTGGCCATAAACGCCGTATTTGAGGAAGGGCTTCCCTTCGGTGGTGCCGCAGATTCTACGGCGGGATTCGGCAACAATGGAAAAGATTCCACCAAGGAGGGTGGATTTTTTGCCCTTCTCGGCCTGGCCTTCGTCGGAGGGATCATCCTTAACCTCATGCCCTGTGTATTTCCGGTTCTCGGGTTGAAAATCATGAACTTCGTCAACCAGGCAGGTGAGGAGCGGGCCAAGGTTGCCATGCACGGGCTTGTCTTCACTGCCGGAGTGCTCATTTCCTTCTGGCTTCTTACCGGCATTTTGGGCCTCCTGCGATCCAGTGGCCAGGAGCTGGGCTGGGGGTTTCAACTGCAGTCGCCCGTATTCGTTTTCATTCTGACTATTCTCCTTTTTGCTTTCGCCCTCAATTTAAGCGGCCTCTTCGAGGTCGGCGGCTCACTTTCCGGCGCCGCCGGCAAACTCATTACGCGAGGGGGCTGGGGAGGCTCTTTCTTCAGCGGAATCCTTGCCACTGTGGTGGCTACGCCCTGCGCCGCTCCTTTTCTGGCTCCGGCACTGGGTGCGGCCTTAAGCATAGAAACGGGCAAGGCATTTCTCATATTCACCTCCATCGGCCTTGGGCTATCCTCGCCCTACCTGATTCTTTCCCTTTTCCCCTCGCTCGTCAAAGTGCTCCCCCGGCCCGGGGCATGGATGGAAACTTTCCGGCAGTTGATGGCCTTTCCCCTTTATGGAGCAGCCGGTTACCTGCTCTGGGTGCTGGCCGCGCAGGTTGACGATTATGGTTTTCTCTGCGCTATTCTTGCCCTTGTGGTGGTGGCTATTTCCGGGTGGGTTTATGGCCGCTGGGCCCTCCCTGGAAAAAAATCGGGCGTTGTCAACGCTGCCCGGGCGGGGGCGGCTGCCCTGTTGATTTTCGGCTTCTATTTCGGTTACCCGGCAACCGGTTCAGCGGGAATTGTATGGCAGGAATGGTCCCCCGAGAAGGTGGAGCAATTAAGGGCTGAGGGCGTTCCCGTTTACATCGATTTCACCGCCCGCTGGTGCGCCACCTGCCAGACCAACAAAAAACTCGTGTTTTCCTCCCAGAAAGTATTGCAGGCATTCAGTCGAAAAAAGATTGCCGCCCTCAAGGCCGACTGGACGAATCAGGACCCCCGTATAACCAAAGCCCTGGCCGGCTTCAACCGCTCCGCCGTCCCCTTCAACATCCTTTACCTCCCAGGCAGTGAAGAACCCCTCATTCTGCCAGAAGTCCTCACCCCCGGAATCGTCCTAGAGACCATTCAAAAAATCTGATAACTCCTGGTATGCGTTTAATACACTTACTCTCCACTGATTTCAAAACCTTTCCTCTGAGGTGTACTGGGTTTGTTGGACACGGGATTCTCTTTAAGTTGTTGGTTACTGGTTAGTGTGTCAGGCGGCTTGTTTGGGTAAAGGATTTTGTTTTCCTGTTGCCCCCCATGGGGGGCAAAATTTTTCCTCGAATTGGATCGGGCTTTGGTAGCCCAGGGAGGAATGTTTACGGTATCGGTTGTAAAATATTTCCACATACTCGAAGACGGTTGCTCGCAGTTCGCACTCTTCGGTAA
>JAJFLV010000270.1 GCA_021772535.1 Opitutales bacterium | reverse complement strand
GTCTTGCCAAATTTAATGATATTTTCACTTCCACAGTGCCGACAATTAATAATTTTAGTAACCATGCACTAAGAATAAACTGCCTAACGCTATTTGTACAGCAAAAAATACAAAATAACATTCTTTTTTTATACACTACCCAGACCTTTAAGGACTCAAGGCATATAGCCGATGAAAAAATGATTGAAACCCCTACAATCGACAGTGCCCTGCAAACCGCTGTCAGTTAACTCTAACTTGTCAGGTCAAGTTGTAGCTACTACAAATCATCAAAGCCAAGGCGCGAGGCTTTCGAAACTTCCAAAACTACCGAACCGCCATCCTCTTCTACTGCGGAAAATTAGATATGCTCCCACAATAATTTACGAAGAACCTAAATTATTTAATTTAAAACTCAAGAATAAAGATTTGACCTCTTTAGATTGTCCCAATCCTATTTTATAATCTAATGTATCATCAATTGATCTTGATTTTAAGGATGTCAGCCCAAGTAAAAGGAGTAGGCTTCCTGTAAATAATATAGGAAGAGCGCCCATTGTTACACTAATTCCCGCAAATTCATCTCGTTCTCGAATATCTCCGTTTCCCATAATTTTGGTTGGAAATTGGCTTTAATTAATCTTTGGCGCATACTGGACACGTTAATGATGGATTATTGAGAACATCCTAAAAATGATTTCTTGTTTATTAACTTACTCTACTTTTTATTCACAAACCCTTGAAGAGGCTTCGAGGAATTGTAAACATTTAGAGTTTTGTTTTAACTCGTTTCGCATATTTTGGTGTTTAATAGGACCCTGAAGTTTAAATAATTTTCGCTTCGGAACAAAATCGATTTGAGCGATATTCGTCAAAAATCTCGTGCAAGGACTGTGGCAATATTGGGTTCCTGGATGGAAAAGCCATGAAAATTGCAACAAAAGCAAACCCGAGGGCGGAATATTGCCCCATTGTGGCGATGTGGATTCTCCTGAAAATATACCGAAGATTGATCGAACCACATCTTTGCTACCACTTTAAGTGAGAGCCTTCCCGTAGGTTAGGAATTGTAGGTTTTGCAGGGGGTGGCGGAGTGAGGCCGTAGGCCGAATGGAGCCAACCCCTGCTTTGTTTATCTTTCGCCAGAGTCTGGCAAATGTATTGGGTGAATGAAAGCCTAATCGGCTGTGGCAGAGTTCGAGCGGAATATCATTCAGGAGCGTGTCAGGTACGGTCTGAGTGCTGCCAGAGCAAGGGGAGTTAAGCTCGGCCGGCCCGGAAAGCTCGAAAAACACCGCAAAAAAGACCTGGTCCTACGAAAAAGGGGCAAAAGCATCCGGGCTATAGCCTCAGAGTTTCATCTGCCAGTCTCCTCATTCGGCAAGCTTGCAAAAACGGACTGAATGGATAATCTATCTTTTAGGAATTTTCGGTTGACTTAATATTTGGCTTAGATAAATAAAGAATGATTATTAATACAATATTTAAATTGTATAGATACACTTCTTGTAATTCATTTCCCATGGGAAATCCGGATTTAACCTTACTACCCTGTTGTCAAAACTGATCCACAAAAATGATCATTTAAAGAAGACTCACCACATATTTGAAATAATGGCTGGCAAAACCATGATAGAATTAGCATTGGCCAGTTGGACGCTCACCGCCGCTATTGCTTCCGCGACCACTGAAAAAGCCCTTTGGGAAACGCAGCCGAGTCTCTCGGCCCTAGCCGATAAAGTCACTCTTTCCCAAACCTTGCCGGCGACTGATCCACAGCACAAGGACATAAATAACGGCGGAACTGCCGCTAATCTGTCCACTCTGGATCTCAATATCTCGCTCTGGGGTCCACCCCACCGCCTCACCTTAAGCGTGGGGAAAACGGATGTATGGGACCGGCGGAGGTATCAGGAACCGGTCATGACTCTGAAGACGCTTAAAAATCTCTTTCTTTCCGATCGGGCTCCCACAGAGCGTTTTCCGAATTATTACCAGTCGAATCATGCCTATGACTCGCCTTGTCCGAAGCCGGTCGGCCAGATAATTGTGGGTTGCGATGCGTTTGAAGGGCTCGATGAGGCAACCGCCGTTACGCAAACCAGTAATGGGGTGACCTGGGTCGAACTGGAATACGGAGACCGGCGCGGACACATCACCTGGGTGCCTATGATGACCCGGAACCTGATTGCGGTGCGTGGGGTATTCGAGAACGTCGACAGTCTGGTTTGGCTGAGGCTTTACCGCCACCAGGACACCATTGAATTTGGTAAAGCCTATGCGGCTTACGGCACTCCCGAACAGCGGGTCCGGCACGGGTACAATTACGGAAAAGACACAAACAATGGTCCGATAGAACCACCCTCTAGTGGTCACGATGGGCAGGTGTTCTGGATTGAACAGAGATTACCGGCGGAAAAGACCTTCCCGGACGGCTTCCGATACGTTATGGTGGGTATGGTAGTGGGTGCCGACTCAGATATTCATACGGTTGAGGGTGAACGCGATCTTGGGACCAAACCGTACCTGAACGAGAGTCAGAAGAAGCGGATGATCGTCGACAAATTCGGCCACCAAAATCAGTTGCCCGCCTATGACCGGATTCGCCAGGCCACAGGATCAGCGGCAACCGCGACCCTGCAATTGGTGCCGGGTGCTTCGACTGAAATGACGTGGCTGATAGCGATCGTGACATCAAACGATGCCGCCGACCCACTGGAGGAGGCCAAACGCCGCTTACGCGAAGCAACGGAAATCGGAGTGAATGGGCTCATCGACGAGAACGCGTCGCATTTTCGCAGATTCTACCAACGCAGGGAGGCGGGCCGGATCTTTACCGAAGACGGACAAGCCGCGTGGGATCGCGTTATGGAAGTTTTCCGTTCCTGGACGGATAAGGATGGGAGGGTTACCACGGCGGATCCAACCCGATATGAGGGTGGAACCAATACTTATTTGGAACAGGACTGGGCCCCGTGGCACGGGGTACCTTGCTACAACGGGTTGTATTGCACCTCGGCTCAGGTCCATAACCGCAGTGATCGTATGAGTTACTACTATAAATTAGTGCCTCTATGGTTGCCTGCCGCCCGTTCTAATGCACAGGAGGTGTTCGGTCTGCCGGGTGCCCTCATCCAGCATGGTTATTTACCACCCGTCAAGCCGGACACTTATGCGCATACGCATTCCACCTGGGAGTTCTGCATGGAAATCCCTGCGCAGGTTCTCAAGCTGCTTTGGGATCGTTTTGATTACGGAGGTGATGAAACATTGCTCGCCGAGACCGCCTATCCGGCGATGCGGGAATTGGCAATATTCTATTCCCATTACGCGGAACTCGGCGAGGACGGGTATTATCACGTCATACCAACGATGTCGGCTGAATATTGGAACTGGACGGCGCAGTTTGAAAAAAACCGTGACAGCGCTTCTGCATTAAGCATGTTTCGCTGGCTTCTGTCGACCACGGCGGAGGCGTCGGAGATTCTCAATCGCGATGCGGACCAGCGCGCCCGGTGGCGGGGGATCGCCACCCGGATGGCTCCTTATCCAACCTATGAGACGCCGGAGGGACCGATCTTTACTGACGTGCGCGATGCCAATCCGATTGGAGAAAATTACAATTTTTTTGCCGGGTTTACCCTGACAACTTTGGCGGACGAAATAAATCTGGATTCTTCCCCCGAGGAAAAGGAAATGATGCTGCGTACGGCGCGAATGGTTAACGGTTGGAATAAAAAATCGGTATTGGAGCTTCTAGGCGAGTCGAAAGGACTGAACCCCGAGCAGTTGCTTAACTCCCGCAGCGGCCGCATCCATCTTTTTCCGGCCGTCCCGGATGACGCGGTGGTCGCGTTTCACGAATTCCAGGCTCGAGGAGGATTTCTCATTTCGGCCCAGTACGATCAAGGCCAGATCAGCCATGTGTGGGTGGAAGCCCGGCGCGATGTCACCTGCGAAATCATGAATCCATGGCCGGGAAAATCCGTCTTGGTTGTAGAGCGGGCATCACAAGCTCCTGTCCAATACAAGCTGGATACAAAAAATGGGGAGTGCGTTGTCTTCGATGCCAAGGCGGGCAGAGAATATATTTTACTTAAAGAGAAGACAGATTCTTTAAACAGAATCTATACAGGAATCGTTATCCCGTAAAAAACATGAGATTGATTATTTACGTCGCTTTTGGGTTGCTGGGTTTTGTCCCATTGGGACCGGCAGCTTCTTTTTTTATTGCTCCCGAAGGTAAGGATTCCAATCCGGGCACTATCTCAAAACCATTTGCCAGCCTTGAAAAAGCTCGGGGCACTGAAGGCTTCTGGCCGCTTTCCGAGCGAAGGAGTGGCCATTGAGATTCGTGAAGGCGAGTACGCGCTGAACCAGTCATTTGAATTGAGAGAAGAGGATTCTGGTACTGAGGAGAGCCGTATTGTCCACCGGGGATACAATGAGGAGAAGGTTCGAGTTCACAGCGAAAGAATTTTTGATGCATCACATCTTCACCCCGTAAGTGATGAGGCGGCGCTCAAACGCATCATAAGCGATACCGCGCGCGAAAACGGCGCGAAAACGTAATGCAGGTCGATCTCAAGGCCTTGGGAATGACAGACTACGGAAAACAGAGCCGTTATGGGCATCATCACCCGATTTCACCGGCCCCCATGGAGTTGTTTTACGATTCCGAGCCAATGATTATATCCCGTTATCCAATATCGATGTTGAGGCTGGCCTGGTAAAAATCCTCGACCGCTTGCTGCACCACGCCCATATCACCAAAATCCAGGGCCGAAGCTACCGCCTGCGCAATCAGGATCGGTTGCCAAACAATTCTCAAAGCATTGACAAACCTTTACCGATAAAAATGTAGCACCCGTGACGAGGGTTTAACTCTTTTCAGGTTTTATCCACTTTATTGGTAAGCGACCGGGGAACTGCCTTGTGGCGAAGTGAGTGTGGAGGTGGTAAGATGTGTGGATGGTTGGTAAATCGAAGGAAAAACGGATGGTACGTCGCAGTCGCCGCGAACGCCTGCGGTTGATCGGTGCCTACCGCTGCAGTGAATTTTCGCAGCGTGCGTTCGCCGAGCGGCATGGG
>JAJFLV010000269.1 GCA_021772535.1 Opitutales bacterium | reverse complement strand
CCCATTCAAATGACTCCATTCGTCGACCTATATGGGGGGTTCGATGCGGAGTCCTGGGAACGGGACATTTTTGGTCATGCCACGATTCTGGATGGCGAACAGAAAGGCCGGGTTGTGGTAGGGAGCGATTCGGCAAAAATTGATGGTTTTATAATTACCGGCGGTCTGATGCAGGGACATGGGGCAGGCATTTACTGCTACCAAACCTCGCCGGTCATCACCAATAACGTAATTCGGGAAAATCAGACTTTGGCCCCGGAGGATTACAGCCACGACCCTAACCGCAGGCGTCAGCGCAGCCATGATGGGGGCGGGATCGGCCTGGTCAACTACGCCAATCCGATCGTTCAGCATAACCTGTTCATAGGAAATCAAACGGAAGTGGGCAATGGGGCCGGATTATCGGCCAAGGACGACTGCATCCCGCAAATCGGCTACAATATTTTCTATGGCAACCGCACGGGAGGCGGGGATAAAAATACAACCCGCTCGTCCAACGGCGGAGCTATCAGCCTGGCCAACAGTTCCCGGGCAGGAGTGTTTCACAATCTCTTCATTGCCAACAAAGCTCTCGGAGGGAGCGACGCCGGGGCTATTTATTGCGAATACTTTTCCTGGCCGACCGTCCGCTGGAACGTGTTTCTCAATAATTATGCCGACGATGACGGCGGGGCCCTCGATTCGCAGAAATTTTCCCATCCGAAAATCAAGTATAACCTCTTTTTTGGCAACAGTACGGAAGGTTCGGGCGGCGCCCTGCATCAGGATGATTCACTGATGCACCTGGAGAATAATATTATGGCCTACAATTCATCCGACAGTAAATCGGGCGCCTTTGGCGGAACCCACGGCTGGCTCTATGCGGTCAACAACACGGTGGTGTTCAACAAGGCCCGAAAAACCGCCGGGGCAGTGGCTCATTATAATTTCAAGAACCCTTACCTGCAGCCGCTGGTGATGAGGAATAACATTTTTTACGGCAACGAACCGGATCAAATCCGACTGGAGCCCTGGGTCGATTTGTCCTATAATCTGGTAGAAGGCGGTTTTGGAAATTCCTACACGGCCTACAACATCGAACCTGGTTTTCTCGATGACGGGCTAACTCTTGAGACAGGGAAATCCCGATTCCTGGAAAACCGCTTTCAGACGGTTGTTTCGGTGACTGGAAACCTTGAGCCGGGATCTCTGCGGGATCGTGTGATGAGAATGGGGGAAGAGTGGTCCCTGGTTGTGGATAACGATGCCAACCGTATAACAGTGTGGGGGAACTTCCCACTGGAGGAAAATACCGCGGTGGAAATCATTCCGACCTTTCACCTGGCACCGGATTCGAAATGTATCAACCGGGGCTTGTATGCCGATTTTGCCTCCGACGACATTGACGGGCAGCCGCGTTATTCTCCCAACATCGATCTTGGGGCCGATGAATATGTTCCGGTCAAGGTCAAAGGGCAGTAGTCGGGCAACTCGTTACGATCGAAGGTGACGCTTGAGTTTTCGCCCGCCGGTCATTCCGTTATTTGTGTTCTTGTTGAAACCAGCGAATTGGTTCAATCTTTGATTCCATGACGATGGAGACGGTGGTGAATTTGTTGCGCGGGGCTATCGGGCTGGCCGGCTTGTACGCCTTTCTATATTTTGCCAGCAGCGACCGCAAAAATATCAACTGGCGGCTGGTGGCAGGCGGTTTCGGGTTGCAAATGGCCGTCGCGGTTTTGGTTCTGAAGGTCCCAGTGGTCATTGAAGTGATTGAGTGGATGTCCTCCTTTGTTCGTCAACTGCTGGATTTTTCGGTAGCGGGATCTTCTTTCGTTTTTGGAATCCTGCCGGAGAATCGTTCGATCGGGGCTCTCTTTGCCTTCAAGGTGCTGCCCTCGATTGTCTTTTTCTCCGCCTTGACATCGCTACTCTACTACCTGGGGATTCTCCAGCGGATCGTTTTTGTCTTTGCCTGGATCATGAAAAAAACGATGCACCTTTCGGGCGCCGAAAGCCTGGTGGTGGCAGCAAACGTTTTTGTGGGGCAAATCGAGGCTCCGCTGATAATCCGGCCTTATCTGGAGCGCATGACCCGGTCAGAGATATTCTGCCTCATGACGGGTGGATTTGCCACCCTGGCAGGAGCGGTGCTGGTCACCTATATCGAGATTCTGGGGGGCGACGATGCTGCAAAAAAGATTGAGATTGGAGCACACCTCATCAGCGCATCCATCCTGGCGGCGCCGAGCGCCATTATCTGCGCTAAAATGTTTCTCCCGGAAAGCGAGAAGATTGATACGGAATTGAAAATTTCCCGGGAAGCAATCGGGATCAACCTTTTCGATGCGATAACCACGGGAACGGGCCAGGGCATCCGGTTAGCGGTGAATGTCGGCGCCATCGTGCTGGTTTTCCTGGCCCTCATGGCCATGCTGGATTACATGACGTTGGAGTGGATCGGGTCATGGACTCATATCAACGATTTCATATTTGCGCAAACCGATGGACTATTCGAGGGGCTTAAACTGAGATTTCTGTTCGGAGTGGTCTTTGCCCCGGTCGCTTTGCTGGTTGGGGTAGCCCCGGATAGCATCCTGGTGGTTGGGCAGCTTTTCGGGGAGAAACTCGTTCTGAACGAATTTGTAGCCTATGCGCATCTCAAGGAATTGATCGATGCCGGGCATTTGACGGACGAAAAATCCATCCTCATAGCGACTTACGCCCTTTGCGGGTTTGCCAGTTTTACCAGTATGGGGATTCAGATCGGGGGCATTTCGGTGCTGGCCCCCAAGCAGAGGTCGAACCTGGCCAATTTGGCGTTTCGGGCCGTAATCGCGGGAACCTGCGCCACCCTCATGACCGCCACCATCGCGGGGGCTCTCAGCTAAATCCCTTAGAGGGCGTCTTAGTTCCAATCGCCTTCATCTTTGCCGATCTTTTGCTTGCGATAGTTTTTGCTATCTTTACAGGTAGAAATCGATGCAATCAGGTTATTACACCTCCAACCGGATCGGTTCCGATTCGGCCGCTTTTTACAAAGAAAACGGTTACTTAGTCGTCGTCGATGGTCTCAAATCGGATGAAGTCGAAGAACTCAACCGGGAAACGATTGCCATCTGCCGGGGCCGCCGAGGGTCCGTGGTGACCAAATCTTTCGATGAATCCACGGATACACCGCGGGACGCCACGGGGGACCCTGAACTAAGCCAACTTGACGATCTTGGCCTGCTGGAGCGATTCCTCTGCATTCACCAGGCGCACAAGATTTCGCCGCTCATCCATGGGGTCCTCGGACATCGATCGATAGTGGATGTGCTGACGGGAGTCATTGGCCCAAATGTAAAGTGCATGCAGTCGATGCTTTTCATCAAGGCCGCCGGTAAACCCGGACAGGCCTGGCACCAGGACGAGGATTTCATTCCCACCCGCGACCGCTCCCTCTGCGGGGCCTGGATCGCCCTGGATGACGCCACGGTGACCAACGGCTGCCTGTGGGTCATCCCCGGCTCCCACCGCCCGGGTGTTTTGTGGCCGCTCTATCCGCATAACGACGAACGCTTCGACTGCGCCAGCGAAGCCTTCGGATTTCCTTATGGCGATGAGGAAGCAGTTCCGGTGGAAGTTCCGCGGGG
>JAJFLV010000268.1 GCA_021772535.1 Opitutales bacterium | reverse complement strand
TCCAGTTTTTCCGCCTTGCGGGAGGTGAGCGCAGCAATCAAGCGTTTTAAAGGTGCAGGCAAACTGGTGGTGGCTTATCTGGATGATCCTTCCTTGCGGGATTATTACCTGATGTCGGCGGCGGACACGGTTGTTCTGAACCCCTATGGATTTGTCATATTAAAGGGTCTGGCGGCGAATCCGGTCTTCTTTGGCAACGCGTTTAAAAAATACGGGGTCGGCGTACAGGTTTCACGGGTGGGAGAATTCAAGTCCGCAGTGGAGACTTTCACCCGCGATAGCATGAGTCCGGAGAGCGCATTGCAAATGGAGGTGTTGCTGGAAAGCCTGTGGGGCTCGATCTTGCAAGATATTGCGGAAGACCGCCAACTGGAGTTGGAGCAATTGCGGCATTTATCGGATACGGTGGCGGTTTTTTCGGCGGAAAAAGCGCTTGAAGCGGGCCTTGTGGATGAGCTTGGGTATTTCGACGAGGTGCTGGCAAAGCTGACGGAAATCGCCGATTACGACGAGGAAGAGGAAAGCTTTACCCAGGTGAAGTTTTTCGACTACGCCAAAGAAGCAAACGATTGGGTGGTAAATATTGCGGAAAATGGAAGCCCCAAGATCGCCGTCGTCTATGTGGAGGGAGTCATTGTCGGTGGCGAGGGCGATCCTCAAAGAGCGGGAGGAAACCGTCTTTCGCGGGAACTTCGGAAGGCCCGCAATGACGAGGAGGTCAAAGCGATCGTATTGCGGGTGAACAGTCCCGGGGGGAGCGCACAGGCAGCAGAGGTGATCGAACGGGAAGTAGCTTTAGCCGGGGCGGAAAAACCGGTGGTGGTATCCATGGGTGGTTACGCCGCCTCCGGGGGTTACTGGATTTCCGCCAGGGCCAAGAAGATATTTGCAGAGGAAACCACCATAACCGGTTCCATCGGCGTCTTCGGCCTGATTCCAAATATTGAGAAAATCGCCAATGAGCATGGCGTCACCTTCGATGGGGTGAAAACATCTCCCTTTGCCGATATTATGACGATTTCGCGGCCAAAATCTCCGGCCGAGATGGGCAAAATTCAGGAATTCACGGATTGGTTTTATGAGCAATTTATTGAAAAGGTGGCTAAGGGCCGCGATCTCTCGCCCGCGGAGGTTGAAAAGATCGCCAGCGGACGCGTGTGGACCGGAATCGACGCTTTTGAGGTTGGCTTGGTCGATCAGATCGGGGGTCTCGACGATGCCATTAATGAAGCGGCGGCGCTGGCCGGATTGGGGGACAACTGGAGACTTATGCAAATGCCGGAGGAGTCCGAGATGGATAAATTATTACGGATGATAATTGAAGAGGGAAGGAAAAGCAAACCGTTGTCCCGGCTGGACCCGGTGTCCCAAATAGGGCGATTGGTGCGGGAGGAATGGCGGTTGTTAGAC
The DNA here is from genome assembly GCA_021772535.1 of Opitutales bacterium. Lineage (GTDB taxonomy): Bacteria > Verrucomicrobiota > Verrucomicrobiia > Opitutales > UBA2987 > JAJFLU01. The sequence continues at coordinate 8,653 of JAJFLV010000268.1, read as the reverse complement.
GCATTTAACGATCCACTGGGAATATATGCACGGCTACCCTTCGATATTTTGTCCTATTAGCTAAACAAACAATAATGGATCTTCCGCCGGTTGACAAAGACAAGACTTGAAGGAATCATATACCATGGACGATTGGGAAGGAACTCTGCAGCGCGATTGCAAGGCAACCTTGATTCCTGCCGGGGATGAGGTGATCTTGCCGGTCGGTACGCCTGTGCAAATCAGCCAGGCATTGGGAGGATCGTTGACCGTGCGCAGCGCCAGCGGGCTTTATCGCATCGGCAAAGAGGACGCGGATGCTTTGGGGGCGGAAATAGCGGAAAGTCTGGCTAAAGGGCCGGATACGGCAGGCGACGAGAGTGAACCGTTCCGTGAGGAAATGATCTGGGATGCCCTGCGCACTTGTTTCGACCCCGAAATCCCGATCAATATCGTCGACCTTGGATTAATCTACGATCTGAGAGTGGATGATCCCGACCCTGGCCAGGACCGTTACAAAGTCGGCATCAAGATGACACTGACGGCGCATGGTTGTGGAATGGGGCCAACCATTGCGGCCGACGCCAAGTCCAAGGTCGAAGCCATACCCTGCGTGGATGAAGCGGAGGTGGATATCGTTTGGGACCCCCAATGGACCCCCCACATGATTTCGCCCGAAGGCCGCAAAGTGCTCGGCCTGGACTGACCCGACTCATGCGAGCGGACCCTGTCAAGGAACTGGCCTTGCCGGAACGGGATTGGGTGGAGCGGTTTCTCGATTATCTGGCTTTGGAAAAACGATACTCCTCCTACACAACACGCAATTATTGCCATGCCGCGGTCAAATTTTTTACGTGGTTACGACGTGAAAAATGGAGTGGTGAAGTCGAAATGATCCGCCAAAGAAACGTGAGGGACTACGTCATTGAGAGCAGAAGAGGTCTTTCTCCCCGAACGGTTCACAACCATGTCTCCGCACTGCGATCACTTTTCAATTATCTCGTTAAAAACAAGAGGGTCTCCAGCAACCCGTTCGTAGGATTGACTCTCCCCAAACTTGGAAAAAGTTTACCCAAAATTCTGACCCGTAACCAAATACTGAAGCTGCTGGAAGCGCCCTTGCTCCTGCAAGAAAATGGGGGCATCAAGCCGGCGGAAGCTTCACGCGACCAGCTTGTTCTGGAGATCCTTTATGGCGGAGGGCTGCGTGTGAGCGAGTTGACCGGATTGAATTACGGCATGGTCGAGACAAGCCGGGGCATTGCCCGCATCACCGGCAAGGGCGGGAAGGAACGGCTTTGTCCCCTGGGGCGGCGAGCAATCAAGTGCCTGCTCAATCACCGTGAGCAATACGCCGCAGCCCATGGATTTGACGACCCCATTTTTACCGGTAAAAAGGGAAACAGAATGCGGGTGCGGGAGGTGCAGATTATGGTAAAAAACTATCTGGCCCTGGCCGGATTGCCGATGGATTTGTCTCCCCACAAAATCCGCCACTCCTTTGCCACACACATGCTCGACAATGGCGCTGATTTGCGCCTTGTTCAGGAATTACTCGGCCACGCCAGTCTTTCCACTACCCAAATCTACACCCACGTCGGGACCGGAAGGCTCAAGGAAGCCCATAAAAAAGCGCACCCCAGAGCCTGAAAACGAACCCGGAATTTCCTCAGTTAGAAAATAAATACAGGCAAAATTACCATGAAAACCAAGACCCTCGTTACCCTGGCTACTTTATTCGTCCACCAATTGCCGGGATTTTTTGCGCAAGGAGAAGTCCGCATTGTGGAAGCCGCCCATATGCTGGATGTGGAGTCGGGGAAAATGGTGTCTCCAGCGATTATTGTAGTGGAAGGTGACCGAATACAATCCGTCAATCCCGAGAGGTTACCAGATGGAGTGGAAAGCATCGATCTGGGTGAAATGACGCTATTGCCGGGTCTTATGGACATGCATACGCACCTGACCATTGACATCGATAGCGCTGGGGACTGGATCTACCAGCCGGTCAAGGAGACCGCTGCCGATTGGGCTCTGCGAGGCGCACGCAACGCCAGGCTCACATTACTGGCCGGATTCACCACCGTGCGGGATGTGGGGTCGTTCCGCGGTCTTCCAGACATCGCTCTGATGCGGGCGATTGACAGCGGGTTGGTCGACGGTCCCCGCATGTTTCCGGCGGGACATGCCATCAGCATTACTGGTGGGCATTGTGACATCACCGGATTCGCCCCGGGAGTTCTGGAAGGAGGGCCCGAAGAAGGCATCGCGGACGGGGTCGATGAGGTGCTTAAAGCTGTCCGGTATCAAATAAAGCATGGAGCCAAAGTTATCAAGGTCTGTGCCACCGCCGGTGTGCTTTCGTTTGAAGGGCCGGTGGGAGCGCCCCAATACTCAGTCGAGGAACTGCGGGCAGTTGTTGAGGAAGCAGAGCGTCACGGCCTCAAGGTTGCCACCCATGCCCACGGGACGGAAGGGATCATTAATGCCCTTCGCGCCGGCGTGCATTCCATCGATCACGGGTCGATCCTGAACGAGGAGGCCATTCGTTTATTGAAGGAGACCGGCGCTTACTTGGTTATGAATCTGTATTTGAACGAAGCACTCGACATTTCATCCCTTCCGGTTGTGCTTCAGGAAAAGGAGAAATACTTGCAGCCGCTGGTGGAGAAAAGTTTTCAGATGGCTATTAAATCCGGTGTCAATATGGCCTTCGGAACGGATGCAGCGGTTTTTCCTCACGGCGACAATGCAATGGAATTTGCCGCACAAGTTGACCGGGGAATGGCAGCAATCGAATCGATACGTGGAGCCACCCTCTATGCCGCCGACTTACTGGGAGTCGATGACCGTGGGCTCATCTCGAAAGGACGTCTGGCCGACATTATAGCCGTTGAGTCGAGTCCGCTTGAAGATATAACCACATTGCAGTCGGTCCGTTTTGTCATGAAAGGCGGCGTAGTTTACAAACAGCCTTGAGTTTTCCATCACTCGACAAGCCCCTTGACTCGAACCTCGCAGGAAAGAACACTTGAGGAAAGCTATGCGGGTACCTAGAGAACGGAGTTTCCTGCTTTTTGGGTTAGACGGGAAAGAGTATTCCTGGCAGGGAGTCCGGCTTTTGATTCTGGTTTATTTCGGGGCGATTCTATTTGCGGCCGTTCTCAGCCCTTTTGTTTATTTGGCTATCCAATTCTGGTCCGAATCCTTCCCCAATCGGCTAAACAGCTACCTGGCGGAAAAAGATTTTCCCCGCTATTTCGACCGCCTCCGGTGGCTTCCGGTCATCCTGTTGCTGCCCTGGCTGCTTAGACGCTGCGGTCTGCTTTCGTTCAAAAATCTGGGATTCGGAAATACTCATGGTTACAGTCCGGCTCTTAGATGGACCGCTTATGGAGTATTGCTTATCCTTTTTGCCGGAGCAGGGCAGGGCCTGTTTCTCGGCGTCGAATACGAAGCGAGTTTAACCTTGGCAAAAGGTTTGCAAACCCTGCTGATCGCCATCCTTTCCGCTCTATTGATCGGTGTCCTTGAAGAGGCCGTTTTCCGGGGTATGATCTTGCGAATGTTTTACACGGCGCTGAAGCCGATGCCTGCCGTATTATTGAGTTCACTGTTTTTCGCTTATGTTCATTTTAAAAAAATCCCGAAGGAAATTTGGGACGATGAATCGACCGCAGTCAATCTGGGGAGCGGTTTTTATGTAGGGTTTTGGACATTGCTCAGTATAGGGCAGACTTTCGATTTTGTCCGGTTTCTCAACCTCTTCCTCTTCGGAATGGTTCTATGCTTGTTGTTTTTACGGACAGGTTCACTGTGGCCCTGTGTCGGATTTCATGGCGGTATTGTCCTTGCTCGCAGTATTTACGATAAATGCTTCAATCTACCAGGAGAAACATCGAATGAATTCTGGGGCAGCGGAATCCTCCTCGATGGGTATTTCGCCTCCATTTTACTCGGACTGCTATGTCTGGGGCTGCTGAAAAATTGGGTCCAAAAGAGTGAGCATGAAGATTAAACCAGCGCTGCCGGATGTGGCCAAGGGTGCATGGGACCGGGTTCTGGATCTCGTCTATCCGCGCGATTGCCTTAACTGCGGCAATCTGGTGGCGGGCGAAAAATTCGATTACATTTGCCAGGAATGCGAGGGCAAATTGTACCGGGTGGAACCTCCCTGGTGCTCAACCTGCGGGTTTCCTTTTTATGGCATGGTGGAAAGCAGCCGAAATTGCCCGCATTGCGTGGAGCTGGACCCGGTATTTGAGGAAGGTCGTACGTTGTTTCTATACCGGGCTGTAGGGAAAGAATTAATCCATCAACTTAAATACAACAGGGCTCATTATTTACTCGGAGATTTTAAACGCCTCATTCTTGAAGCCGGAGATTTGCCTGAATTTCTCAATGGCGCGATCCTCGTGCCGATCCCATTGCATTCGCGAAAAATGCGAGAGCGCGGTTTTAACCAGAGCGTCCTTTTGGCCCATTGTATTGCGGAAGTTATAGGTAACATACCGGTGGAAACCCTCCTCCAGCGAGTTCTCGATACTGCCTCGCAAACACCCCTTGGAAGGGAAAAACGGATAAAAAACATGGAGAGAGCATTTGCTCTGCAGCCGGGCGCGACCATTGCCGCCAATAAGAAATATGTAGTTGTTGACGATGTATTTACGACTGGAGCCACCCTTAACTCCTGTTGCAAGGCGTTGCGGGAGGCTGGCGCAGATCGATTGTCCGTTTTAACCCTCGCACACGGCTAAAATGCTTTCTTCTCAGGGGTGCTATTCGCTCTTGCGGCAATCTCCAACTTGCGTTTCACTTTTCAACCACAATTTAAAAACTGCCATGGCAATTTTCAAAAAACCGCGTTATTCCACAGTTACCGTCGATTTGAGGAAGCGGGACATTCCCAAGGATTTGTTTACCCGTTGCCCTTTATCCGGAGAAATTGTTTACCACAAGGAACTGGAAAAAAATCTCATGGTGGTGCCCAAAAGCGGGTACCATTTCCCTCTTAAAGCGCGATCCCGGATCGATAGTTTACTCGAACCAGGGACCTTTGAAGAGTGTGACAAAATGCTTAAACCAGTCGATGTTCTCAATTTTCGCGGTTTAGCCTCTTACCGGGAGAAACTGGATAAAGACCAGAAAAAAACGGAAATGAACGACGCCGTCATTTGCGGCATTGGAAAACTCGGCAAGATACCGGTTTCAATTTCGGTCATGGATTTTCGTTTCCGTGGGGCTAGCATGGGTTCGGTGGTGGGAGAGAAAATCACCCGCTCGGTGGAGATTGCGGTAGCTAAAAAAATTCCCCTGGTTATTTTTTCCGCTTCCGGCGGAGCCCGCATGGAGGAGGGAATCCTCAGTCTTATGCAAATGGCTAAAACCAGCGCCGCCCTGGCCCGTCTGAAGGAAATAGGTGTTCCTTTCATATCTGTTTTAACCAACCCTACATTTGGTGGTGTGACGGCCAGTTTTGCTACTCTGGGAGACATTATTTTAAGCGAACCGAGGGCTCTTATCGGATTTGCGGGACCGAGAGTGATCAAAGAAACCACGCGGCAAGAATTGCCCAATGGTTTTCAAACGGCTGAATTTCTGTTGGAACATGGGTTAGTCGATCAAATCGTTCATCGGTTGAAATTACGTCAGCGACTCATCACCTTGCTTTCGGCCCTTCATTGTGGCCGCAAATCGGCTGTTCTCAAATAACAGTAAAGAGAACATGGCCTCTCCTCTGTGACCCAATCGGCAGATTGTCTTAGTCCTATTCTTATACCTATGCCCCCAATTCGAAATTACGAAGAAGCCAAAGCATACCTCTACAGCCTGAAGCACCACGGCGCTAAATACGGCATAGACCGTATGAAATTGCTGGCTAAAAAAATCGGCCACCCGGAGCGCCGCTATCCCATCATACATGTCGCAGGGACCAACGGCAAAGGCTCCACCTGCGCTATGCTCGAGGCTATTTATCGTCTCAATGGTTACAAAACCGGTCTTTTTACTTCACCCCACCTCGTTTTTCAGGGTGAGCGCATACAGGTAAACCGGGAAATTCTCGAACCGGATTCAATTTTAAATTACACTCTCGAACTCAAATCGCTGGCCGATGATTTGGCCAGTATCGATCCCGATGACCATCCCTCGTTCTTTGAGTTCATGACCGCCATGGCTTTTATGCGTTTCGCTTCCGAGGAAGTCGATATTGGGATCATTGAAACCGGTCTGGGCGGTCGGTTGGATGCTACTAACATAGTGCGACCCGAAATTTCGGTCATCACCTCTCTGAGCTTGGACCACACCAATCTTTTGGGCACAGACCTCGCCTCCATTGCCCGGGAAAAGGCCGGCATCATCAAGGAAGGATGTCCGGTTGTCCTAGGATTGTTACCACTGGAGGCGGAAAACACCATCCGCGACATTGCCCGGGCAAGAAATGCTCCCGTCCACAACATTTGTGATTATTTTGGCAAACCCTCACCGCATAATTTCCCTCCAACCAATCTGCACGGTGATTACCAGGGCCGCAATGCCGCCACCGCTCTGCTCGTATCGCGATTGCTCTGTAATCGTTTTCCAGTCAATGAGCGGCTTGCCCGGGAATCTCTGCAACAGGTCAACTGGCCGGGCCGATGGGATGAACACCTGGTAGGAAATAAGAAAATCATTCTCGACACCACCCACAATCAGGAAGGCGCCGAACTGTTGGCCGGTAACCTTGAAGAATTGGTGCTGCAAACTGGCCGCAAACCAACCATTATGACGGGCATGCTCGGGCCGGAGCGGGCGAAGGTCATTATGCCGGTTGTCGCCCGTTATGCCCAGGAGATCATCCTCCTCAAGCCGACCCAGCCGCGTGCCGCCACCTTCAAGATGCTGCGCGAAGCTATCCCCGGCGATTTTTCTGGCAGAGTACGCAATTCCCAAGTGAGGACTCTCTTTCCCTTTCCCGGTTACTGCTCCGAAGGAGAAGACGGTGAAACCCTCGTCGCCACCGGCTCTCTCTACCTCATCGGTGAAATTCTGGATACCCTCTATCACGAAGTTCCCGTCCAGGAGCATTTGCTGCAATAGGGAAGTTTATTTAGCCAATTTGTCAATTTGGCAGTATTGGTGTTTGAGGTTACCCATGAAGTATAGAGAACAACTTGAAAAATCTCTTCCCTTTATGATCATATTTGGCTTACAATTATGAAGAGATTCTTTGATAAAGTTGAATTGCCGCCGGAAATTTCAAGCCAATTATCGGACGTGTGAAAAAGGTAATTATAATACTAATAACTTTCCTTGTGATTGGTTTTCTGCGGCTTATTGCTTCGCCAGGGCAAGATGCAGATATTCTCATTGCCGATTTTGAAGAGGACGATTTTGGCCAATGGGCAGTCGATGGGGAGGCTTTTGGCGCGGGTCCGACTCGTGTAGATGCAAAATCCAGGCCCCAAATTAATGGATTTGAGGGCAGGGGGTTCGCCAGCAGCTTTTTTGGAGGACACAGGTCGGAAGGAGAATTAACTTCGCCTCCTTTCGTGATCGAAAGACGGTATATTAATTTTCTCCTCGGCGGCGGCAAAGCGAGTGATATTTACGTCGGTTTGCTGAGCAACTCCACACTCGTGAGATCCGCTCTCCCCACCAATCTTGAAAGCATGGAGTGGATGAGTTGGGATGTTTCGAGTCTCGTTGGACAGAATGCCCAAATCCAGATTGTGGATGATCGAAGCGGTGATCCCCATGGATACCTTTTTGTCGACAGTATTTATCAAAGCAACAATGCCAAAACAACACCACTGGCAATCAAGCCGCTCATCCGTGAACTCGTGAGCGCCCATTCACTTAATCCGGATCCACGACGGATTCCGACTCTGGGGGTTTGGCAGAAAAGCGAGTATCTGTATGTGTCCGCTGGTTTTCCGGAATTGCCCGGTTTCACTTGTGATAGTTGGTGCTATGAAATACCGGATATCGAGTTCATCGGTGCCGGGGCGGTTGAGGGCGGAATTGTCGAAATGGAACATCGTGTCAAACGTGGGGAGCATGTTTTCCGGTTCAAAACCGAGGTAATTCCTTCATCTGGAGCGGTTGAATTTATAGTCACGCCGCTTGCCGACCCCAGCAATGCGGAAAGCCTGCCGCAAGAGTTGCCCATTCCCAATATCTGCTTTCAATTGAGAAGGTCTCCGCGTTTCAAAAGCGAAAAACCAGCCACCGATAATTATCCTGAATTCGTGGAGCGATGCTTTATCTTTTCGGAAAAAGGGCTCACCTTCCTGCTCAACACCGAACGGCGCAAAATACCTGCCCGACCCTCTGACGACAAAGAAAACAACCCTCCCTGGGTGCAGATGTATGTGGGAGTGTGGAAAACGCCTCGCAAACCTCGACCCGACAGTTGGGCTGATACCAGTTCCGACCGCTATACCGTCCCTATAATCGGAACGGTTTCACGCGATCGCAAATACCTGGTGGCTTTGGCCGAAGACTCAGCAGATACTATGTCACAGGCCTGGCATGACTGCCTCCACACCTCGCCTAAGTGGCAACCGGAAAACGCTCCGCCCAGTGAACAGGTTTGGCGCATGAAAATCTATCTTATGGAGAACAATCCCGATGCCCTCCTGGCCCGAGCCAGAAAAGATTTCCCCAAAATTGATGATCTTGCCAAGCATCCAGC
>JAJFLV010000267.1 GCA_021772535.1 Opitutales bacterium | reverse complement strand
CGCCTTTACTTACTGGCTGCCCAATGTAATCGCCGGTCTGGAAATTTTCTGGAAAATCGCTCCCATGATGGGGATTGCCTTCTGGATGGGGTTATTCTGGCGCAGGATGACCTCGGCGGGCGCATGGGCTTCGACAATTACGGCCTTCTTTATGTGGTGGCTATCCACGAAATCGTTTTTTATCGAGTTTACCGACCGACTCCCCTTTTCGGATTTTCTGCAATTGACTGTCCACAAAAGCGACATCCTGGAAATTTATCTCCCCTGGCAAATGCTCTTCTATTTGGTATCGGGAACATTGGCCGGCATCCTCGTTAGTCTGATTTCCAAACCCGTCCCGAAAGAGCGTCTCAACCGCTATTTTGAACTGGCCCGGACACCCGTTACCGAAGAAGAGGCAACCACCGAGGTGTGCAGATTGCCCGAAGGCAAAGAGCCTGCTCCGCGCCGCGTTTTTTTTCCCCAAACAAGCCTGGAGATTCCCATACCCTCAAAAACATCCATGATCGGTTTTCTCATAGGCTGGGCCTTCGTCGCCGCAATTATCACCACCGTCTATTTGATAGCGAATTGATTACAAGGTAGTTCGCTCGAGCTATTGTCTTAAGCGCCAGGACCGAGCTAGTCGGAATGATATCTGATAAAATTCTGCATCCGTTTTCTCCTTCTACGGCTGCAGTTCCTCATTCAGAATTTTATTCAGATAGTCAGCTACCTCTGCATATCCTCCTATTTCGGCAATCTGTAATGCTGTTTTGCCAGAATAAGTCCTTCGGATGTCTGCTCCAAGATCCTTTAGTAATCGTACCATCTCTAAATTACCGTGTTCGGCAGCCATATGGATCGGGCTATAGCCTCTCATATCCAATTCGGGTATATTTGGGGATCGGTAGGATATTTTAACGAGACTTTCATTAACGTCTGCACCGTTTTCAACCAGATAGCTGACAATCTCCAGGTTGCCTAATCTTACAGCCTCAAAAATAGCAGACCCGCTTCCGTTGGCAGCTTTTTCGTGAACCAACCCCGGATTAGCTTCAACAGCATTCTTTAACCATTCCAGATTACTCTCTCGGATGATGACATTCAATTTTGGCTGGATCCACATTGACCAATCAACAGGCACTAATACTCCGTCCTCAGAATGGGATGCTTCGTTTGGTTTGCAACAGCCAGATAAAATCAGCACAAGAAGGATTGCCAAAGCAATAGACCGAAATTTGCTTTTAATTTCCACAGTTTCGTTTCTCATCCTCTCTCGCCATTCACTCTTCAATTCTTCTTTGATTCATCATCAAGATCAATTATAGGCGCTTCAGAAAGCTTGCTGGCTTCTTCTTTAATCGATTTTAAAATCAATATACACGCCTCGCGGTCCTCACTCAGTTGCTTACTTAAACCAAACTGCAATAATGCAGCTTCAAGATCACGAGCCACTTTCGATTGCTCGTCTGGATGGAGAAGTTTGTGGTGATTTAACTTAAAAAGCAAATCTTCAATTTCATCCAGGTCTATGTCTTTAATGTCAATGCTCGTAACAAACTCCTTGCTGGATAGAACTGGCGACGGCTTGAACGAGACAACATTACCTTCGATAAGAGCGGTCTTATCAGAGGAATCCGAACTCATTGATCCCTCTTGATTTTCACCAGAACAACCGTTCAGAAGCAAAACCGCTAGCATTAACCTTTTCATCATTCCAAAAGACCTGAAAGGTCACCTTCAGACATGTCTGTAAACTGGTCGATGACCGGGTTATAGTCATCATACAATTTCTTCATTTCCGAGGGTAATAAAAAAATCAAGTCTTTATTCTTACGACTGTTGTAATATACTTTAATTGTTGCCTACCTCATGACACAGTTTCTGCGCGCGAGTCATCAATTTTTCTTCCAATATTTAAGCTTATTTCAATATAGTTTGAAAAAAAGCCTGGGTCAAGGGTCAATAATGGATGGTGAGGAGGCCCTCCATGCGCAAGGGCAGTTGGCGGGCGATGAAGACGTTGTTACCGAATTCGTCTCCGTTGTGTGACCAGTTGCGCTCATCGGTCAGGTTGAGGAAGCTGAGCGAAATTTCCCAGACTGGGAATATAAAGGGGGCATCACTTGATTCGTGACCGATGGTGGTATATTGATTATATATACCTGTTTTTCCACGAAGTTGCGAATCTAGTCCAAAGTAAGCAAGCTGGATAAGCGGATGCTGGAAGGGACAACCCCAAGGCCAAAGAACCCCAATGTTTCACCCGCCCATTAGAAGCCGTTTGAAACATTGGGGGCAATACAGTATATCTCCTTCAATTCCCTACTGAACTGGTCACTGGTCCATACCAGAAATTAGGAATTGTTACAGCGTATTGAAATAAGCAAAATGCGCTCGAAAGCTCCGCTCCAGAGGCCAGGAATTTTAACGATTCCTATCATAATATTTATATGAAAAATTTTGAATTCCTGAAAGGAAAAGAAATGAAGATTCCGGTTATTTATTATTCGTTGGTTGCAATGTTAGTTTTTGCCAGTCACCCGACTCTTGCTGGCGAGCGAGCGTGGGTTCATCGGGGCCTCGAGGATTTTGCCAAGGGGCAGTTCGAGGACGGCGGGAGCAATCTTTACGTTAACGCCAACGGCGTCATCGAGATGATTCACCGGCTGGATGTTAACAACGATGGTTACGTCGATCTGGTGCTGGCCAATTCGCACGATTATATCGAACGCGGGCCGACACACGTTTATACGCATCAGGACAAGGGCGAGGGCGAGAGTTGGACCCGCAAGGAGATGTCCGCTGACAGTGGTTGGATGAGCCGGATCGTCGATCTTGATCGGGACGGTCATACGGACTTGGTTGTGGCTAACGGTGAAAATGGCGTTACCTCGGAGCTTCCTTCTTTTATATACTGGGGCGGCCCCGATGGTCTAGGTGTCGAGCGAACCGAC
>JAJFLV010000266.1 GCA_021772535.1 Opitutales bacterium | reverse complement strand
TGAAAACCGCATTCCCCTTGGAATCGAGGGAACTCCAGAACAGGTCGCAACGTTGATCACCGAGTTAGTCAAGAACGATCTTATAACTGGAGAAATAGTTTCTATCGACGGTGGATTGACGATGCGTATCGCTTAATCCTCGTTGTCAGTAACGGCGTGGATTTATTTTGTAACAATCACTAAAGGACGTTACTTTACATCACCGAACTTCTTGCTTTTCAAAGCCCATTATGCACCCACGGGTTCTTAGCGGTCGTGGATGTTTTTATCCGCTGATGAGAGGATGCTGGATGGGGGGAAAGATCGATACTGGATGCCCTTCGACAGGCTCAGGGTATCAGAGATGCTGGATGGGGAATGAAGGTTTCAGGTGTCAGTGGGTGGAGGGAGAAAGAGGATATTTTTTGGTCATCAGGTCGCGAAAAGTCGTGGTTTTGAATATTATCACGTTGGGATTGCTCCTATCCTGTTGATGCTTAAGGTGGGATATCAAGAAATATTAAAATGCGATTTTTGTGAAAAAAAACTTGCAAATGGCAATTTATTATGATCTAATGTTCACTATTATGAAAAACCGACTTAAAATTCCAGTGTTTGTAAACTCTCAAATTTCGCCACTACAGGCAGATGTAACGAGGGCTATTTCTCAAGTTCATCAATCTAAGCGTGAATAAACGCCATTGGCGCAATCGCCTTCCCTGGTGCCGAATGTTTGGTGTTTTTGTTCAATGTGTTAGGCGCCCTCTTAAAGAATTTTTTCCATTTCCGGCAACTTCTCCGGCAATTGAATGTCTCAATACCGCCTTGACCTCTCTGCCTTCTCTTATTTTAAGGTACCAGTAGTCCATATTCCATTACCATTAAAAATTTTTGCTTTGCCCATTTCGTCAATGGATAACAGGAGCTTTTAAAAAATGCATTCCTCCAAAAAAAGAATCGCCCTCTGCCTTTTGGCAGGGACGGCGATTCTAAATCCGGTTGCCGCGCAAACGGCTCATAACATTTGGGAACCTCCCCTTAAGCACGGCATCGCCGCCGCCGTCGAAGACCGCATCATTACTTACGAAGAGATTCGCCGGCAAATGTCTCCCCTCATCGGGAGTATCCAACAGGAATCAAGAAACGCAGGCGAATTTCAGCGTAATATGGAGGAGCTTTACCTCGAGGTTTTACAAAGTCTTGTCGACAAGGTACTTATCATCAAAGACTTCTATAGTGAAGAAGAACGCGCCATCCCTCGCTCCTATATTGAAAATGAATATGACCGCATCTTGATCGAGGACTTTGGCAACGATCGACGCAAATTTCTGGAAAGCTTGCGCAGTGAAGGGAAAAACCCCCGGGAATTTCGCAAAGAGCTGGAAGAGCAAATCATCGTCAGCGTAATGACCCAGCAAATGCGCAAGTCGCAATCGGAGATCAGCCCGGAGAAAATAGAAGACTTTTACAATCAAAACAAAATCCACTTCTATCAGGAGGAGAGCGTTCGTCTGCGCCTGATCATGCTCAAGCCCTTTGCCGACGAAAGCAGCGACCTGCTTCGTCAAACCGCCGACAAAGTCATGGGAGAACTGAATTCGGGAGCTCCTTTCGATAAGGTGGCAGAGAATTACAGCCAGGATTCACGGCGCAAAAGAGGCGGCGACTGGGGTTGGATCAACCGGCCCGATTTGCGGGAAGAATTAAGCTTGGTGGCTTTCTCTCTCGATACTAAAACCTACAGCCAGCCCATTCCCCTCGGGCGGCAGTTCTACATTCTTTACGTCGAGGAAAGACGAGCAGAGGGAATCCAGCCGCTGGATGAGGTTCGCGATAAAATCGAAAACATCCTCGCCGGGAAACTGGCCAGACAGGCCCAGAAACGCTGGAAAGAGCGCCTTCGCAAGGACGCCTACGTCAAATATTTCTAGAACCTATCCTGTCTGCTCAAAGCCTCATTTTCACTGATTTGGCGGAAAGGTTTTAATTGTTTTGCCAAAAGTCCGCCATCGCGCTTATGCTTCCGGTGGTTATGGACAAACAGTACCCTGCCCCTTTACGCCTGCGGGACCTGGCTGTAAACGAACGCCCCCAGGAGAGACTGGAAAAACACGGACCCGGCGCCCTCAGCGATACCGAGCTTTTGGCCATGCTTTTGCGCAGCGGGAGCAAAGACCTGGATGTGCTCTCACTATCTTCCAGAGTCATTTCTGAGGCTGGCTCTCTGGCAGGATTGCTTACCTGGTCTGATTCCGATTTTAAAAAACTTAAAGGAATTGGCCGGGTAAAGGCCCTTCAACTCATCACCGTCATGGAAATGGCCCGACGCATCCTCCTGGACGATAAAGAGAACCCGCCCAATTTTACCACCCCGGAAGGAGTCTTCAAATACTTCGCGCCTTTGGCCGCGGGCCTCGAAGTGGAAAAATTCTGGGTTCTCTGCCTAAACCGAAAAAACCATCTTATCAAACGCATCGAAGTCACCTCCGGCACAGCCTCTGCCAGCCTGGCCCATCCACGCGAAGTTTACCGGGAAGCCATACGGTTGAGCGCCTCAAGCATCATCTGCGCCCACAACCACCCCAGCGGAGATCCCTCCCCCAGCAGCGCAGACCTTAAGATTACCCGACTTCTGCGCGATGCCGCCAAAACAGTGGAGATCGAAATTCTCGATCACGTCATTATCGGACGGCCCCAAATCGATCCCCTGGGCAAAGGCTACTACAGTTTCAACGAATCGGGCGTTTTATAAAAACGAAAGAATTTGTTCCACTCGTTGAAAATCGCCAAAAAAGACTTGGCAAACCACGGGCAAGGCCTAATTTACCCTCTTTCTTTCAATTATTCGCATGCGAAGCGCAATATGGTGGGATATCCAAGTGGCTAAAGGGCGCGGACTGTAAATCCGTTCGGGTAACCGTTCGCTGGTTCAAATCCAGCTCCCACCACCATTTTTTTAATCGAATTTAAAATAGGTTCTCTACTCGTAGTAAACTCGGAAAGGATTTTCACCTTAAAATGAATAGACGGAATTTTTTCAAATTATCAATGGGCGGATCAGCCATGGCCGCATTGACCGCTCTTTCCACCCCTTCCGAACTTTTAGCCGAAGTGAGGGAAAAAGCCCGGCCCCTCAATCTCAAGATTACCGACCTGAAAACATTTCTCGTCCATGCCGGAGCCGAAACCGACGAAAATTATGTTTACGTCAAAATATATACCAACAAGGGAATCGTCGGTTTGGGAGAAGGAACCTTTCCCTCCAAGGGATTGACCATGGCCCATGCCATCATGGAGCACAAACGCTACCTGGTGGGCAAGGATCCGACCGAAATCGAACGCCATTGGCAAGCCATGTTTCGTGGCCCCCGGTATCGGGGTGGTCCAATAATCATGACCGCCATCAGCGCGGTGGAAATCGCCCTATGGGATATTCTGGGGCAATCCTTGGGTCAACCGATCTGGCAATTAATCGGCGGAAAAGCCCGGGACAAGGTACGTATTTATAAGCATCCGGGTCATGCCTACACCCCGGAAGAAGTGGCTGCAAATTGGCTCAGGGCAAAAGAGGAAGGCTTTACGGCGGGAAAATCCGACCTGCTGATGACCCCCAATAATATCATGGATCCGGAATTTGCAGTGCGGGACGCGGTGGCCAAGGTAAAAGCCATCAGGGAAGCGGTTGGGGACGAATTCCGCATTTGCATCGACCTGCACGGTAAAACCACCACGACCATGGCAATGGATTTCTGCAAACAGGTGGAACAATACCGGCCCCATTTCGTGGAGGAACCTACCCAGGCGGAGGACCTGGGCGAATTGGCTCATTTGCGCGCCCATACATCCGTGCCGTTGGCCACCGGGGAGCGCCTCTTCACCAAATACGCGTTTGGTGAAATATGTGCACGGCACCTGGTTGATTATGTCCAGCCCGATGTCATTCATTGCGGGGGAATTCTGGAAATGCGTAAAATTGCGGCCTTGGCCGACACTTTCCGCATCGAGATACTGCCTCATAACCCAAACAGCCGAGTTTGCACCTTTGCCTCCTTGCATTTTTGCGTAGCCACTCCCAATGCTACCATACTCGAAATCGCAGAATCAGAGGAACCGGTCTGGGATGACCTTTTCTTCGGGTCGGCAGTCACCTACGAAAACGGATTCGCACTTCCGCCGGACCGGCCTGGTTTAGGTATCGATCTGGACGAAGCCGTGGCGGCAAAGTCTCCTTACGTGGAAAAACACTGGCATGGTCCCCGTTTTGAGGATGGATCCATCCACGACCGCTAAGAATCTGTGGGTGAATAGCGGGATTTGCAAAAGTTAATAAGTTAGGTGGACGTAAAGTAACGCCTATTCTGTGGATCCCCCACCTCGGTGCACTTATTGTGTCGTCTTTCAACAAAAAAATCCCCACCGTTACTAACGACGAGGATTAAAGCGATACGCTCGGAGGATTAAGCGATACGCATCGTCAATCCACCGTCGATAGAAACTATTTCTCCAGTTATAAGATCGTTCTTGACTAACTCGGTGATCAACGTTGCGACCTGTTCTGGAGTTCCCTCGATTCCAAGGGGAATGCGGTTTTCA
>JAJFLV010000265.1 GCA_021772535.1 Opitutales bacterium | reverse complement strand
TTTGCCAGCATCGGTTTGTCGGGCGGAGTGGCCAACAACGGCCGCCTCCGTTCTGCCTTTGGCCGATTGGCAGAAGAAGCCGGGCTGCCATTTTTTCTGGCTCGTCCCGAGCACACCGGCGACAACGCAGCCATGATCGCTTTTGCCGCTTATGCTGATCCCAGCGGCATCCATCCCGATTGCGATCATACTCTCTCCATTAACCCGTCGCTCTCTCTCGATTGAAAGAAGACCGAGAGTGCAGGAAATCGGATCAGAGGAATTTGTTCGTCGAACGGCTGAATTCGATGCAGCGGTGGCGGCCACACCCGGAATCGCCTCCTACTGTTCCGGCAGTGAATGGATTTTATCTGCGCACCGCCACCTGCACCCGGACCGGCGTTTGCTGGCTTATGAAAAGGAGGGCCATTGGGTAACCTTAGCGGCAGGCGACTTTTACAGCCTGTCGAATGCGCTCCAGCCGGTGGAAGCGGCCTGGTGTTTCAGTTGCTCCCTGATTGGCCCCAACCCGAGAAAGTCCTTTCAGCTTTTGCAGGAGGTTATCAACAAACACCGGTTCGATTTCGAACATGTAATTCTCGGCGGCGTTCCCATGTTTTCAATCCTGCACGGCCTTATCCGTAGCAGCATGGGAAAATTTCGACTGCAATGGTCCTTTCCCGGCATCGATTGCTTACAGGCTTCCCTCGAAGGCGGACTGGAAGGTTTTTTGAGCCGCCGGAAGGCTCATTTTCGGGCCGGTCTCATGTCAAGTATGGGCAAGGCAGACAAAGCCGGACTTCATTTTCAATTCCTGAGCAATGGTCAGGATGGCGACACCCTCTTCGCCCGGGTGCTGGAGGTAGAAAAACGCTCATGGAAACACGATGCCGGAGAAAGTGTGTTTCTACTCGAAGATCACAGGAATTTTTACCATGAGCTTTTTCAAAAAGCAGCCGCCGATGGACGCCTGAGGGTCGTGTTCGGGCAAAATGCCGAAGGTATCGATATTGCCTACGTGGCGGGCGGATTGTTGGAGAAAACCTACCGGGGCTTCCAGATGGGTTTTGATCAATCCTGCGCCGCTTTCAGTCCTGGCAATCTCGCCCAATTGAAAATGATCGAAGGACTTTCCGCCGAAAGTGTTGAGATTTACGATTTGGGCATGGCCATCGACTATAAAAAACGCTGGAGCGATCGCCTGCTCCGGCTGACCAATTTCATTATCGTCCTTTAAGAGGGCGTTTAATTAATCTTCGTCGAGCAACGCGATCCGATCCAGGTGCCGGCCACCCTCAAATTCGGTATCGAGCCAGATGCGAACGATAGCCAGGGCGGTTTCCAGGTCCATCATGCGCTGGCCGAGAGAAATCATGTTGGCGTTGTTGTGCAAGCGGCAAAATCGAGCGGACTCTTCGTTCCAGCAAAGAGCACAGCGTATCCCCCGCAAGCGATTGGCGCAAATGGCCTCCCCGTTTCCCGAGCCGCCCAGAACGATCCCTCTTTCACAACGCCCATCGACTACCGCTTGCGCCGCCGGGCGGATAAACCGGGGGTAATCGACCGATTCATTGCTGCCGGTCCCGAAATCCACGACTTCGTGGCCCAGGCCGGACAGAAATTCCTTGATGGCTTCCTTGTATTCGAAACCGGCGTGATCGGAACCGATGGAGATTTTCATGGCGATGTGTGTTGAAGGCTTGTTATGTCAGTCAATGGTAATTAAACAATTAACCCGCTTTTAGGAACGATTCAAAGTTGTAATGAATAACCGGCTCCGGCTTCAAGATTGAAACTGTTTCACCGCTATATTTTCAAATCCGTATTTCTGTCCTCGGCCGCGGCGGTCGGGCTTTTCGTATTTATCCTGCTGGCCGGCAACGCCTTGAAGGAGATTATCGGTCTTTTGGCCGCCGGACAATTGACCGGCAAGATGTTTGCCGATTTGCTCGTTCTGCTGATTCCCTATGTGGTCTCCTATGCCCTTCCTCTGGGTATATTGACCGGTATTCTTATGGTTCTGGGGCGCATGTCAGCAGGCCGCGAGATTGTCGCTTTAAAGTCAGCCGGGGTCTCCCTCTGGCGGCTCTCGGCCTCGATCTTTGCAGTGACGCTAATTGGGATCTTTATCTCCCTTGTCATTAACAATCGTTACGCCCCGGAAGCCAAGTCGCGTTACAAAGACATTTTGGCCAACTTGGTGCGCGAAGACCCCCTCCGGTTCATCGTCGAGCGCACGTTCATCAAGGATTTTCCCGGCTACGTCCTCTATGTGGACTCGAAGGAAGGCAGAGAACTGGGCGATTTGTGGATATGGGAACTGGACGACGAATACCGCGCCCTGCGTGTCCTCCGAGCCCAAACGGGCCGCTTCGATTACGAAGAGGAATCCGACACCCTCATCCTCACCTTAAAGAACGCCTCCGCCGAGCTACGCAGCGAGAACCATCCCGACGACCTGCAAACCATCCGGCCCACCGCCTCATTTCGGGAGACGCGCCTGCGATTGCCCCTGGACCGCCTGCTAGGCGCCAAACGGCAATACGTGAGCCTTTCCGCTCTCAACCTGGCTGCCTTGCTGGACCGCAAAAACAAATTCGCAACAGAACTGGAACGACTGGTCCGGATTCCGGAATCGAACCCTGAAGAAATTCAAAAGGCAAAAAAGGAGAAAATCAGGGTTCAGTTGCGCATCCAGAAAAACTTCGCCATGGC